>JALEHB010000031.1 GCA_022763285.1 Pseudomonadales bacterium | reverse complement strand
AGCAGCAGAAGGAAGATATTCGTGCGCGCATGAGCGTCATCACCGATCTTCAGGGTACGCGCCCGGTAATCGTGCGTATCTTTGACGAACTGGTGAGGACACTGCCGGAAGGTGTTTATTACGAAACACTGGAGCGCAACGGCGATGCCATTTCAATCGAAGGAGTGGCAGAGTCCTATGGTCGAATTACTGAATTGATGCGTCGGCTCGATGATTCCGAATGGTTTACTGCAGCAAACCTGAGCGATATCTCCGCTGCAGAAGTATCCCAGGATACCCTGGCAGATGCGTTTACTTTTTCTCTTTCGCTGACTCTGGAACTTCCGAATCAGCAAGAAGATCAGGGAGTCTAGGTGACAGATGTCTTTATTTAGCGGCATAACCGACGACTTAAAGAATTTTGACTGGAATGATCTGACCGATCTGGACACCATCGGTGTATGGCCAGTTGCGGTCAAGGTGCTGATCACCATCGTAATTTTCGGTGCGGTGCTGACAGCAGGGTTTTTCTTTCATATCCAGAATCTGCAAACCGAACTGCAGACAGTGGCAACCGATGAAACCCAGCTCAGGGTCGAGTTTGAGCAAAAGGCCTTCCTGGCCTCCAATCTTGAAGCCTATCGGGCGCAAACGGTGGAAATGGAAGAGTCATTCGAGGAGTTGTTGCTGCAATTGCCCTCCGAAACCGAGGTGCCGGGCCTGGTGGATGATGTCACCGAAACCGGCGTAGGTAGCGGGCTGGAGTTTGACAACATTGCCCTGGAAAACGAAGTCACCCAGGAGTTCTACATTGAGCTGCCAATCGATATCGATGTGATTGGTGACTACCATGACTTCGGTACTTTTGTCAGCGGTGTGGCGAGTCTCGACCGAATTGTGACCCTGCATGATTTTGCTATCACAACCCGCCAGGATTCATTCCTCAATATGAATATTGAGGCACGCACCTATCGCTATCGCGATGTGAACGAAGAAGGGGGTGTTCAGTAGATGCAAGTACTGCGCCTGCCATTGCGAATTTTGGGCCTGCTGGGGCTGACCCTGCTGCTTGCTGCCTGTAATCGGGTGGATAATTTCCAGGATTTGCAGTCCTTCGTAGTGGAAGTGAAATCCAGGCCCGGGGCGGAAGTAGAGCCAGTGCCGGAATTCGTTCCCTATGAAGGCTTTATTTACAGTGCGGCTTCCATGCGCAGCCCCTTTGAGGTGCCGCTGATCGTGGATGGCGAATCGGTGGCATTGATGTCACAGGACGTGGAACCGGATTTCGACCGACCCCGGGAAGCGCTTGAAAACCATGCCCTGAGCAGCCTGAACATGGTCGGGATGCTGGTTCGCGGTGGCAATTTTCAGGCCCTGATCGAAGATTCCTTCGGTGAAGTCCATCGCGTCGCTGTCGGCAACTACATGGGCCGCAATCACGGACGTATAGAAGAAATAACTGAAACACAGGTCAGTCTTATTGAAATTGTACCCAGTGGCAGTGGAGGCTGGGTAGAAAGGCCACAGACCCTCACGTTGCAATAAATGCGTGAGCCGAGGTTACCAACATGTTTATGAATAATAGATTGCTCAATTTAACAACAAAGTCATCGGCCTTGGGTCGAGCTGTCGGGGTAGCCTGTCAGTTCCTGCTGGCCTGTCTGCTGTCGACAAATGTGTTCGCGCAGCAGTCCGTGACCCTGGACAGCATCGGCTTTGCCAATCTGCCGGGAGACAGTATTGAGATTCAATTGAGCTTCGACGGTCAGCCACCGGAGCCCAGTGGTTTTGTGCTGGATAATCCTGCCAGGATCTCCCTGGACCTCATGGGAGTGGCCAGTGGTCTGAGTCAGCAACGTTTTAATATCGATTCCAATAATGCCCAGAGTGTCATGGTTCTGGATGATGGTTCACGAACCCGGCTGGTGGTTAACCTCGACCAGTTGGTGAACTATGAAACCGATTTGAGCGGCAATACCATTACTATTCAGGTAGGTAATGACAGTGGTGCTTCCGGCGGCGTGGTTGGTTCTGCTGAAGTATTCACCGGAATCAGTGGCGGCGATCAGAATGCCATCACCGATGTCAATTTCCGTCGCGGCGATGAAGAAGAAGGTCAGGTGGTGATCGAGCTGTCCAGCGATGAAGTCATCGGCAGTGTCGAACAGGTTGGCGCCCGTGTCTATGTGGAATTCATGAATACCGATGTGCCGGATGATCTCAACCGCCGTTTCGATGTCAGCGATTTTGCCACCAGTGTGTCCACCGTGGACGTATTGGGTCAATCCGGTCGGGCGACCGTGGTAATCGATGTCGATGGCGCCTACGAATATGTGGCCTATCAGACCGGTAGCCAGTACACGGTCAGTGTGCGGCCGCCGGCGCTGGATATCACCGGCGGCGATGCCACCGCAGCTTACACGGGCGAAGTGACGGGTCTGTCTTTCCAGGACATTCCGGTGCGCTCGGTGCTGCAGATTCTGGCTGACTATTACGAATTCAATCTGGTGGCCGGCGATGCAGTGACCGGCAATATCACCATCGAGATGAATAACGTGCCCTGGGATCAGGCTCTGGAAATGGTGCTGCGCACACAGAATCTGGACAGCCGACTGGAAGGCAGTGTGCTGTACGTGGCCCCGGCAGACGAAATTGCGGCCCAGGACCAGATGGAGTTGCAACAGGCGCAGCAGGCCCAGGCTCTGGCGCCGCTGTATACCGAATTTGTGCAGGTCAATTACGCCAATGCCAATGACATCATGGCGCTGCTGACCGGCAGTGAGAGTGGTGGCGGTGGTGCCGCAGCTCCGGCTCCTGGCGGCGGTGGTGAAGCCGGTGGTGCCACAGCAGTGGCTGGCGGTGGTGGCGGTATTCTGTCTGCCCGCGGTACGGCGACGGTTGATGAGCGCACCAATATCATTATCGTCCGTGATACCGAAGACAAACTGGAAGAAGTGCGAGCCATGCTGGCGCGTCTGGACGTGGCCGTGCGCCAGGTGCTGATCGAAGCACGAATCGTCAATGTGTCGACGGATTTCGGTCGTGATCTGGGTATTCGCTGGGGTGGCGGTGGCAGTCTGCCAACAGGCGACAACTGGCGCTATGGTGGCTCCCAGGCAAGCACGGTACAGGAACATAATAATCAGGTAGAACGTCAAATTGCCATTCAGGAAGCACTGATAGCCGGTGAGCAGGCGCGTATCGAAGGTCTGCGGGCTGGCACTGATCCCAGCCTCATCGAGACCCTGGTCAATCAGGCCATTGCCAGTGTGCCTATCCCGGCCGGTGAAATTAATTTCCCTGATGCACTGGCAGTGGATCTTGGGGTCGCCTCGACCGATGCCTCTTCATTCTCAATCGGTTATACCGGCAGCAGCGGCTTGATCGAACTGGAATTGTCGGCACTGGAAAGCAGCGGTAACGGCGAGGTGATTGCCCGTCCCAAGGTGACAACCCAGGACAAGGTCACTGCCGAGATTCGCTCCGGTGTGCGCATTCCCTATCAATCCCAGGCAGGTGGCACAGCCGGTGGTTCAACCACCGAATTTGAGGATGCCGTATTGTCCCTGCAGGTGACGCCGCAGATTACCCCGGACGGCCGCATTAACATGGAACTGCAGATTCAGCAGGATTCAGTGGCGGCAGGCTCTGGTGATGTGCCGGCCATCAATACCAATGAAGTGACCACCAGTGCGCTGGTAAACGATGGTGAAACCATTGTGCTCGGCGGTGTGTTCCGCGAGGAGAACACCACCATCGAGACCAAGACACCCTTGCTGGGGGATATTCCCTATGTAGGCCGTTTGTTCAAGCGGACCAACAGCGAGCGCCGTCGCACAGAGCTGCTGATCTTCATTACACCGAAGATCATTGCGGACATTGCCATTCGCTAGGAAGTGTCTGCATAGTCAGGCAGCGACTGAAGTAAACCGGGCCGGATCGGGATTTAATCCCGATCCGGCTTTTTTATGCCCTGAAAATCTCGCTGTCCAGACAAGCCTTCCCTGCGGTTTGCAAGTACAATAGGCGCCCCCGTTATTGACGAATCTCGCTTATGAAACGTTTGGACAACGTCTTTCTGGTTGGCCCCATGGGGGTCGGCAAAACCACCATCGGTCGGGTACTGGCAGAAATCATGGGCTTGCAGTTCTTTGATTCTGACCGGGAAATCGAGGCCAGCACTGGCGCCGATATCCCCTGGATATTCGATGTTGAGGGTGAAGACGGCTTTCGCATCCGGGAAGCTCGCATGATTGACCAACTCAGTCGGCGCAAGAGAATTGTGCTGGCTACCGGTGGCGGGGCGGTGCTGGCTGAGAAGAATCGCAAGCGTCTGGCCAAACGTGGCGTCGTGGTCTATTTGCGGGCCTCTATCCGGCAACAGGTAGAGCGAACCAGTCGTGACAAGAACCGGCCCCTGCTGCAGACCCCGGATCCGGAGAAGAAGATCCGTGAATTGATGAAGATTCGCGATCCTCTATACCGTGAAGTCGCGGACATCATCGTCGATACCAATCGCCGAAATCCGCGCACAGTCAGCGTGGATATCAGTAAACGCATTGCCGCCATGGGCGAGGAGCCGGCGGCACAAAAAGCAAAAACAGAGAAAGCCAAAGCAGAGAAAGCCAAAGAGAGTTGAGCATGGAAACCGTAAGGGTAGAGCTGGGTGAAAGAAGTTACCCCATTCATATAGGTGCGGGCCTGCTGGGCCGTCCGGAGCTGGTCAGGGAGCATCTGGGCAAGGGCCGGGTAGTCATCATCACCAACGATGTGGTGGCGCCGCTCTATCTGGAGAAGACCCGGGCTCTGCTGGGGGATCAAGTGGCGGAAGTCATTGTCCTGCCCGATGGTGAGGCCCACAAGAATCTGGAAACCGTGAACGGTATTTATGACCAACTGATGGCCGGAAAATACGATCGCAAGACTACCCTGGTGGCCCTCGGTGGTGGTGTGATTGGAGATATCACCGGTTTTGTCGCTGCCACCTACCAGCGCGGCGTACCCTTTCTGCAGATTCCCACTACCCTGCTGGCGCAGGTAGATTCCTCGGTAGGTGGCAAAACCGGTGTTAATCATGCGCTTGGCAAGAACATGATCGGTGCCTTTTATCAGCCGGTCTGTGTGCTGGCTGACAGCGATGTGCTCAAGAGTCTGCCGGAACGGGAAATCAAGGCAGGGCTGGCGGAAGTACTGAAATATGGTCTGATTATCGATTCGCCGTTTTTCGACTGGCTTGAAGCAAACGCCGCGGCGGTCAGCCAGTTGGCGCCAGCGGAGTTGACCCGGGCAGTGCGTCGATGTTGCGAGATCAAGGCGGACGTAGTGGCCCGGGATGAACGGGAAGGGGGGCTGCGGGCTCTGCTGAATCTGGGGCATACCTTCGGCCATGCCATTGAGACCGCCACGGGCTATGGTACCTGGTTGCACGGTGAAACAGTGGCCATGGGCATGGTCATGGCCAGTGATTTGTCCAGGCGCCTGGGCTGGCTTGATGGTGCTGATGCGCAGCGCGTGCGCCAGGTGCTGGAAAACAAATACGGTATGCCGGTGATTCCGCCGGCCGATATATCAGTTGAGCAGTATCTGGATCTGATGGCCTCGGACAAGAAAGCCGAGCAGGGCCAGATCCGCTTCATACTGCTCAAGGCTATCGGCGAAGCCGTCATTGAAGGCGGAGTCGATCCGCAACTTTTACAGGAAACCTTGCAGGCTCAAGATCAACTCTGCCTGTAAGCAGTAACGATTTGCACAGGCCCGATGACAAACGCTAGCGACAAGCTGGGGCTGGATTTCGATCCCTTTGCTCCGGATTCCACTAACCGGCAGTTCTTTACTGGCGCCGGGCGAGGGGAATTATTGTCCGCGCTGGTCCAGCAGGCCAGCCATGGTGGTGGTTTGTTGTCGGTGAGCGGTGCGCCAGGGTCTGGTAAAACCAGCCTGGCAACAGCCCTGGCAGATGCCTTTGGCAAGGATGTCATCTGTGTGCAGATTCAGGGCAGCCTGTTTATGGGGCCCGAGCAATTCCTGGAACAGATTCAGGCTGCTGTGGGGCTGGAAGTCAGTGCCGTCGAGAAATCCCGGGCCATCGACAGCCTCTGCCAGTTTGCCAACGACCTGGCGCTCGAAGGGCGCTCTCTGGTGCTGGTGGTGGATGATGCCCATGAACTGGCCAGTGAGGTTTACAAGGTCCTGTTTACCCTGTTGCGGCGTAACTCCGGTGGTGGCTTTGCCGCCTTGCTGCTGGGGGAAGAACAACTGAAGAAGCTGTTGCTGACGAATCTTCCTGAATCCCAACGCAAACTGCATCATGATTTTTCCCTGCCAGCATTCAGTGGCGAGGACAGTTTCGATTACCTGCGCTTCAAATTGTCGCTGGCTGGCTACCGCAAGCCCCTGCCACTGGGTGGTGAGGAACTGGGACGAATACATGAAGCCGCTGGCGGCATACCGGCTCAATTGAGTGCCAAATTCCGTGCCGCCCTGGAACGAGAGACTACTGCCGGGGAAGGGGATGACCGCAAGCAGGGAATCAGTTCGCTGTGGCGGCTCGGGCAAAACTACTGGGCACTGGCCGGAGGTCTGGCAGGATTGCTGTTGCTGGTGCTGTTGGTGCAACCCTCTGACCCCGAACCGGTAAGCGAGGGTTCCCGGCAGCGCCAGATCGCCGTGTCGGCGGCCGGACAATCCCCGCAGGAAACGGATTCGCCACAGTCATCATCTGCCGATGGGCCGACCTCGGTGGTGGCCGTTGATGCCGCGCCGGCTGATGCTGACCGACAGGAAACTGCGCCGGCACAGCAAGCGCCCGCTGATGTTTCCAGCGAAGCGCAGGCAACAGCATCGGCACAGGCCTTCTCGCCAGTACCTGAGTTGTCAGACAGTGCCTATGGCGAGTTTGAGCAAGCTCTGCTGTCCTATCCTCCCGGCAATTATGCCATTCAGATCATGGGCGCCAGCTCGGCCCGGCAGATCGGTGAATTTCTGGCCCGCTATCCGCAGCTCCCTGATGCTGGCTATTTTGAGAGTCGCTTCCGGGGCCAACCCTGGTTTGTTGTGGTGGCCGGAAACTACAGTGAGCGAGCGTCAGCCCAGCAAGCCATCGACAGGCTGCCCGCCGCCCTGCGTGAATTGCAGCCCTGGGTGCGCAGTATTGCTGATATCCAGTCTGCTATCCGCAGCCTGCCCCGGTAGCCGACCGGGCAATCCAGCACCTGACTCCTGGCGTTATCATTTCCGAGCCTGCCGGGCTCGTGTAGAATTGCGCCCTTCGCGGCACCGGCTTGGCGGTGACGGCCAACAGATTGTGGGAGAATGGTTTGAGTTTAAAGAATGACCGATTTCTGCGCGCACTACTGCGCGAGCCGGTGGATGTGACACCTGT
>JALEHB010000255.1 GCA_022763285.1 Pseudomonadales bacterium | reverse complement strand
TCTGGTTGCTGGCAATCTGGAGCCCCAGTGTCATGGCGATGATACTGGCCGCCTCCAATGCCGAGCTGTCTGCCTTGCTTTCCCGGCTGCTGGCTTTCCGTGGGCTGGGTTTGAGCTGGGCCATTGTAGCCATCCCCTTGCTGATCCTGATCGCGGCCATTATTCCCAACTGGCAGACAATCAGTTTCCGGGAGTTCAGCCCGAGCCTGATTTTCCTGTTGCTGGCACTGAATCTTTTTCTCGGGCCTCTGGGTGAGGAGCTGGGCTGGCGGGGTTTTTTGCAGCCGGCTTTCGAGGCGAAGTTTGGCTGGTTGGCGGCAACGATAACCGTGGGGCTGATCTGGGCAGTGTGGCATGCACCCCTGTGGGCCATCGCCTCTCCCCAGAGTGAGATTCCATTTCTGATCTTTGTCGTGCATGTCCTGGCCTATGCTTTGTTAATGGCATCAGCCCAGTCTCTGGCACCCCATTCGCTGGTGCATGTGGTGTTACTGCATTTGCTGTTTAATGTGACTGCCAGTGTGGCCCTGTTGAGTAATCTGGCAGATACAGAGCGCTGGTATACAGTCACAGCTTTTCCCTACCTCGCCTGTGCCATCGTGGTTGCCCTGCTGGTTCGCGGCAAGCTGGGTGCAGCGGCTTCCGGTTCATTGGCGATAACGGGGTAGCGGAATAGATTTCTCTATCGCTTTGCAACAAGTGGTAACGGTAATCCGGAAGATGGCTCCAAGGCGTGTAGACTTCGCAATATGACAGGATTATCTGTGCATATCGCCTGATTCCACCATCTGGCCTGCTATGTACTGAGCCCTAAAGTATAAAGCCGCAGTAGCAAGTGAAAGAGAATGATTACCCGTCGACAAGCATTACATCTGATTGGCACAGGCCTGGCCGGACTCCCGTTAATTGGCAGATCGCAGAATGATGGGAGCGACCTTAATCCTCTCAAAATTCCCCCTCTGTATTCTGGCGAGCCTGATTCCGAAGCCCGGCGATTCTCGCTGAATCTGGAATCCGCCGAGACAGAATTTCTGCCTGGTCAACTGACTGCTACCTATGGCATCAATGGCAGCTATCTTGGACCTACGCTACGTTTCAGTCGTTACGAGCGGGTCGCCTTTGCTGTCACCAATTCCCTGCAGGAAGAGACTTCCTTGCATTGGCATGGTTTTCATCTGCCTCCGACAGAGGATGGTGGGCCCCATCAACCCATCGCCAGCGGTGAAACCTGGAATCCCGGTTTTGAAGTCATTCAGTATGGCGGCACCTACTGGTATCACTCCCATGTGATGCATAAGTCCGGCGAGCAGGTGTACAAGGGCCTGGCCGGCATGATCATCGTGGATGATGAAGAACACCCGGCGGATCTGCCCGGTGAATATGGCGTGGATGACATTCCGCTGATTCTTCAGGATCGGCGTTTCGGCAGAGACGGTCAGTTCCAGTATCTGAACCGTTATGAAGATATCGTCATGGGGCAAATGGGTGACACGATTCTGGTCAACGGTAGCTGGCGGCCGCAGTTTCGACCGAGCACGCGACTGGTGCGGTTTCGCCTCTTGAATGCAGCCAATGCCCGAACTTTCCGGGTGGCGCTCAGTGACAGGCGACAATTCGAGATGATTGCCGGTGATGGTGGCTTGCTGGAAAGCCCGGTGCCCATGACCGAGTTGTCGCTGGCGCCGGCCGAACGAGCCGAGATCATTGTGCGATTCAGCCCTGGCGAATCGGTGAATCTGCTGAGCCTGGGCAGGGAAGTGCAGCCGGTTTCTTTCCCCGGTGCCATGCCGCGCATGTTGAATGAACTCAATAGCGAAGCCTTCAATCTGTTGGCCTTGCACTGCGAGTCCAGCCTGGAAGACCGTGCGCCATTACCCGGGTCATTGACCGAAATCTATCGGCTGCCGGAATCTGCCGCCAGCAATACCCGCAGCTTTCGTCTGAATATGGGCAATGGCATGCGCAGCGGGGCAGACCGGGGGCCTGGCGACGGCCCTCGCAATGGTACTGGCGGTGGCGCCGGGGGTGGCAACTATGCGATCAATGGCCGGGTGATGGACATGAACTACATCAACGAACGGGTGCCACTGAATACCACCGAGATATGGGAAGTCAGCAACAACTCACCCATGATGCATCCCTTCCATATACACAATGGCCAGTTCCAGATTCTCGACCGTGGCGGCAATCCACCGCCAGCCCATGAGATGGGCTGGAAAGACACCGTGCAAGTAAAACCAGGCGAGCTGCTGCGTCTGATCATGCGTTTCACCGACTACACGGACGAGAACAACCCCTATATGTATCACTGCCATATTCTGGAGCATGAGGACCGGGGGATGATGGGGCAGTTTGTGTTGGTCTGACGGCGCCAGACGAATGCGCTGCTGCCAGGGTATACACGGCAGTCGCCATTTCTGAACTTTGATCGTTGTGCGTCTGCGGCTAGATGGACTGCATCAAGGGCGTGTATTGATCAACGTACAGGTCTTTGGGACGAAGCTTGAAGCTGTTATCGATTTGCCGGGTTGTTCTGACCCTGTCTGTTCGAAAAACCCGCGGCGCATCCCGCAAATGATCCCAGGCCAGGATATACCAGATGGGCCAAACCAGAAGGATGTAGTGCGCTTCAATCACACGACGGGTTTTTCCTTTGGCTTCGCTCTGGTATTCAATCTCAAGACAACGTTGCTGCAGGAATGCTTCAGAGATAGCTTCGGATACTTTCTTCCCGGGTGCCTTGTAGGCAGAGGCAATATGATCTGCGGCCGACTCGCCCAACAGGATGCGCTTGCGAATAGAGCTGACCCTGCGGCGCTGCTCCTGAGGGAAGGCCTGAAACAATTTTTGCCGCAGGCTTTGCAGATTGTCGGTGAGCAGCGGTGATCCCATGGACTCCGCCACTGCCAGGGCCAGCACCAGTTCAACGACTTCCTGATGACTGAGCTGCAGTCGGTCGATTCCCCATCGTCCTTGCAGTCGCACACCCCCTCCGCGCCCTCGCTCTGAATCGATGGGGTACCCGGCTTCTCTTAACTCCGCCAGATCCCGCATCAGGGTGCGCTGACTGACCCCGAGACGCTCTCGCAGCAGGCTACTTGTCCAGTAATCCTCTGACCGAAGCAAACCAATCAGGCGCTCGCGCCGGTTCAGCCTTTGTTCGAAGCTGAGTTTAACCATGGATTAAATATGTCATAAAGCGACATATATAGCTATATCCTGCTTTTGTCGCCCGGGTTTGAGCCGAATCACGGGTCAGACTTAATGAATTCACTCTGGCAGCCATGCAGGCAAACGCGCAGATTTTATACAGGAGAGCCATATGAAACACTACTTCAATCCCATGAGCAGGGGAGCCACCACAGACTGGATGCTGAAGGAACTGGCCGTGCCCTGTGAGCAGATCATTGTAGATATCGAGGCAGGGGAGAACAAAGCGCCTGCCTATCGGCACATCAATCCCATGCAGAAGGTGCCAGCACTGGTGGATGGTGAAACGGTGGTGACTGAAACAGCTGCTATCTGTGCCTATCTGGCAGACAAGTTTCCTGGAAAAGGACTGGCGCCAAAACCTGGAACATTCGAACGAGGGGTCTACTACCGCTATTTGTTTATTGCCGGTAATACCCTGGAGCCAGCCATCACCCTGGCGGCATTGGGTCTGGAGCATTCCGAGCCAGGATCTGCTGGCTGGGGAGATATGAGCCGTATTATGGCTACCATCAACGAACTTGTTCCCGAGACTGATTGGGCATTGGGCAGGCAGTTTAGTGCTGCCGATGTTGTGTTTGGTGCTTTGCTGGATTCCTCAGTCACTTTTGGGCTGATTGAGGCGTCAGGGAAGGTGGCTGCTTATGTCGAGCGCTTGCGTAGTCGCCCGGCTTACCAGGCCAGCCATGTAGCCTTAATGGATAGTGTTTCCAGGTAATGCGCGTGTTTGATCAACAGAGTTGAGAATCCGATGCCGGGAAAAATAGCCACAGTGCCAAGAGCAAGCAGCTCGATACTATTTTTCGCCTGCCATAGAGCGAAGTTCCGGGAGTAGCAATAGAGGGTGGGAGATCGAAGGGAGGAGATTTAATCAACAATGTGCAAGCAATGACTGCTTGCACATTGTCCATTGTGACGTTTACGGGTTAACGGTTACCGGAAAGTAAGCGTTGGACCAGCAGCAAACATTGTCGAACTGACTGTCTGGTGCCTGGAAGTTATCCACACGCAGGCGGATAACATAGTCACCGGGTTCTGAGAAAGTCACGTCGGTTTCAACCTCAGACCATTCGGCCTTGGTTGGATCACCGGGGTTTGTGGCTGCGCGCTGGCTGCCGCGAATCTCCTGGGTTTCAAACTCTGGCGTGGCAGGGCCCTGATGCATCACCCAATAGGTGCCGAGTGGGTAGTAGAGAGGCTCATCGTCCTCCACATACAAATGCCGTACTCCACGGTCCTTGATATAGGCGGACAGATTCAGCGGCTCACCCACGGAAACAGTCTGGCGTTCGGCATAGATGCCTACCGGATCGGTGGACTCTTCGCCGTCCATTTCAACACGAATAGCCGGGTTTTGTGAGCCTGCGGCCATGCCGGCGGGGCTCATCTCATAGGCGGGTGACGTGGCACGGCCAGGGATAGACCAGCTGGTTCCATTGGGTGACGTCAGCGTCCAGATAACTTCGGTACCTTCCATGTCTGCAGGGACAGTCACGGCAAAGGCACCACGTTCCTGAATGCCTACAAACCCGCCCCGATTGTAGACGGGGAAATGAGTGGGTTGAGCACCTTGAAACTGCTCAGGCTCCAGCTTGTTATTGGACCCCAGCGGAATATCAGTTGCTTCTGAACGGTTGCGGTTGGCAAAGCCGAAGATCATGGTTACAGAACCATCTTCGTTTGCAATCCAGCCGTTAAACATGGGGGCTACAAACTCTCCATCCGTACTGCGTGTCGCCAGTTGGTACTCTTGCCGGTGTTCAGGCAGTTGAGCGTGAAGAGGGGCTGCAAGCAGCCCCATCATCATTGGCAACAAAAGTCTGGTTTTAATCGACAATCTCATCAATCAGCACCACCCAGACTTGCAACGCTGCTGTTGTCTCGCTCTTCACGCTCAGCCAGAAGCTTTTCGTAAGCCTCCTGGTCGAGGTGAGAAATAGCGATCCAGGCATGGGACATCTCATCAGTAGTACGCTGGCCAGCACCCACCCACTGATCGGGATCAGGGTTCATGGGGTTGTCAGCCGTGTTGTCGTACCAGGCAGTCATGATCAGAGTGGCGCCAGCAGGAATCAGCGGCTGATAGCCTTCCTCATAGGTGTGGCTGTGGTTCCAGGCAGAAGTCCAGTTGGACGCCTGGCTCAGCGTTTCCTTGCGGCCTGTCTTGGGATCGAATACCTCCAGCGACATGGCTACACCACGCAGGTGCATATGCGGCTGCCAGCTGTCGATGCGAACCGGGTGATCGAAAGAGCGGAAACCCTGGGTCATGAGCGTGCCATGAGGGGGAATCATGTAGTCGCCACCGGCAGACATGAAGTAGGCGCGCAGGTCCTGAGGATAGCTTTCCTCTTCCACGAACTCGTCTTCTTCGTCGTAGTACCAGATACCAACAGTTACCTGATCATTGGGTACAGCATTGCCATCAGGGAAATAGTGAATCTCCCACTCTACTTTGGAGTTGGCCGGTACACGGCGGCATGCGCCTTTGGGCACCTTCTCACCCAGTTTACCAATGGCAAACTCGGACAGGCGGTCACCATTCACCCACTCACCTTCTTCGTTCAGAACCTTGAAGTGCGAGTTGGCGTGGTGAGTTGAACCAATAGCGGCTGCAGAAGGAAGAGTCTCAACGGCTTTGATGCAGCGGCTTTCGTCGATGCCGGAATCAACAATCGGCTTCCACCACAGATCCTGACCTTCAGCGGGAACATCCCAGGCTGTGGACTTGATGGTGTGATCCGGTTGGCCGAGTTCAGCGGCCAGACGCCATTCACCCATATTGGGGAATTGCTTCGGTGGCGGCAGGTCTTCGGCGTTACCGAAAGGAGAACCGGCGTTAACCCATTCTACGACGGTGTTGATGTCTTCTTCCGACAGGCGCCAGTCATTCTTGAGAGCCTGCACACCGGTGTGTGTATCGTAGTGATACGGGGGCATCTCACGGGAGGCTACCTTGAGCTGAATAAGCGGTGCCCAGGGGCGTACTTCTTCATAGCTGGTGAATGACATGGGGCCGATCTGACCAGGCTGGTGACAGACCTGACAATTTTCCTGAATTATCCGGGACACCTCCTTGGCATAAGTCGGTGGATGATCGGCTTCCTGAGCATTGCCAAGAGCCGGCAACACTGCGGATACCAGCAGTGCACTTAGGGCTTTTTTATACGCCATTTTTTCAAATCCTCTTGTGGGCAAGGTATTTTGAGACGCTGGGCGTGATTTCTCAAAAGGGACGCTCTGTGTATGAATTACAGCCCATAATAGTGCTGATTTGCGCTTCGGACTGCAAGTAGATAAATGTTACGGATTGTCGAGCAGATGTGACATTTTTACCCGTTCTCACTACCAATACGCCGCCGCAAGCGCTTGAGATCACTGGTATTTGGTAAAAATGCACCAATACAGTGCATCAGCCGAGGCAGTTGTCCTCCTCCACTCTCACTAACTGGATGCACTGAGGCAATAACCAGCGCTCTGGATTTCTCTTCTCTATGGGGTTCTGTGCAGTATCAAGGTCCCCGGAATAACCCTGGGTCTGGCAAGCAAAATCCAAAGTTGTTGCTGATAGAGGGGGTTTTGCGTGCTGCGAGACGCTTTTTCCAATGAAGCAGTTTATTTCGCAGGCAGAAAGGGCTGGGCGGCCGGCCAGGAGGTTTCAGAATTAAAGTGCTCTGACCACGGGAGTGGATTGGCTATTGTGGTGAGCCTGCTTGCTCACAATGTTTGATTGTCAGCTCCCTTGGCTGCATAAATCTGATGCTTGATCTAAGCTGTATGCATGAGAGCAGCTATCTACAGGCGTTTTGCCGAGCCATTGGCTATTGAGACAGTGGTAGACCCAAGTCCCAGGGATCACGGTGTTGTGATTGAGGTCAAAGCAACCGGGCTTTGCCGCAGTGATTGGCATGGCTGGATGGGGCACGATCCAGATATCCGTTTGCCCCATGTACCTGGCCATGAACTGGCAGGCGTGATCGAGGCAGTTGGTAAAGATGTCAGTAATTGGCGCGTTGGGGACAGGGTTACCCTACCTTTCGTTTGCGGCTGTGGAGACTGCCCGCAGTGCGTATCTGGTAATCTTCAGGTTTGCGATCATCAGTTCCAGCCCGGATTCACTCATTGGGGTTCCTTTGCGGAGTACGTCGCTATCGATTTCGCTGACACCAATCTTGTTCGCCTGCCCGAGAGTATGGACTTTGAGACTGCAGCCAGCCTGGGGTGCAGATTTGTCACCTCTTTCAGGGCTGTGGTTGATCAAGGCAGGGTTAGAGCCGGGCAATGGGTAGCTGTACACGGATGTGGCGGCGTCGGCCTCTCCGCCATCATGATTGCCTGCGCCAAAAATGCAAAAGTGGTTGCGGTCGATCTGGATGATGCAAAGCTTGAATTTGCAAAATCACTGGGCGCACATGCAGTGATCAATGCTGCAAGAGTGGGTTCAGTGCCCGAAGTGGTAAGAGAGATTACCCAGGGCGGCGCTCACCTGTCAGTCGAAGCCCTTGGCCACCCCGTAACCTGCGTCAACTCAATCGAGAGCTTGCGTAAACGCGGTAAACATATCCAGGTTGGTTTAATGCTCGGTGATATGAGTTCACCTTCTGTACCCATGGATTAAATTATTGCTCATGAGTTGGAAATTCTGGGTTCCCATGGAATGCAAGCACATAGATATCCGGAGCTGATGTCGATGATAGCAAACGGAATTTTGCAGCCCGGGAAACTGACAGGGAAAACTATCAGCCTGGAAGAGGCAGTAATCGAGCTGCCAGAGATGGACAAGTTTCGCGGGGTTGGAGTGACGGTGATAAACAGATTCTGAAGACTTGATGTCGATGTTGTAGATTTGGAAAGAGATGGTGCCCAGGAAATCGATGTTGATGGTAATGATCTATTCGAGCGGCAGGATTTACTCAGATGCTGCGATGCAAACCGGACCACGTGGTTCGATTCCTCACATTCGATAGATGAGACCTGTTTAATGCCAGAGTGATGCATGATGAAATGAGATGCTGTCGGGGGCGGACAAGATTGTCAGGAACAAATTTGGATAGCCGCAGGCTGGGCGAAGCCCGAGCGAAGGGGAGTCCGAGTCCATCTAACCCCCGACGCGGGGATTACTCTTTTGCCAGCTAGTCGCCTTCGCCTTCACCCTCTTCATCTTCGTCATCTTCCGCGCGGCTACAGGTCTCTGGCAAATAGCGCCCACCCAGGGCATCTGGTGTGACCCCATCCGCCACGCAATCCCATTTGATGCTGTCGTCGTCCTGGGCTCGCGCAATGAGCAGGTAGCCAGATTCAATCTCTTCAAATCGCTTACCAAATTCTGTCATATCTACCAGAGCCCTGAGGGTTCCGGTGCGCGATTTGTCGGCAGCAGGTACTCCCAACTCACCCGCCCGGTAGTCCATACCGGTGAGAATGCCTTCCGGCCTGAAAGAGCGCAGGTTGAGATCTGCTTCTGATTGCGGCATCTCGCCGTAGGCATCGAAATACTCTTCAATAATTGCCTGTTGCTCCAGCCCCAGATCAACGGCAGCGGCCACTGCGTCGTCAATTCTGGAGTTGTGGTAGAAGCCATAGGCAACTCCTAAAAGCGTTACTACTATCATGGGATAGACAACCATCTCGGAGGTTGTGAACCCACTCTGCCGGTTTCCTGTGCGTGGTTTTGTCATCGAGCTGAATTCCAATTTTACTGTTAGAGATGTCCTGCGCTGGGGCAGGCGCACATCACCATGCAATTTTCGCACCCGCATACTGCTTTATTTTTTGTCAGGCTTTCCGGTCAGTGTCGATGCCTCCGAGCTCTACCGGGGTCTTTCTTGAGGCGTCTGGATTGCGCGTGGCACGCAAGGAGATTGCAGCGACCCTCGGCTTGATGGGTCTCTGCTGAATAATGACAACCGGAATGCTGCGGTTTTTCGGACCTGCGCTGCCTTACTCCGAAATGTTTTCAGGTTTCGCTGCAGTCTGTGAGCAGCCCCTGCAGGGTCAGAAAGCGCTGGTGCCAAGCGTCACTATTTATTTAGGCACAGTATTTGCTCCATAAATCTACATCTGAATGATTCTGCGTGTTTTGGGCGTTTCATCGTGCTAAAGCGCTCAGATTCGGTGCAATGCAATGTTTTTTGTCTCAAAAAGAGGCGGGGACTGGAATGGAAACTTGGAACAATCTGGTGGACAAGTTTGATCTCCTTTTAGAGAAGGTCAAGTTCGGAAGTAATGTGAAAATCGCCGGGAGAGAAATTCCCCCGGCGCTTATGGGCTTTGCATTGGTCGCTATCTGCATTCCCATCTGGACCTACCTGGAATTTGAAGGCGATAACAAGCTTATCGGTGCGCTCGTCGTTATCCTGATGGCCTGGGGTGTTGCCCAGTTGGGTGCTCTGGGTCTGGGTGACGGTATCGGCGAGAAACCGGACATGGGCGGCTCCTCAGAGCAACCTGTGGACTCAAGTGAAACTCAAACTGATCAGCTACAGCGGCTGGCCCTGCTCGCATTCGCGGGTGTTATAGCTGTATTGGTTGTCCTCTATCTGATGAGGAATTTTGACCGCTACGAAGGTCTGAATGCTGAGTTTCGCTATAAGGAACTGGTCAATATGGTGGAGCCCATCCAGGACACGGTAGAGGCCGCTCTGTTATCAAGGGGCGCTGCCAACATGGAGTTCCTCGATAGCGGAGAGGCAGGCTTGCCCGATGAGGTGCTTGTTTCAGAAGAGGCCCATGGGATCTCCGTCATCGATGGCCAGATCATTGCGACCTGGATGACGGATGAGTCCGACCTGGATGGGGTGACCTATATTCTTACCCCGAAGATTGAGAACGGAGAAGTTGAGTGGGCAACCACCGGGACTTGTGGCCGTAGTAATGCCTGCTAGATAGCCAGCAATGCAAATCGCTATTCATCAAATTATTAAAAATATCAGCCAAAAAGTTCAGGAGCAGCAGTAATGACTGATCAATCCATAAATCCTCTTGATATGGTTAACCCGCTTGACTCGGCGGAAAGCTCATCACCCGAGACGGGCCCCTCCGGCAAGCCATTGGTGCGCACCGAAGAAGGGATCGTCACCGAAGGCAGTAAAGTTGAATGGAACACCAGGAACATCCTCCTGGCATTGCCGCAACCGCTTCTGGTGATGGGTTCAATGCTTCTGGCCGCCGCCATTCTGGTAAATGAATGGGGTGGGGAATACTACCGCGTGTGGACGCTGGTTGTTGCAGTCTCTTCTACGCCTTTGCTATTGATCGCCGAGCGTTTTTGGGCCAAGAAAAAGTCCTGGCTGCTCAAGCCTGACGAATTGTTGGAAGATGTGTTCTGGATGGCCTCAGGCGGTCTGCTCTGGGGGCCGATCATTTCCGACCTGTATCGCACGCCGGTATCTGAAGGCTTCCGGGCAATACGTGATATGTCTCCGTTGAACATCCAGTTTGAACCCACTACAGTTATGGGGCTAATTGGTGCCGCGCTGTTTATCCGATTATGTTCAAGCTTTCCCTATTACTGGCTGCATCGCATCCAGCATGAGTCCCTGTTCTGGTGGCGTATGCACGCGACGCACCATCACCTGACCAAGTTGAGTGCCATGCGCGGCAACCGTACCCACCCGTTCGAATATCTGGCGCTTGGCCTCGGCACGCCAATGGCTCTGGCCCTGATGGGTGCCAGTGATGAAGTATTCATCGTTTCAGCAGCTTTCGGCATGTGGAATGGCAAGTTCAATCATGCCAATCTGCCCATGGTTTCAATGCCCGTGTGGGACTGGTTCTTTGCCACCGCACAGCAGCATCATTGTCACCATGCACTGGAGCGACGTCAGGCAGATTCCAACTACGGTTGTGACATCATTTTCTGGGACCGTGTCTTTGGTACCTACTGCGGCGATGCTGAAGTGGGACCTGCTGGTGCAGGCAAGGGCGTTCGCCTTTCCATCAAGGACCAGCTCATGCTGGCTTTCTATCCCGACGATCGACTCAAGAGTTTGTAGTCAATCGACCAGAGCTTATCCCAGGCAGGCTTTTCAATGGGCCGGCCTGGGTAGGCTGGAAACAAGGGGACACTGATAAGCTGGTGGATGCCAGTTTATCAGTGTCCCTTTTTCCGTTCCCCGTTACTTGCAGGCTTTTTTGCCATCACCCGGACAAAAAGTGGCCAGTCCAATAAAGATGTCAGCCAGCGATTCAGATTCGGATACGGACCCTGGGCAAACCAGCTCTGTTCGACCATTGAGAACTGCCGAACAAAGGGAAAGATCGCAACATCGGCAAATGTTATGTCATGCTTTATCAGGCTGGGTTGTTGCTTCAAGACCGCCTCAAGCCGTTGCAGATAGCTGTCGCACTGATTGCGGTAGTATTCCTGGCTGTGTTCAGGGTGGCGGTCGGCGTATTTATAGCGATCCAGCCAGGTTTTAAATTCACCGTCGTTATCACGAATCAACTTATGGCTATTGCTCAGCTCTTCCTGTGAGAGCGAGACATACCAGTTGTCCGGGTCATTTTGCTCTAGCGCCCACTGCATGATCTCCAGACTTTCGTCTATCACTTTATCGCCATCCACCAGTACCGGCACGGTGCCCTTGCTGGAGTGCTCGAACAAGGCCCGGGGTTTGTCCTTGAGTGAGACTTCTTCGATTCGAATCGGTATAGCCGCCGAATAAATAGCCATGCGGGCCCGAATGGCATAGGGGCAGCGACGAAAAGAATAAAGTAAGGGTGCGGAATCGGGATTCATATGATCAGAGGTTTGGGGCGTGAACTGTTGAAGCGGTCAGGGTTCATTGGTTTTGTTTCGCCATAACAATATGCGTTTGAAATATATGCCACACAGGGGATCGATAGCGAGCTTGATGATGATACCTTCCTTGGGTGGGTGTAGACAGATGCTGTGTAGTCAATCAAAGCACTGATACGAGGATTTTCATCAGTTCTGTTGCCCAATTCTTTAATCGGATCAACGCGTTGCAAGCCCGAAACCAGAGTGTGCCGGGAACATTGCTACGGCTTCGACTGGTCTATGATTGACCCTGTCTATTCAGGGTCAATAGTTGAAACATTGCGGCGTTAAGCTGTGAGTGCTGTCAATACTTCGCGCAGCTCCTTCATTCGGGATCGGGCAACGGGAACCACGCTTTCATCTTGCAGCACCAGCTTGAAATCACGGCCTTCCCGATAAAGGCGTTTGATGTAATCTTTCGCGACCCAGTGCGATCGATGCACCTGGATACCATCCACTGAATTCAGACACTGGATGGCGTCCTTCATGCGAGCCCTGATCATTAATTTTTGCTCGAGGCTATTTACTGCCAGGTAATGATCTTCGGCCTGTACATGTTTCACACTCAGGTGTTGTGTAATGGAGCTAATGTCAGTGACATCAATTGCCTGAGTGACTTCTTTTCCACTCTGCTTTGTTTGTTCCGCCGCGTTCAACTCCAGTGATTGCAGCGTGCGAATCTGCCTGGACAGGTGTTGTGCCAGTAAAATCAGGCAAGAGATGGCACTCAATGGTGGCATCAGAAACAGGAGAAACTTGAAGAAAGGATCGGGTTGCTTCGGCAGCAAAGGAGTGTACTTCAACCAGCCCATTTCTACGGTCATCAGTAAAATGGTGATGGTCAGGGAGAGACTCAGGGTTAAGGCCGAATGCAATTGGCCCGCCGGCAGAATTTTCCCCAGCAAATACCTTGCGCCCGTCAATTGGGCCACGAGCAGCAGAGAGACAGTCAGCCAAAGTGCGACCTGATGTGCCATGCCAAAGTGGCCGGTTTCAAATGCGTCACTGACTGTTAACAGTACCGTCAGACATCCCACGACCAGGCCATTCACGGCGAGGCCGTGAAAAGTCTCCTTATCTCTCAGCGGCTTGGACCAACTCCAGCTGGATGGACCCCTCGCGACAAAACCAGACAATCTGCGACTCCTTACTACTCCCGGTGATAGATATGCCTAACATTTCCTTAGACGTAGCGGGCGGCTTGCACGTTACATTTTCATTTCTAACACTGGTGAATTCAAATGACTAGCTATACATCGTTAACTAAACTGGTTTTTTTCATGTTGGCCTGCGTGAGCACAAGCGTGTTTGCGGCTGAGCGGCGTCAACTTATGGAGTTCATTGAGGTCGGTAACCCCGAAGTCGAGACTCGCGCTGCTGTGAATGAACTGATAGAGGCATTTACCCATAGTTGGGCCAGTCAGGACGTCGAGGCACATATGGCTCTGTTTAGTGAAGATGCCGAATGGATTAACGCCTATGCCAGGATGTTTCGTGGCAAAGATGAGTTGAGCGTTTTTCTGGAACAGCGACTGTTTCCTAACTGGCCCATCAAGGTCTCGCAACAGGAAATGGCGAACGCGAAAATGATCTCAGTGCGCTACCTGGGTGATGATGCTGCAGTAATCCACATAGCTACAGATGGTGAGAGAGGGCCGTCCACCATCAGCGATGAAACCATGCGCCGTACTCACCTGCATTTGGTTGCTGAAGAACGAGGAGGGGACTGGCTCATTGTGCATGTGGCTATCATGGATGCGCGGGAGTAGCCGGGAAGGGCCGTTGTAGCGGACCACGTGGTTCGATTCTCTCTTGTTTTAAGAGAAGCGACGGGTTTGATGCCAATGTAATAATTTGAGAAAAAAGATGGTGCTCAGGGGATCGATGGTGAGCTTGGCGATGATTTTTTCGGATTGCAGAGCGAAGATCAATGCTGTGATGTAAATGGGACCACGTGGTTCGATTCCTTCTGATTCAATAGAGGCGGAGGGCTTGATGCCAGAGTAATGAGTTTAGAAAAGAGATGGTGCCCAGGGGCGGACAAATTTGTCAGAAACAAATTTGGACAGCCGCAGGCTGGGCGAAGCCCGAGCGCATGGATGCGCGAGTCCATCTAACCACAGTGGTTCGATTCCCTCTTTATTTAAGAGAAGCGACGGGGTTGATGCCAGTGTAATAACTTGAGAAAAAGATGGTGCCCAGGGGCGGAATCGAACCACCGACACGGGGATTTTCAGTCCCCTGCTCTACCGACTGAGCTACCTGGGCGTTTTGGGCTGCTGCGCTCGGAATTACTTCGTTGAAGCCCAAGATCTCATTCGGTCACTTACTAATGTAAGCTCCCTTATTCGATTTGGCCTTCGCCTCGTACTTCCTTCGCTCGCGACGCCCAAAACCGTGCTGGAATTGAGCGCCTTAAAAAAACCTTCGCTTTGTAACGCTCAGAATCATCGATAGATTCCGGGAGGACGCCACTTTCGCGAGCCGCGTATTAAACCCGTCCGGGCCTTGTTAGTCAAGACTCGCGGGGCAATTACTCTTCCGGAGGCACATAGCCTTCGGCCTGGTCGAATTCCTCGTTGTTGAGGAACTTGTCCATCTCCTTCATGAGGTATTTGCGGGCGTCCGGATCCATCATATTGAGCTGCTTCTCATTGATCAGCATGGTCTGCTGGGCCTGCCATTCCTGCCAGGCTTGCTGTGAGACGCTTTCGTAGATCTCCTTGCCCTTGGCGCCGGGGTAGGGGGGTACCACCAGGCCCGGCAGTTCCTTGTTGTATTTGCGGCAGTGCACCATGCGGCTCATGGAAGTCCTCGTCTAATGTCGTTTATCGCTGATTGTTACTGATTGGACCCGGTCAGTTTGCCGAGCAGTTTCTTTACCGGAGCGGCCAGGCCGACCTCTATTGAATGGTCCAGAGGGTACCAGAGCCAGCGGTCGGAATCAGCAAGTGCATGGTTCCGGGCGATGGTTTCATGCGCCATGGGCTCAATATCCAGATGATAATGGGAGAAGGTATGGCGCAGTGGCGCCAGAGGCCGGATTTTGCCCTGGCCCAGTTCAATTCCTGCGGGCAGGGCGTCGGCGGGCAGTTTGCTGGCCATCTCTCCTTCGGGCAGGGAATAAAGAGAGCCCCAGATGCCTTGCGGGGGACGCTTCTGCAGTAGCACATCGCCCTGACTGTTGCGAATAATATGCATGCGGGTGCTTTTAACCGGCAATGTCTTGCGGGGCTTCTTGCCGGGTATTTCTGCCGTCAGCTGCTGTTTGAAACCCTGGCAGTCTGCCGCCAGGGGGCAGTGCTGGCAGAGGGGCTTGCTGCGCAGGCAGACCGTGGCGCCGAGATCCATCATGGCCTGGGTGTAGTGGGCCACGCGTCTGGCGGGAGTGAGCTGTTCAGCGATCTCCCAGAGCTGATTTTTGACAGTGGTCTTCTCTGGCCAGCCGCTAATGGCGTAATAGCGGGTCAGCACTCTTTTGACATTGCCATCCAGAATTGGCGCCTGGATATTCATGGCAAGGGATGCGATGGCGCCGGCGGTGGAGCGGCCTATGCCGGGCAGGGCCTCAAGTTCGTCAACAGAATTCGGGAATTGTCCGCGATAGTTAGTGCTTACTATTTTGGCGGCCTTGTGTAGATTGCGGGCACGGGCGTAGTAGCCGAGGCCGGTCCACAGATGCAGAACCTGATCAGTGTCGGCAGCCGCCAGATCGCCGACAGCGGGGAATCGGTCCATGAAGCGCTGGAAATAGGGGATGACTGTGCTGACCTGGGTCTGCTGCAGCATGATTTCGGAAACCCAGACCCGATAGGGAGTGGGGTTTTCCTGCCAGGGCAGGTCGTGGCGGCCATACTGGTCAAACCAGTCCAACACCTGACTGACAAAGTGGTCCGGTTCCAGCTTCAGATTTACAGCCATGGCTTGCGCTTGTTAGCGGTTTAGCAGATTGCGCAGCAAGCCGCGGGCGCTGTCCTGCACTTCTTCTGGCACCTGGTCGGAAATAACTTCTTCCAGGCGGTTACGCACAGCATTGGTGCCGATCTGGGCGAAGATATCCCGCACCGCATTGAAATCCGGGCCGCAGTATTGCCCGACCGGATCATCGAAGGCAGCGCTGCATTGCACCGGCCAGGAGATGTCGTGATAGAGCTCGCCAATGGGGATGGTCTGGGTAAAAGGGTCACCCAGTACCGTGAACAGCAGGTCATAATCGAAGCTGCCCGCCGCCAGATCGATACCGCCGCTGCCGGTGATGTCGAAATTGTCCATGCGCAGCTTGATGTTCTGGTTCACCTGCAGCCCTTCGTCCAGGGTGATATAGCCGCCCATTTCATTGAAACGGATGATGTCTGGCCATTGCTGGATCGAGGCGCCATCGGGGCTGAGGGCGGCAATGGCGGTGAACACCTGTTTGATCAGGCCGATGTCCACGGAGTTGTCGGAGACGGTAAAAGTGGTCGAGCCAGACAAGGTATTCAGCAAGGCATCGACGCTGCTGCCTCTGCCAGAGTGTTCCGACTCCATGTTGAGATTGCCGGTCACGGCATTGAAGCGCGATATCGAGGGTGCCAGTTGCAACAGGTTTAGAGAGTCGGTGGAAAAGCGGGTGCTCAGTGCCGGTTCATCGCTGCGGGCATCGAGGCGCAGCGAGCCTTGCAGGCTGCCATCGAAAGCGCTGACCGGGGTCAATTCCAGGTCCAGTACGCTGTCTTCAATATTGGTATAGAGATTGATGTTGTCGAAGCGCATGTTATTGACAGTGACCGAGGCCAGTGAAACCGAGCCGATAAGATTCATGCTGGAGAGCAGCCCGGTGGGCAATGGGGTGTCAGGCTCGGCTGGCGCCGCTGTTGTGGCTTCAGGTTCGGTCTCTGTTTCTGTCGGCTCATCTGCAGTGATGTAAGGGCTCAGATCGATATCGCCACCGATCACCGAATAGCTGATATTCATGGGCGCCGTAGCGGTGGCAAAGCGTGCGCTGCCGCTGGCTTGCACTTCAGCCTCTCCCAGGCGCAGGGTAAGGCTGGGCATGGTGGCTTCGCTGCTGTTGCCGCTGAATTGCATCTGAAAAGCGGCAAGTTGCTCATTGGTCAGGGTTGGTGCACCAGATTGGGACTCTTCCAGCATGCCCAGTCGTTGCAGCAGGCCCGGCAGGGAAAAGGGGTCGGCAGCGAGATTGCCGCTGAACTGCGGGTTGTTGTTGAAGTTGGCCACGCTGACT
>JALEHB010000030.1 GCA_022763285.1 Pseudomonadales bacterium | reverse complement strand
CCCTTGAACACCTCATCGAAATACTCAATGTCCTGCCGGGTTTCGCTGTCCGCCTTGAACAGAGTGACATAGTTATTGTCCACTTCGGCGTTGGGCAGATTCCAGATTGAAAAACCGATAATAATCAGCCCGGCCGCCAGAATGGCTTTTTGGTGTTTAAATGTGAAATCTGGCACTTTGCTGGTAAGGCCTGAAATCAAACCGCCATGCAGAATCTGGTTGGTACCGGCTGGCAGTTTGTTGATATAGCTCAGCATGGCAGGCAGAACGGTCAGGGCAAAGAAAAACAGCAGCAGCGGGCCAATAGAGCCGAGCAGAGCAAATTCACGAATCGGCAGGATTCGAGTAACAGACAGGGCCAGGAAACCGGCAGCGGTAGTGACCGCAGTAAAAAAGGCCGGCATCCAGATGTGACGAATGGCCTCGCGGGCAGCATCCGGGCCATTCAGGCCACTGAGGCTGCAGCGAAAGAACTCCAGCAAGACATGCACCGTAATGCCGATGCCAATAATAATCAGGGTGGGTGCCAGAGCTGCACTGTCAATGGTGGTATGGGGTATGCCGAGATAATACTGCAACTCCAGAAGCGTCAGCAGCCCGCAGGCAATGACAACCCAGGGTAGCAGAGTGGCTGCCAGGGAGCGAAAGCTGAAATAAAGAATGGCGAGCATCACCACGATCATGATTGGTATCAGAAAGGCGGTGTCCTCGGCGGACACGGTTTCGAAGCGCTCGTTAACCAGTGGGTAACCAGACAGGTGCAACTGATAACTCGCGGCATCATCCAGGCCCTGCTCCTCCACAAACTGGTAGAGGTCTTGCACCAGCTCCACCTTGTGTTCCGAAGTCTCTTCCCGGTACTCCACCCGTGCTGCCATGCGCGTATGGCGGAAATCCTCGCTAACCAGTGTGCCCAGGGCCAGTGGTTCTTGCCGCAGTATTGATTGCACCCGGTTGATTGCTTCTTCGTCCGCAGCCAGGGTCAGGGGATCTTCAATCAGGTACTCGGCCGACAAGCTGTAGCTGTCACCGCTGATATATTCGTAGGTGGTCAGGGAGCGGAGCTGGGTGACATAGGGATGCAGCTCAAGGAAGTCCGAGAGCTGCAGCAGGGCATCCATTGCTTCGGCAGAGAAAATATCTTCTCCGGGAGCAGCCTCGATTCCAACCAGCAGGTATTCATTATCCCCGAACAGATCCAGCAACTGGTCGTATTCCGCCAGTGTCGGATCGCCAGTTATAAAATAGCGGGCAGTGCTGTTGTCGAAGGGAATATTGCCGCCGGTGAACAACAGCAAGGGTAGCAACAATAAAGTAGCGGTGATTACAGCGACGCGCCGGGCAATAACGAACTCGGCCCAGGCATGAATTAGCCCTCGCACCCTGACTTCTCTCCAGTGGGTCAGATTGCCTGACCGTCCCTATTATGATTGTTATAGCGTCGCCGGAGTTGCTCGGACAGAGCCTGTAACACCAACTTCGGGGGATAGTCTAATACGCGATGTGAACTGCGTAAAGATATTGTTAAAAGCTTTCGGCACCGTTTAAAAATACTTAAAAACTTCAATTAATAGAATTTGTTATGAAGAATTCTTAAAGTCAGTCGATACTACCTTTGTGCAAACATTTGCCCCTCTTTATTTGGGGCATCCTGGACGTACTGGAGTAGTCGCAATGGCCAAGGAACAGAAATTTCCATTCAATCTGGATCTCAGCGTGCTGGATACCGGCAGTATCACCAATATTCTCAATGACATCGAATACCATATGCCCCTGATGGACTCCGAGGGCGAGGTCAGCGAGCTGAAACAGGTCAAAGAGTTTTTCGAAGACGAATTAAAGCTGTCCTGGCGCCTGCACTGACGCCAGAGCTGCGCTCCGGGGCAAGGTCCCGGCACACGACACCACTTTGTGCTGCCACAGCAGTGTACTCCCGATCAGCCTTGGTTTATTCTGCTTAGCCCTGTTCGTGGCCAGACCAGCAGGTCTGACCGCGCCCTGAGACAATTAAAGCAATACATCAATCGCTCACAAAGGGTCACTGCTATGAAATCATTTTTTACTCTGCTAGCTATTTGTTTCCTGTGCAGCACTGCCTACGGGCAACTGGACACTGCCGCGCTCGAGCGGGCCATGATGAATCCGGAGCGTCCGGAAGCCGACAAGGAGCGTGATGCTTCCCGTCAGGCACCGGCTGTCCTGAATTTCATGGGTGTCGCACCCGGTATGACTGTGCTGGACATCAATGCGTCCGCCGGCTGGTATACCGAAGTGCTGTCCTATGCGGTTGGCGACAATGGCACGGTCTACATGCAAAATCGCCCCGGTGGCCGCGCTGAAGAGGCTGCCAATGCCCGTGCGGCACGTCTTTCCAATGTCGATCAGATCGCTGCCATTACCGATGCACCGGCCGGATCTGTAGATTTCGCCATCACCGCCCTGAATTTCCATGACTTTCACAACTCCAATCCCGAAGCGGCCCAGAACATCATTGCTCAGGTCGCCTCGGTATTGAAGACTGGTGGCATCTTCGGCGTGATCGATCATGAAGGTACACCCGGAGCCGATAACCAGACCCTGCATCGCATTGCCTTCGATGAAGCCGTCAAGGCCCTGCTGCAGTCCGGTGACTTTGCTCTGGTGGGTGTCAGCGAAGTGCTGGACAATCCTGCCGATGACCACACTGTCGGTCCTTTCGATCCGAGCCTGGGTCGCAATACTGACCGTATCGTCCTGAAACTTATGAAGCTCTAAAAACACATTGCCAGGGCCGAAACCGCATGGTTTTGGCCCTGGCGTGTTACCATCCTCTGCGCCTGACGGCGCCCGGGCCGCCCAAGCCGGCCCCCATTCTCTCCAGTCAGCGCTGATTCATCAGCCAGTATTACTTCGTGGACAGACATTGAGTAACAAGGATTCAGGGAATTCCCTGCGCAAATTTATCTCGGTTTTCCAATACAGCCGGGTGGCCATTGAAATTGTCTGGAACACCAGCGCTGCGCTGACCCTGGCCATGGCCGGGGCAACCCTGATAGCCGGTGTGCTTCCCGCCGCCATCGCCTCGGTGGGAGGCCTGTTTGTGGATGCTGTCTCCACGGCTATCCAGGAATCCGGTGAGCTGGCCGAACAGGCCAGGGCAGAGGTGCTCCGGTATGTGCTCATCGAAGCCGGCCTGGTGGTACTGATGACCGGTGCCCAGAAACTGAATACGGTGTGCCAGTCCATTCTGCGGGTACTACTGGGCAACAAGATCAACGTCATGATTCTGGAGAAGGCCCTGACGCTGGAACTGGCCCATTTCGAGGATGCGGAATACTACGACAAACTGGTACGCGCCAGACGCGAGGCTTCCAGTCGGCCCCTGAGCCTGGTGATCAAAACCTTTGACCTGGCCCGTGATCTCATCGCCCTGTTTACCATTGCCCTGTTCCTGTTTCAGTTCTCCCCCTGGGCAGTACTGTTACTGGCAGCCGCCGGTGTTCCGGCCTTTGTAGCTGAAGCAAAATTTTCCGGTGAGGCCTTCCGCATTCACCGTCGCCGCTCGGCCGAGCGGCGCATGCAGATTTATCTGGAGATGGTGCTGACCCGCGAGGATGGGGTCAAGGAAGTGAAGCTGCTGCAACTGGGCAAGCTGTTTCTGCAGCGCTATGTGGATATCTTCCGCAACATCTACACTGAAGATCGTAACCTGGTATTGCGGCGGGGATTCTGGGGTTATGTGCTGGGCCTGCTGGCCAGCGCGGCCTTTTATTTCGCCTATGGCTGGGTGGGCTTTGCGGCCATTGCCGGCGCCATCAGTATCGGTCAGATGACCATGTATATCGCCCAGTTTCGGCTCGGCCAGAATGCTGTCACCAATAGTCTGACGGCCGTCAACGGCATGTACGAGGACAACCTCTATCTGTCCAATCTCACGGAGTATCTTGAGCACAAGGTGCCGGAACAAACCGGCGACCAGAGCAGTGGCCCGGACCCGGCCGACGGAATCCGCTTTGAAAACGTCAGTTTCTATTATCCTGGCAGCAAGACTCCGGCCCTGGATCGCATCAATCTGCATATTCGCGCTGGCGAGAGTCTGGCTATCGTCGGTGAGAACGGCAGTGGCAAGACCACCCTGATCAAGCTGCTAACCCGTCTTTATCAGCCGACAGAAGGCAGAATTACTTTTCAGGGTCTGGAGTTACAGCGCTGGGATATCAACGCCCTGCGTGAAAAAATCGGTGTCATCTTTCAGGATTTTGCGCGCTACCAGTTACTGGTAGGTGAGAATATCGGCATTGGTGATGTGGACGAACTGGCAGACGATGAAAAAATCGAGACTGCCGCTGGCAAGGGCATGGCCCATGTCTTCATCAAGGATTTGCCGGCAGGTTATGGCACCCAATTGGGAACCTGGTTCAAGGATGGTAAGGAATTATCCGGGGGCCAGTGGCAGAAAATCGCTCTGTCCCGCGCCTTTATGCGCAGCCGCGCCGATGTATTGATTCTCGATGAACCCACCGCTGCAATTGATGCCCGGGCCGAGGCCGAAATCTTTTCCCATTTCCGCGAACTCACCAGCAATCGAATCTCGATAATTATTTCCCACCGCTTCTCCACCGTCAGGATGGCAGATCATATTATCGTACTGGAAAAAGCGGAGATCATGGAGCAGGGTAGTCATGAAGAATTGCTGGCAGCTGGCGGGCAATACGCCACGCTGTTCAAACTGCAGGCCCAGGGTTACCAATGAGCCCGGATAACCCGGTCGGGTATGTGCTGGTTGCCCTGGCGACTTCGTTTGTCGCCACTCTGCCCTTCGGGCCAATCAATCTGACGGTGATCAAAACCACCGTAGACCACAGCAAGGGCGCGGCCATGAAGGTGTCACTGGCGGCCGCTGCCGTGGAAACCGGGCAGGCATTTCTGGCCATCTGGTTTGGCGTGGTCATCAGCCGCTTTATTCAGGATCATGCCAGTATCAATCTGCTGGTAGCCCTGATCTTTATCGGCCTGGCGGTCTATGTCACTTTGCACGAAACCCACCCTGTTCTGAATAATAATGAAAACAGCGATCCTTCCTTTGTGCGGCGTGGCCTGTTCATCGCCCTGATCAATCCCCAGGCCATTCCCTTCTGGATTTTTGCAGTGACGGCTACCACCAGCTATCTGGGTTTTGAGTATAGCGGCGGCTTGCTGTTCGCCTATTTGCTGGGGGTCTATGCTGGCAAGGTGTTGGCGCTGTATGGATTTGTTATCGGCAGCAATTATTTGCGGATCCATCTTGATGAGAGTAGTCGCTGGGTGAATCGTCTGTTGGCAGTGGTATTGATGCTGATCGGCCTCAGCCAGATCTGGCGGGCCGTGAGTAACTGGTAGGCGTTTATTCCATCAGCCTGGCCTTGCGCAGGCCGCGGACACTGTTAGCCAATAATATTTCTTCAGCACGTGCCAGGTCACTTTTATAAAGAACGGCTTCTCTGGCTTCTCCTTTGGCCAGCATGGACTCACGCCAGGTGCCGGGCAGCAGTCCGCAGGCCAGTGCCGGCGTTAACAGTTCGCCATCGATGCGAAGAAACAGATTGCAGATTGTGGTCTCGGTCAACTCGCCCCGTTCATTCCAGAGTATGACGTCATCACAGTCCGCAACAGCCGCCTTCATATCTTCATAGACCTGCCGGCAGGTCGTCTTGTGACGCAGAAAATTGTCGCGGCTGTTGACCGGGCTATTTGCCAGCCTTAGTCGCATTTCTTCATCTGAAACTGGCAAGGCCTGCTGCTGCAGATCCGGGAGGCCGTCCCTGTTTACCAACAGACGCAGACGCAGCGGCTCCTCGCTCTGTACCGAGTCCAGCAGTTGTCGGATAAGGGGCGGGTCGAAGTGAAAGCCAAAAAAAGCGGCCGAGCGTTGCAGACGTTTGAGATGTAGCTCCAGTAGCACAATGCCCTGACCCGGCTTGAAGGCCAGGGTTTCCAGCAGTTTGAAATCCTCCAGCCCCTGTTCAATGACGCGGGCCTTGAAGCGGGTCTCATGCCATTCCGCATCGGCGCGGGAATCCCAGACGATACCGCTACCGATGCCGTATTCGGCATGTCGGGTCTTATTGTCCAGTACCAGGGTCCGTATGCCGACATTGAACAGCATCTTGCGTCCCGGGCGAATAACACCCAGCGCGCCGGTATAAACCCCCCGGGGGCTGTGCTCCAGTTGCTTGATAATGGCCATGGTCTGCCGCTTGGGGGCGCCGGTAATGGAGGCGGATGGAAACAGGGCACGAAACAGGGTCAGCAGGTTTGCATTGGTTTCGGCGCTTACCGTGGACACCTGCTGCCAAACCGTGGGTAGCGCCAGTATTTCGAACAGGCGACTGGCCTTGACGCTACCGGGGTTCGCGATTCTGCCGAGATCATTGCGAATCATGTCAACGATCATCAGGTTTTCGGCCCGCTCTTTTTCCGAGCTCTGCAGTTCCTGGTAGAACTGGCGGTCGGTCTCGGCACAGGGACCGCGCGGTCTTGTACCTTTCATGGGTTGCATGCGAATGCGCTTGCCGTCGAGGCTGAAAAACAATTCCGGAGAGACACTGAGTATGGTGATTTCGCTATCAGCCAGATACAGACCGTAATCGGTGGGTTGCTGTTGCAGCAGTCGGGCGAATAGCAGCTCGGGGTCGCCCTGGCAGATGCCGCAAAGACGCTGGGTGAAATTGACCTGATAGCTGTCACCTGCCGCCAGATGCTGTTTGATGGCGGTAATAGCGCCGACATAGTCGGCTTTGCCCAGCTCCGGAGCCAGTCGAAGCGCGGTCGCGCCGCTGGCCTGGGGAGTCCAGCGCTGGCCTTGCTCAAACAGTGCGAATTTGAGTAGTGGCAAGGCAGTTTGCTGGCAGGGCAGGCTTGCATCGAAGGCACTGGCTGCCTCATAGGCCACATAGCCCACCGCAGTCAGGCCCTGCTCGCTGAGTGCCTCGACCCGTTGCAAGGCGTCTTCCACATCCTGGTGCTGTCTGGCCTGGATCACTTCCACAGCATCGCTGAAGCGTTCCCAGGCGCTGCCATCAGCGCTGCGTGCGATACAAACAATGTCGGACATAGAAATTCTGGATAGCTGGATGCGGCTGGACGGGCCAGGTCATATACATGGCTGCGTGACTTGGTTAGAGTAGCTTACAGGACAGCGCAATTAATAGCAGCCAATGGATGAAGTATGGGTGACCCCAGTAAACCGGGCGATTCTGGCAAGCAGCCAGGAAAAGCGACAATTCAGGATCTCAGTCAACAGCAGTATGAGCATTTGCGGCAACAACTGCGGCAAATAGGGCGGGCCCGAACCCGCCTGATGGTGTGTCTGTTGACCCTGCCGGTGTATATGGTCGCAGTCTGGTTTCTGCTGCAGAACCAGCAGTCGGTCGACACCTTCATGTTTATGTACATGGCCCTCTGGGCCGCTTTTGCCGTCGACATGGCTCGGCGCCGCTGCCCGAACTGTGGACAGCAGTTCTTCGTCAAGGTGATTTTTCTCAATCTGATCAGCAAACGTTGCGTGCATTGCAACCTGCCCCTGACTTTGCCACCTGGCGAGGGTGATACCAGGCGTCAGGAATTCTGAATTTGAGGCTGCCTGGCGGGACCTGGTCTGCAGCATTCTCAAATGATCAGGCTATGGTTTCATGAATCTGTTCTAATGATAATCAATTCTTTGATCTTAACTTGTTAAAGTAATCTACAAACTCAAGATCATAATATGGACTATGGTTCTTCCAGACTTGTATAAAGTTAGGTCTTTCCAGCCACTCTGATATTTCATTTTCCCAGCCTTGCCATTGACTCTGCTTTGTACCCTTACTGATTCGCTTATACATTAAATAAGCTCTTTCAAATATCGCGATACGTATTAGTAGTAACGCTTCCTCTTGTTTCTTTTGCCCTTCAGTCAGGTTGGGCGCTTGTTCAAAGGGTGTGTCAAAAACATCGAGCTCGCTATGCTCAAGGCACAGTGTTTGTAGTTCAATGTATTTATCATCAAGGGAATCAAAAGTACCGTACTCGCGCTCATATCGTAAGCTCGCTTGTTCACGCATGTAAACGTAGATAGCAGCAGGTACGCCCAAGACGGTCACAACATATGAGGCAAGTTCAAAATGGCTTAGAAATTCGAGCATTAATTTAATTCCGTTGGTTGCAGAAAAGTGAGCAATTTAATGGAATCAGGCACTGATTGATAGAGAATACTTGCACCAGGAATTATTTGCTTATAGGTCTGATAATAACCAGGGCGCATTCATTAATGATTCAATAATTGGCCAAGGTTCATCATCTTTGGCATTGACCAATACGGGCCAGGTCATATGCATGGCCGTGTAACCTGATGAGAGTAGTTTGCAGGACAGCGCAATTAATACCAGCCAATGGATGAAGTGTGGGTGACCCCGGTAAACCGGGCGAGCCCGCAACCGCCTGATGGTGTGTCTGTTTACCCTGCCGCCTGGCTAGAGTGATACCAGGCGCCAGGAATTTTGAAGCTACTGCCGGTTTAGTGCGAGCGGGCCCGCAGCATGCGCCATAATTCGATTAACTTCGGTGCCTGGCCTGTTCGCAAAACTCCTTGCCTGAATACCTTGCCGGAGCCCCACAACACCAGAGCGATGCTCAGCAATAACAAGATCGTTGTGCCCACTACGTCCACCATGGGGGGATCACCCGCGGCGCGGTTCATCATCAGATAGGGGGTGAACAGGGGAAACCAGGACATGGCCCGGACAATGCTGTTATTGGGGTCGACAATGACAAAGGCCATCATGGCCAGTGGCACGATCTGAATCAGGATCATGGGCATCATCAGAGCCTGGGCTTCCTTCAGCGTGGAGCAGAGGCTGCCAATGGCGAGAAAGACCCCGGAGTAGAGGGCGTATCCGGCGAAATAATAAAACACAAACCAGGGTATCAATTCCGAGCTCAGAATGACTTCCAGTACCTGGCCGATCAGTTCGGTGCCGCTGCTGTCATAGAGATTGATAAACAGGAAAAAGGACAGTAGCCAGACCGCAATGGTAGTAAGGCCAGCCATGGCAATGCCCAGCAGTTTGCCCAGCATCAATTCATCGGCGGTGACCGAAGCCAGCAAGACTTCGATAATGCGATTGGATTTTTCCTCAATGGTATTGGACAGCAGATACTGCACATTCTGCATCAGGGAAACAAACATCAGGTAAACGAATACCAGTGGCGCATACTGGCGAAAAGTATCCGCCATGCTTACCGCCTCCTCACCCTCCTCGGCAGTCGGGTCAAGCTGACTGAAGGGCAGGCGCGTGCGCTGGATAGTGCGAATCTGCTCGGCATCAATACCCGCGGCCAGATACTCCCGGGCACGGATTTCACTGTTGATGCTGTTGCTGATGGCATCGGGCAGGCGGGAGTCGGTAAGGTTGCGTGACCAGTATTGCACGCCGGTGATTCCGCCTGCCTGCTGCGGCATGTTGCCGGGCCGGCTGATGAACTGATCCACATTGTCCGGAATCAGGATCAGGGCAAACAGTTCTCCGCGTTCACCGTTGACGCTAACCAGGCGTTCGCCAGCGAGATAGGGGCGCATGGCCCGGGCAATGCTTTGCAAGTCGGCATCCGGGTCAATGTCGGCAGGCAAATCGGCGGCCCGGAATTGTGGTGGCGGCGCTTCGAAGGGCGGTGCATCTTCCTCCAGATAGGGGCTTGCCATCAGCAGGGCATAGTCCAGGCCGCCATTGTCGATCCAGTCATTCAGGGCAGCAACCTCGTCGGCATCCACATCATCCACCAGCTGGTTGACGCTGCTGTCGGCATTGCTGACGGTATTTTCCAGATCATTGTCCAGGCGATACTCCAGCAGATAATCCACAAAGGCCTGCAGAATCCGGCGCTGATGCTCACGCTCAATGGCAGTGTCGACAGCCTGTTCATACTGGCCGGACTGGTCAATCAGAATGTAGTAACGCTCCGGTGTGGCTCGGGAGAGGGCGCTCTGCAAAAAGTACATGCCGGCAAAGATGATGGGGAAGATGGCGATGGTGAGCCAAAAACCCTTGGTTTTAACGTTTTCGGCGTATTCGCGCTGGGCAATCAGGGAGATCATCTTCATGGCATTGCATCTCCGCTGTTTGTAGCCAGACCCTGGTCGCCAACCAGCTGCACAAAGACATCATGCAGGCTGGGCTCGGTGAATTCGAATTTGCGTAACTGGATACCCTGCTCGAAACACAAACTGAGAATCAGCTGTGGGTCCGCTTCCTCGGTGATATTGAGCTGCCACTGCCCGGTCTTGTCGCTTGCCGCCACAGCCTGCTCAACTGAATTCACCAGAGGACTGTCCCGGAGTGCGGCGATATCGTTATCAGTCTCCAGAAGAATGCGCCGGGGAATGCTTGCCCGGGCCTGATCCACGGTGCCATCAAAAATTTTCCGGCCCCGGGCAATCAACAACAGATGATCACATAAACGTTCGGCATGCTGCATGACATGGGTGGAAAAAATCACCGTCTGGCCATTGGTGGCCATGTCCCGTATCAGCTCTTCAAGCACTGCCTGGTTAACCGGGTCAAGACCGGAAAACGGTTCATCCAAAATCACCAGTTCCGGTTCATGGGCTACCGCGGCCAGCACCTGCACTTTCTGACCCATGCCCTTGGACAGGGCTTCGATCTTGCTGTCGGCAAACTCACCGAGGCCGTACCGGTCCAGCAGCTCCCGGGCACGTTGGCCTGCGGCCTTGCGCTCCATGCCCTTGAGCATGGCGAAATACTGAATCGCCGCCCAGGCCTTCATCTTCTTGTAGAGGCCTTTCTCTTCCGGCAGATAGCCAATGCGGGTCCTGACTTTCAGGGCCGAGTCGCTACCCAGAATACTGACAGTGCCACTGCTGGGACGGATGATGTCCAGAATCATGCGCAGGGTAGTGGTCTTGCCGGCGCCGTTGGGGCCGAGAAAACCATAGATGGAGCCTTTGGGAATCTTCAGGTTGATGCCATCGACGGCCCTGAAGTAGGCGAAGTTCTTCACCACATTGTGGAGTTGCAGGACGGGTTCTGGCATACGCTAACAGACTGTGCAATTTGCTGCCTAGTATGTCAGAAACCACAATGGCGGAGTAGTAAAGACTCCGCCGATCGACGGACAGAAAAAAGCCCGGCCTTCTTGCAGAAGACCGGGCCTGGTGTTTCTAAAAACTGCCTAGCTTTCCAGAAACTTGTCGATCTGTTCCGCAGCCAGGCGGCCTTCATCAATGGCACGCACCACCAGAGACTGGCCCCGACGGCAATCGCCGGCGGCGAAGACCTTGTCCATGGAAGTTCGGAAGTCCTTGTACTGGGCCTTGTAGTTGGAGCGTGGGTCCAGTTCCAGGTTCAGCTGCTCGCTGACATAGTGCTCAGGTCCCAGAAAACCCATGGACAGCAGAATCAGATCGGCTGGCCAGAATTTGACGGTGCCAGGAACTTCCTTGAAATTGGCATCCACTTCCACGGTATTGATGCCGATCAGCTTGCCGTCATCGTCGCGCACAAACTCCTTGCCGGAAATGGAATACTGACGCGGGTCTTCGCCGAATTTGGCAGCCGCTTCTTCGTGGCCATAATCCACCCGGTAGATCTTGGGCCACAGTGGCCAGGGATTATCTTCGGCGCGATCTACCGGCGGGCGCGGCATGATCTCGAAGTTAACCAGGGATTTGCAGCCATGACGCAGGGAAGTACCGATACAGTCGGTGCCAGTATCACCGCCACCGATGACAATCACGTTCTTGTCTTTTGCGCTGATGTAATTTTCATCTTCGAGATTGGAATCCAGCAGGCTCTTGGTGTTCTTGAGCAGGAATTCCATGGCAAAGTGAATGCCCGGGCCTTCGCGATTGTCGATAGGCAGATCGCGGGGTGTGGTAGCCCCGGTGGCCAACAGCAGTGCGTCGTTGTCGGCCAGTAACTGCTCGATGGAAACTGCATTGTCACCATTGCCACCAACATCGGCATTGGTCACAAACCTGATGCCTTCCTCGCGCAGGATATTGACGCGGCGGTCCACCACGTCTTTTTCCAGCTTCATATTGGGAATGCCGTACATCAGCAGGCCGCCGATACGATCATCGCGCTCGTAGACTGTCACTTCATGTCCCTGATGATTCAGCTGATCGGCCGCCGCCAGACCGGCAGGGCCGGAGCCGACAATGGCCACTTTCTTGCCAGTGCGCTGAGCCGGTGGTTCGGCCACAACCCAGCCTTCGTCAAAGCCGCGGTCGATGATGGCACATTCGATGTTCTTGATGGTTACGGCCGGCTCATTGATGCCCAGTACGCAGGAACCCTCGCAGGGGGCAGGGCAGACGCGACCGGTAAACTCCGGAAAATTATTGGTCTTGTGCAAGCGATCCAGCGCTTCCTTCCAGCGGCCCTTGTAGACCAGGTCATTCCATTCCGGAATCAGGTTGTAAACCGGACAGCCGTCACCAGACTGGCAGAACGGTACGCCGCAGTCCATGCAGCGGGCACCCTGGGTGCGCAAGTGGTCTTCCTTGTGCTCGGTGTAAATTTCCTTGTAGTCGATGAGTCGCTCAGTCGCATCGCGATAGGGCTCGACTTCTCGAACGTATTCCTTAAATCCTGTTGGCTTTCCCATTGATATCCTACTCGCTCAATTGGTTTGCTGAGATCTGGCTCAGGCGGCGGTGGCGGCGGCTCTTTCAGCCAGCACACGCTTGTAGTCAGTTGGCATGACTTTCACAAATTGTGAAAGCATGTTTTCCCAGTCATCCAACACTTTCTTTGCCACCGGCGACTCGGTGTACTCATAGTGATTGCTGATCAGGGTCTTCAGTTCGAGAATGTCCTCGGCATTGCTGACACTCTCCAGCTCGAAAGATTCCATATTGCACTGCTTTTCGAACTTGCCTTCGGGGTCCAGTACAAAAGCGATACCACCGCTCATGCCGGCGCCGAAGTTGCGGCCTGTCTCGCCGAGAATGACCACGCGACCGCCGGTCATGTATTCACAACCGTGGTCACCGATGCCCTCGACAACGGCGCTGGCACCACTGTTGCGAACACAGAAACGCTCGGCAGCAATACCGCGGATATAGGCTTCGCCGGAAGTAGCGCCGTAGAGGTTGACGTTACCGGCAATGATGTTTTCTTCAGCCTTGAAGCTGCTTTCCTTGGGCGGATAGATGATGATCTTGCCGCCGGAAAGGCCCTTGCCGACATAGTCGTTGGCATCGCCTTCCACAGTAATAGTGATGCCCTTGGCCAGGAAGGCACCCAGGCTCTGACCGGCACTGCCGTTCAGTTTGATGTTGATGGTGTCCTCGGGCAGCATCTCTTCCTTGTAGCGCTTGGCCACTTCGTTGGAGAGCATGGTGCCTACCACGCGGTTGATATTGATCACCTCGTGCTCGATAAAGACCTTCTCGCCGCTTTCAAGAGCGGGCTGGGCCAGACGGATCAATTCATTGTCCAGGGCCTTGTCCAGACCATGGTCCTGATCCTGGGTCTTGTAGAACTCGGTGCCTTCGAAGACCACCTTGGCCGGTGCCAGAATGGCGCTGAGATCCAGACCCTTGGCCTTCCAGTGATCGACGGCTTTTTCTGAATCCAGCAGGTCCACACGTCCGATCATTTCATTGACGCTGCGCAGGCCAAGCTCGGCCATGATCTCGCGCATTTCTTCGGCCACCATGAACAGGTAGTTGACTACATGCTCGGGCTTGCCTTTGAATTTCTTGCGCAGTTCGGGATCCTGGGTGGCGATACCAACCGGGCAGGTATTGAGATGACACTTGCGCATCATGATACAGCCCAGGGTAATCAGCGGCGCCGTGGCAAAACCGAATTCCTCGGCACCCAGCAGGGCGGCGACGGCGATGTCGCGACCGGTTTTCAGCTGGCCATCGGTTTGAAGCACCACACGGGAGCGCAGATTGTTCATTACCAGTGTCTGGTGGGTTTCGGCGATGCCGAGCTCCCAGGGCAGACCCGCGTGCTTGATGGAGGTCAGCGGCGACGCACCGGTACCGCCATCATGGCCGGCAATCACCAGGTGATCGGTCTTGGCCTTGGTTACACCGGCAGCAATGGTGCCCACGCCGATTTCCGAAACCAGTTTGACACTGATGCGGGCGGCGCGATTGGCGTTCTTCAGATCGTGGATAAGCTGGGCAATATCCTCGATGGAATAAATGTCATGATGCGGCGGTGGACTGATCAGTCCCACACCCGGGGTCGAGTGGCGGATTCTTGCTATCTGTTCATCCACCTTGCCACCGGGTAATTCACCACCTTCACCGGGTTTCGCTCCCTGGGCAATCTTGATCTGCAATTCATCGGCATTGGTCAGATACCAGGCGGTCACGCCAAAGCGGCCGGAAGCCACCTGCTTGATGGCGCTACGCTTGGAATCGCCATTGGGCATGGGATTGAAGCGGGCAGGGTCTTCGCCGCCTTCGCCGGTATTAGACTTTCCGCCCAGGCGATTCATGGCCACGGCCAGGGACTCATGGCTTTCCTGGGAGATGGAGCCAAAACTCATGGCACCGGTGGCGAAACGCTTGACGATTTCACTGGCCGGTTCCACTTCAGCCAGATCAATGGCTTTGGTTTCTTCAGTTCTGAAACGCAGCAGGCCACGGAAGGTGCAGCGGCGGGTGCTGTCCTCATTGGCAAATTTGGCAAACTGCTGATAGGCATCCTTGCTGTTGCTGCGGGCTGCCAGTTGCAGATTGAAAATAGTATTGGGGTTCCACATATGGGCGTCACCGCCGGTGCGCCAGTGGAAATCGCCGGGGTTATTGAGCACCGGAATGCGGTCCGCCGCATCTTCGGGAAAGCCGATATTGTGGCGGCGTTCCGCTTCTTCGATCAGGACATCAAAAGTGACACCCTGGACACGACTGGCGGTGCCGACGAAACACTTGTTGACGATTTCATCCGCCAGACCCACGGCTTCGAAAATCTGGGCGCCGCGGTACGAGGCCAGGGTGGAAATACCCATCTTGGCCATTACCTTGAGCATGCCCTTGGCAACGCCTTTCTTGTAGGCGGCTACCAGGTCATCTTCAGTTTTACACTTATCGCCCAACAAGCCTTCTGTATTGGCCTGCCAAAGCGCCTGGAAAGCAAGATAAGGATTGATGGCATCGGCACCATAGCCTGCCAGCAGGCAGTGATGATGTACTTCCCTTGCTTCACCGGTCTCAATAACGAGCCCGATCTGGGTGCGCTGATGCTTCTTCACCAGATGGTGATGAACCGCGCCGGTAGCAATCAGGGCGCTGAGAGGAATACGATCCTGGGCGATGGCCTTGTCGGAAAGAATAATGAAGGAATAACCATCCTCAATCGCTTGCACGGCTTCTTTGCAAATGCGCTCAACGGCATTGCGGTAGCCATCTTTCTCACCACGGGCATAAGTAATGTCGATTACTTGGGAGCGCATGTCGCGATGATCCATGTCGCGGATATCGGACAGCTCCTTGTTGGACAGAATCGGGTGGTCGATACTCAGGCGGCGGCACTGGCCTGGCTGGGTCTCCAGCAGATTCCCTTCCGGCCCCAGAAAATTCTTGAGTGACATGACAACCTCTTCCCGGATTGAATCAATCGGCGGATTGGTAATCTGGGCAAAAAGCTGCTTGAAGTAGTCATAGATCATGCGTGGCTTGTCCGACAGACAGGCCAGGGCGGAGTCGTTACCCATGGAACCCAGCGGATCACGGGCCTCGGTCACCAGAGGCATGAGCATGAACTGCATCGTCTCGGTGGTATAACCAAAGGCCTGCATCTTGTTCAGGGTGTCATCGGCATCCAGGGAATGCTCGGCGCTGCCACTGGAAATCTGGTCCAGTGTCACTTTTTGATCGGCCAGCCATTCGCCATAGGGGCGCTTGCTGCAGATCGTGCCTTTCACTTCATCATCAGGAATCAGGCGTCCCTCTTCGAAATCGATGAGGAACATCTTGCCAGGCTGCAGGCGGCCCTTGAGTTTGACATTGGTCGGGTCCACTTGCAGAACGCCAACTTCGGAAGCCATGATGACATTGTCATCATGGGTCACGTAGTAGCGGCTCGGACGCAGGCCATTGCGGTCCAGTACGGCGCCAATATAGTGACCGTCTGTGAAGACAATAGAAGCCGGTCCATCCCAGGGCTCCATCAGGGCCGAGTGATACTCGTAAAAATCTTTCTTGGTCTGATCCATATTGGCATCAGACTGCCAGGCTTCCGGGATCATCATCATGACCGCTTCCTGCAGGGAGCGACCGGAGAGCAGCAGGAATTCCAGCACGGCATCGAAGCTGCCGGAGTCGGAAACGTCACTGTCGATGACCGGGAAGATGGACTTGAGTTTGTCGCCGAAGACATCGGTAGCCACCTTGCCTTCGCGGGCCACCATCCAGTTCACATTGCCGCGCAGGGTATTGATCTCACCATTGTGGCTCATATAGCGACAAGGCTGGGCGCGGTCCCAGGACGGGAAGGTATTGGTGCTGAAGCGTGAATGCACCATGGCCAGATGAGTGGCGAAATCCTGATTGGTCAAGTCCTGGTAAAAAGGGAACAACTGACCCGGTGTCAGCATACCTTTATAGACAATGACCTTGGTGGACAGGCTGCAAGCGTAAACCTGCTTGGCCTCGGTCAGGGATTTGTCATTGCGCAGCTTGTGGGAAAAGCGTTTGCGAATTATATAAAGGACGCGCTCAAACTGATCCTGGTCAAGCTCTGCAGCGGCGCCAATAAACAATTGCTTGATGCTGGGCTGGGCCATACGAGCGGCCGGGCCCACGTCGGCTCCATCGGGATCAATGGGCACATCGCGCCAGCCCAGGAACTGTTGGCCTTCTTCTTCAATAATGCTGCTGATAACTTGCTGGCAGTGCGCCAGTTCTTCGGCCACCGTCGGCAGAAAGATATTGCCAACCGCATAGCTGCCTGCTTCCGGCAGGTCTACCCCCAGTTCTTCCTTGGCCACCAGTTTGAAAAAACTGTGGGGCAGGGCCATAAGAATACCGGCACCGTCGCCGGTATTGGCTTCAAAGCCACAACCACCGCGGTGGTCCATACGGGAATTGATATGGTAGGCGTCCAGCATGATCTGGTGGCTGGGTTGCCCTTTGATATTGGCTACAAAGCCAACGCCACAGGAATCCTTTTCGTTCTGTGGATCGTAGAGGCCGGTCTTCTCGGGGAAGCCGAATTTCAGGGGGAGCAGACTCTCATCTCGCATAACTGATCAATCTCTCAAATTGCTGCCGCTTTATTTTCGTTTTCCGCCACACTTCCGCCCGGGATGGCTACGCCTCTCGGGTTGGTGAGCGTCTTGCTGCTGAAGTTGTCCGGATTAGGCGCGGCGTGTTGTTCTTCCCCCGTCATGGGGGGCACCGTCTGGGCCCGTCGGAAAGGGCCGGACAAAATAACACTACGGGTCAGGATGTCAAGCAGTCCACCGGCCGGAAAAGGCCAGCAGATGCGCATAAGCGCGGAATTCGGGGCTTTGATCCAGGCGCCAATTCGCAAAAACTGTCAATACCTTGTCAATTGACATTTGCGGCGGAGATCAGGGGGCGGCGAACCGTGTCATAGGCTGGCAGACATGTCCGGGAATACCCGGATTGGAATATCGGCAGTGCCAGCCGGCTGGCCGATACTGAATCCGGGCGCGCCGCCGATCGCGCAATCCTGCTGCAACAATCAGCCCTGAAAATTTAGGGTCAAAACCACTGTTTGCCGAAGCGGACAAAGCTGCCCAAAACCACGCCAGAAGCATATTTGGCGCCCTTGGCTCCCTTGCTAAAGGCGCGGATGTGCTTTACTCTACCGGCGTTAATTTTCTCAAGACAAACAAGGCCTTAAATGAAAATCATTCTCATTTGGCCTCTGGAAGTTCAGCAGCATTGGCTGTCGAAAAACAAGAATATCACCCGCAGTCCAAGGACCCATTCCCATATATACGGAGGCGAATGAACCCGTGAATCCCAAACTAACCAGACGACGCTTCATCAAAGGGGTAATTGCCTCAGGTGCAGCGGCTACCTCCAGCTCGTTGTGGTACGCGGCCAATGGCCAAAACCGCCCCGCTGGTGCCGTGGAGCGTCTCATCAGAATCAATGTCAATGGCCAGGTTCGCAATGTGGACGTGGCTCCCCAGGAAACCCTGGCTTCTACCCTGCGCTACAAACTGGGTCTGACCGGCACCAAGCTGGGTTGTAACCGCGGTGAATGTGGTGCCTGTACTGTACTGGTGGATGACATACCCACCTATGCCTGTTCCGTGCTGACCCATTCCATGAAGAATGGCCGCATCGAGACTGTTGAAGGCCTGGAGTCGCCCAACGGCGATCTGCATCCGGTTCAGCAGGGCTTTGTAGAAGCCCTGTCACCCCAGTGTGGCTACTGTACTCCCGGACAGGTGATGGCAGCAGTAGGATTACTGCGTGCCAACCCCAACCCCACACGTGAAGAAGCCCGCCACGCATTGTCGGGCAACATCTGCCGTTGTGGATCCTATGACTCATATCTGGACGGCGTGATGCGAGCCGTGGAAATAGGATAATCATCATGGCTTATATGCATATTGGACATAATTTCGTGCCGCCCGATGTCAATGGCAAGGTCACCGGACGGATTAAATACGCTGAAGATTACACCCGCGAAGGCATGGTCTATGCGCGTCTGCTCACCAGCCCCGTGCCCCATGGCCGGGTTGTGAACATCGACGCCTCCGAAGCGCTGGCAATGGATGGCGTGTACGGCATTCTGACCGCCGATGACGTCTACCCCGACGGCGAGCCGGTTGGCCCGGGTCTTAAAATTCTGACCAATGAGCCTACCCTGGTGGGTGAGCCCATTCTGGCCATCGCCGCAGTGGATGAAAAGACTGCCGAGACCGCCATGGCACTGATCGATGTCACCATCGAGCGACTGCCCTTCGTACTCGACCCGCTGGATTCCCTGGCCGAAGGTGGCCCGAATGCCTATTCCGGTGGTAATACCTTTATCTTCCGTCAGGGCTTTGCCGAGGAAAAATGGAGCGCCGATCAGGTGGCCAGTTTCCGCGCCGGCAATGAGCCTACCGCTGAGCCCCTGCAAACCTGGTCCTACGGTGATGTAGAGGCTGCCTTTGCCAATTCTGCCTATGTCTATGAAGGCACTTTCACCACGGCTGGCTACCCGCACCATTCCATGGAGCCCCGTAGTGCCCTGGCTTACTGGGAAGATGGCAAGCTCTATCTGCACGGTACTTCCCAGTCACTGACTGCCCTGGCCGACGACATGGCCGGCATTATAGGCATTCCCAAGGAAGACCTGGTTTTCATTAATGTGGCAACCGGTGGTGGTTTCGGTCAACGTGCCCGCGCCGGCAGCATTCCCAACATGGCTATTCCTGCCAAGCTGTCCCAAAAGATCAATCGCCCGGTGATGATGCGCGTAACCCGCGAAGAAGAGTTCACCTTTGGTGGTGCCCGTCAGGGTTTCCAGGGCTGGATCAAGGTCGGCTTCAACAGTGATGGCACTATGGCAGCGACCGACCTTTATATTGTCTCCGACAATGGTGGTAAAGGTGGTGGCGGTGATGCTTCCTCAGCCGCTGATCTGATCAGTGTGCTGTACCAGCCGGAAGCAGTGCGCTTCCGCAACACCTCAATTGGTTCCAATACCGGTCACCGTGGCGCCCAGCGTGGCCCCGGCCAGAACCAGATCTCGCCGATTATCTCGCCGATCATGGACAAGGCCGCCGATGAGCTTGGTATCAGCCGCTTCGATATTCGCAAGATGAATACGCCTCAAAATGGCGATGTGCACGGTCCGGGACGCAGTCCTTTCACCAGTGCCTATATGCCGGAAGCCCTGGAAATGGTTCGTGCCGAGTTCAACTGGGACGAGCGCCAGAGTCGTCGCCGTCAACGCAATGGCAGCAAGGTGATTGGTCTGGGCATTGGTCAGGGCTATCACAGTGCTGGCCGCAGTGGCATGGATGGCATTGTCTCCATGGGCACCGACGGGCGCCTGAAAGTGCACAACGGTGTCGGTAACCTGGGTACCTATTCCTATGCCGCCACTTCCCGGGCCGCAGCCGAAGTGCTGAAGATGCCCTGGGAGAATTGCGACATTCTCAATGGTCGTACTGACAATCATCTGCCGATTACTTCGCCGCAGGACGGCAGTAACTCCATCTTCACCAATACCCGTACCTGTTGGGGTGCGGCCCAGGACATGCTGGCCAAGATGAAAGAAATCGCCGCCACGGATCTGGGAGGTGAGCCGGATGAATACGACATCTCCAATGAGCGTGTTCATCGTATTGACGATGAGTCAGTGGGTTACAGCTACGCCGAAGTGGCACAGCGTGCCATGGAACTGGGTGGCAAATTCACCGGTGAGTCAGACCTGCCGGAAGAACTGGCCGAGTGGACACAGATTTCTGTCTCCCGCCTGGCCGGATCCGCTTTCCTGGGTATTTACCACGATTCACGCCATGAAGGCACAGTGACCGGTTTCACCGTCACAGCCACCGAGATTGAGCTGGATCTGGAAACCGGCAAATACGAAATTCTGGATATGATCAATGTTGCCGACTCCGGCACCATCGTGCACCCGCAAGGCATGAAGAACCAGCTGGTGGGCGGCGCGGTATGGGGCATAGGCCTCTCCGGATATGAGCGGCACCTTTACGATCCCCAGAATGGTCTGCCTGCCAGCACCGGTTACTGGCAATCCAAGGTACCAACCTATCTCGATACCCCGGTGAAGATTAATACCGGTTGGGTAGATCTGCCTGATCCCGAGAATCCGGTCGGCGCCCGCGGTGTCGGTGAACCTGCCATGGGTTCAGTTTCCGCCGCTTTGACTGCTGCAATTTCCGATGCGCTGGACGGCCATATTTTCGGCGCCGCCCCGGTCACTGCAGACATGATTATTAACCACCTGGCCGGCACTTCCGAAGAAGCAGTGCCGCTGGCCCAGAACAATTTTAGAGGTTGATATGGTAGCCACATCTAATGACGTAATGCCCGATATCGAGCTTTATCAGCCTACTGATGAAGCCAACGCCCTGGCATTGGCAGCCGAACTCGGTAATGACGGCTGGCTACTCGGTGGTGGTCAGGACACTTATGGTTGGTTGAAAGATCGCAACAAAATCGCCACGGCGATGATCGAACTGACCCAGGTTGATGCCTGGAAAGGTATTCGCGAAACCAGCGACGGAGTCGAAATCGGCGCCGTGACCACGCTCACCGAAATTGCCAACAATCCCCTTATCCAGCAGCGTTTTGGCTTGTTGGCCAAGGCCGCCGGTGTTGTTGCCAGCCCGCAGATCCGTAACGTCGGTACTCTGGGCGGCAACCTGGTACAGGATGCCCGCTGCTGGTACTACCGCCGCGGACTGGATTGCTACCGTGCCGGTGGCAATATCTGCTATGCCGACTCACCGGAAGGCCTGAATCGCGAGCACGCCATCTTCGGCCAGAGCCGTTGTGTCGCCGTCAGCCCGTCTGACACGGCGCCAGCTCTGGTTGCCCTGAACGCCACCATGGTTCTGTCCAGCGAGTCTGGCCAGCGCACCATGCCAGCCCAGGATTTCTTTGTTGGGCCGGATCGTGATATCGAAAATATGACTGTGCTGAATGAAGGTGAAATTCTCACCGCCGTTCGCCTGCCCGCAGAGTGGGCTGATGCCGAGTTCTATTTCGAAAAAGTCGCCGACCGTAATGTCTGGGACTTCGCATTGGTAAGTGTTGCTGCTGCTATGAAGGTGTCAGGTGGCACTATTCAGGATGCACGACTGGCTGCCGGTGCAGTGGAATGTGTTCCTCGACGTCTGCAGGCCGTAGAGAATGCTCTGCGCGGACAGCAGCGTTCAGATGCGCTGGGTGATCAGGTGGCGAGCATTGCTACCGATGGTGCCCGTGCCCTGAACTACAATAATTTTAAAATACCACTGCTGGCCAATCTCGTTAAACGCGCAGTCCGGGGTTAATCCCCGGGCTCGCTCGAGCCTGTCACGCATAAACAAAAACAGCAGTATCAAAAAATAAAGAGGGAAGTACAGTGGGAGAAATTGTCCGCTATAAACGTGATGTCTGGGGTGAGGAAGTCATTCTCGGCGTATCCTGGGATCTGCTCTGGGTAGTTGCCGTTGCCATCCTGGTCCTTTTGGCAGCACATGCCATCATCATGGCCGCATTGGCCAACAAGAAAATGGACAAGCCTTCCGCACAGGGCAGGCGTGTTTTGCGGCACGAAACCATAGACCGTGCCTTTCACTGGATCATGGCCGCCAGCATTCTGGTGCTGATATTCACCGGTACCGCACCGATTATCGGCCTGCGCATTGCCTGGCTGGATATTCACTGGATTTCCGGTCTGATCCTTACCTTTGTGGTGATATTCCATATCATCCGTTCCCTGTTCTGGCAGGACTTCAAGTCCATGATTCTGGGGCCGCGCGACTTCGGCGAGCCTTTTGATTCAGCCCAGAAACCCGGCAAGTACTCTTTCGAGCAGAAAGGCATGCACTGGGCCGTGACCGTGGTCGTACTGGCCGTGATTGTCACCGGTGTACTGTTGTTCCTGCAGATCGATACGCCATTCTGGGATCGCACCAACAGCATGCCTGAAAGCCAGCTCGGTCTGGTATTCCTGCTGCATGGATTGTCCACCCTGGCGCTGGTTGCGTTGGCGGCCACCCATATCTATTTCGCCGTGCGACCAGAGAAGCTGTTCTATACCCGCTCCATGATTTCCGGCTGGATTTCTGAAGACGAGATGACTGCAAATCACGATCCCAGCAAGTGGTCTCCCAAGGAAGCGGAATAAGCAGCAAGCTGATCCGAAACTGATTTCACAGGGCCCGTTCAGGGCCCTTTTTAGATAAGGCAGTAAAAAGTGATTAAAGACGATATCGAAACTATCGAATCGGGCTATGAATTCCTGTTGGCCTATGCCGCCCAGGGACGCCCTGCCAAGGCAGAAACCGGCCCCGGCCCTCACGCCCGACCTACCATCGAAGGCATTGCCGCCGCCATGGATAGTCTGAAGCAGGCTTTTCAGGGTAGTGACAACGAGTTTGAGCAAGTCATTGCTGAGGATTGCCGTAAAGCCGGTGCCGCACTGCGCTTTATTCTGGCCCAGGAATTCATCGGTTCGGAGATTGTTGATAACCTCAATGCCTCCATCCATCTGCGCGCAGTATTGACCGATCTGTTTCTCTACAGTGAGGCCGTAGAACCGCTGGGCGCGGAAGGTGAACCGGAGCAGGGCAGCATGGCCTACGACGCCACCAAGCCCAAACAGTAAGTCAGACTGGTTTCAACAGGGGGCAGGGCCGAGCGGCGCTGTCCCCTTTTTTGTTTAGCCGGTATAGTCAGCTTTTTCCCTACAGGCAGTCACCATGATCAATTGGCCCAATCGTTTGCAGCTGGCAAATTTGCCAACCCCCCTCACTCGCCTTCAGCGTTTTCCCGACTTGCCTGCTGGTGTCGAGGTTTGGGTCAAGCGCGATGAACTGACCGGTCTGGAAGTCAGCGGCAACAAGATTCGAAAACTGGAATTCTGCCTGGCAGAAGCCCTGGATCAGGGTTGTGACACCGTCATAACCTGCGGGGGGCTGCAGTCCAATCATTGTCGGGCTACGGCCATCATGGGAGCTCGATTGGGACTGAAGGTTCATCTGCTGCTACGTGGCGAGCCGCCAGCGGAGTATCAGGGCAATCTGTTGCTGGATAAATTGAGCGGCGCCGAAGTCACGATCCTGCCCTCCAGCGAATGGCCTGATCATGAAGAGGTAGTCAGAAAGCTTCAGGATGACTATGCCCGTGCCGGCTCCAAAGCCTATTACATTCCGGTGGGTGCCAGTGATGAGGTGGGGCTGTGGGGCTATATTGCTGCCTGCGCCGAACTGAAAGAGGATTACCAGCGCCTGGGCCTGGAACCGGATGCCATTGTAACCGCCACCGGTTCCGGCGGAACCCAGGCGGGCCTGTTGGTGGGTTCTGAACTGCTGGACCTTCCGGGCAAGGTGGTGGCCTTTAACGTCAGTGACGACGCAGCCTATTTCGACCGGAAAATTCGCCAGGATGTGACGCTCTGGCAACAGCGCTACAAAACCGGCTTTGATGCCGATTCACTGGAGATTACCACGGTAGAGGGCTACCTCGGACCGGGCTATGGCATGGCCGGGCCGGAGGTCTTTGCCACCATAGCCCGTCTGGCCGCGACAGAAGGGCTGTTCCTGGACCCTGTCTATACAGGCAAAGCGTTTCATGGCATGGTTACAGAGCTGAATCAAGGCGCCTCGGGACCATTGAACGGGGCCCGCCAGATAGTCTTCCTCCACACCGGTGGCTTGTTTGGCGTGTTTCCCCAGAATCAGCAATTCAATTTATAAAGTCTCAAGGACCGCTGGAACTGGCGAGGATTGCTCGACTATGACAAAACTACAATTGGCCATTGCTGCCGCCCTCGGCACAACCCTGATCGCCTGTGACCAATCGTCAAATCAGGCGGCACCGACCCAGGCAGCACCGGCTCCGGAAATGGCAGTGGCCAGCAGCGACGGTGCAGAATCCTACGGCGCCGATGGTGCAGCCGGCGCGACCACCATGGCCGACATGGATACCACCTCTGACAGCCCTTTCGACACCGGGTTTGAGGCGCTGCTGCTCAGCAATACCCGTCAATTGATCACTGAGGGTGTTCGTTCAGGGGAGGGTTACTTCAGCGCCGATGGCAGCGAATTCATCTATCAGGCAGAAGTAGCAGGTAACCCTTTTTACCAGATCTTTTTGATGGACCTGGAAACCGAACAGGCCGAAATGGTATCCACCGGCATTGGTCTGACTACCTGTGCCTGGATTCATCCCAGCATGGATCGGGTGATGTTTTCCTCCACCCATGAAGATCCCGATGCCCTGGCCAAGCAGGCCGAAGAGATCGCCATTCGCGAAAGCGGCGAGGATCGGCCCTACGGCTGGGACTATGACCCCCATTATGAGATTTACCAGGCCGACAAGGATGGTGGCAATCTGGTGAACCTGACCAATGCCGAAGGCTATGATGCCGAAGGCTCCTATTCGGCCGATGGCAGCAAAATCCTGTTTGCCTCCAATCGTGAGGCCTATAACCGAACGCTCTCTCAGGCAGAACAAAAACTGTTTGAGGATGATGCGTCCTATTTTATGGATCTGTACATCATGGATGCCGATGGCAGCAATGTAGAGCAGCTGACCTTTTCGCCCGGCTATGATGGTGGCCCCTTTTTCAGTGCCGACAATGAGAAAATCGTCTGGCGCCGATTCAATCCAGATGGCAACAGTGCCGAAATCTGGACCATGGATGTGGATGGCAGTAATCAGCGGCAGCTGACGGCAGAGGCCATGGTGTCCTGGGGTCCCTACTTTCACCCCAGCGGTGATTACATCATCTATTCCAGCAATGTGCTGGGCCATGCCAATTTCGAGTTGTTCATGATTGATCCCCAAGGCATGAATGATCCGGTGCGGGTGACCAATACTGATGGCACTGACATCCTGCCGGTGTTTTCCCCCGACGGAAGCCGTCTGGCCTGGAGCACCACCCGTACCGAGGATGGCTCATCCCAGATTCATATCGCTGACTGGAATCATGATCAGGCACTGGAGTTGCTTGGGCTCGACTAGACCCAGGGAGTTCTGTGGTGAACTTAGTCAAGATCGCAGCGATGAAAGGGATGCCCGCAAGCCTGATTCTGCTTTGTCTGTTACTGACGCCGGCAGTACAAGCCCAGCAAGGCTCTGCCTTGGCTGCGGCGGAGAACACAGAACCGGAGGTGGTTCAGCACACACTGTCGGTTTATCTCGATCCCTTTAACTCCTATATCGAAGTCACCGACCGGCTGCAGTTTCCCGATTCCTGGCGTGGCAATACCAATCTGAGTTTCAGCCTGAATGCCAATCTGCGCATTACCAGCAGCAGTTTGCAGATCGACAGGCTGGGAGCTGGCGGCGGCAATTTTGTACCGTCCACCAGCAGCACCGCTGCCACCAGCAATCAGTACCAGGTGAGTCTGCCGCGAAACTGGAACGGTGAGTTGGAAATTGAGTATGCCGGTATCATAAACGACCAGGCAGAACAGAGCGGTGCCGAGTATGCCCAGAGTTTTTCTGAAACTTCCGGTATTATCTCGGAGCAGGGTGTCTTTCTGAGCCATGCCTCCGCATGGATTCCCGGTTTTGGTGACAGTCTGCTCAGTTTCAGTCTGGCCACCCGTTTTTCCGAAGCCGCCAGTGACTGGTCGGCCATATCCCAGGGCAGCGCCGCAGAGGTGCCCGAGGGGGGCAATGAGCCCGTGCAATCGCTGTGGGTGGAGCCTACTCCCCAGGAAGAGATTTACCTGATCGCCAACGATTTCGAAATCTATCGACAACAGCTGGGAGATATCGAGGCTCTGGCTTATCTGCGCAGTGCCGACTCCAATCTGGCCACCCAGTATCTGGATGCCACCGAGCGCTATCTGGCACTGTATGAGCCGCTGTTGGGTGATTATCCCTATGACAAATTTGCCCTGGTGGAGAATTTCTGGGAAACCGGTTATGGCATGCCATCCTTCACGCTGCTCGGGCCACGGGTGATTCGCTTTCCGTTTATCCTGACCACCTCCTATCCTCATGAGATCCTGCATAACTGGTGGGGCAATGGCGTCTATCCCGATTACCAGACCGGCAACTGGAGCGAGGGCCTGACGGCCTATCTGGCTGACCATCTGTTCCGCGAAATAGACGGGCGAGGTGCTGAGTATCGCAAGGACATGCTGGCGCGCTACAAAAACTACGTAGCCGAGGACAGCGATTTCCCTCTCACCGAATTCACGTCCCGTAATTCCGCTGCCACCCAGGCGGTGGGATATGGCAAGACCCTGATGCTCTGGCATATGTTGCGGGTGGAACTGGGAGACGAATTGTTCTTGCAGGGCCTGCGCCGCTTCTACAGCGACTATCTGTATCAGCGCGCGAGTTGGAGTGATATTGAAGCAATCTTTTCCGAAATCAGTGGCAGTGACCTGTCGCCTTTCTTCAGCCAGTGGACCGGGCGTAGTGGAGCGCCGGAGCTGTCGGTCACTGTCGATGAAGTGAATGGCAATCAGGCCCGCATCATGTTCGCCCAGGTTCAGCTCGATGATCCTTATGCCCTGAATGTGCCCATTGCCCTGTTTTATGAAGGCGAGGCAGAGCCACAAATCTATAACATTGGTCTAAGCCAGAAACTGGAAGGGGTGATGGCCAATGACTATGACCAGCTCAATGCCGTGCTGGTAGACCCCTATTTCGATGTCTTCAGAACCCTGGACCGGGAAGAGACGCCACCCACAATCGGAGAGTTGTTCGGTGCCAGTGAGATTGCCTTCGTCCTGCCGGCGGATAACCGCCAGCAGTGGACCGCCATGGCCGAGTCCTTTTCCGAAGGCGTGCAGGCACAAATACTGTTTGCCGACGAACTGGAAGAATTACCCGGCGATCGTTCCGTGTGGGTGCTTGGCCGCAATAACCGCTTTGCCCCTGAGGTCACAGATTCAGCCTCGCTCTACGGCGCCGCCGAAACCGCTAGCGGATACAGTCTGGCTGGCGAACAGGCCGAGTTTGCCGACCGCAGCAGTGTCATCATTGCCCGCCACCCGGCTAACCCGGAACTGGCACTGGGCCTGATTCATATTGACGACATGGTTGCCTTGCCTGGCATGATCGAAAAATTGCCCCATTATGGCCGCTACTCCTACCTCAGCTTCTATGGTGATGAACCCACTAACGATATCTCCGGGGTCTGGGCCAGCCCGGACTCACCCATGCAGTGGGTCAAACCTGGCTTCAATGGCGAAGTGGACTGGGACAATCTGCCAGCAGAAGAACCCCTGGCGGTTTTACCACCGGAATACGTTCCGGAGCAGATGCTTGAACATATCATCAGCCTGGCCGGCCCGCAGATGCAGGGACGTGGTCTGGGTACTGCGGGCCTGGACCAGGCGGCCAACTATATTGCCGAGCAATTCGCCACAGCCGGACTGCAGCCGGTCGATGGCAGTTACCTGCAGCGCTGGCAGGCAGAGCTGCCGGAACAAGGCAGGCTGAATCTGGTCAATATCATCGGCATGATTCCTGGTGCCAATACCGAGCTCAGCCATCAGCCTCTGGTGGTGGGTGCTCACTACGACCATCTGGGCATTGATCCCGACAGCGGTGAGTTCTATCCCGGTGCGGATGACAACGCCTCGGGCATCGCCGTGCTGCTGGAAGTGGCGGGCAAGCTCAGTCGCGCCTTTACCCCCCAGCGGCCGATTTTGTTTGTGGCATTTACTGCCGAGGAAGCAGGTCTGCTTGGCTCACAGTATTTTGCGGAGAACCCACCGGGCGGGCTTGTTACCGATAACATTTTCGCCATGATCAATCTGGATGCGGTGGGTCGTCTCGAAGGCCGCAGCCTGCAGGTGTTCGGCAGCGACAGTGCCTATGAATGGCCCTTTATGGCCCAGGGTATTGGTTTCACCATTGGTGTGGATTCAGAATTCCCCCAGACCATTGCCAGCAGTGATCACGTGAGTTTTCTGAATGCCGGAGTGCCCGCCATTCATCTGTTTAGTGGCACCCATGGCGACTATCACCGGCTGTCGGATACGGCTGACAAGATCGACAGCGATGGCCTGTCGGATGTTGCCCTGTGGCTGGAAGAAGCGGTGGTGTACATGGCGGGCCGTGAGCAGGCGCTGCGCAGTAATCTGGCCGCTGCGGCTCCGATAGAGAGCAGTGGTCAGAGCGGTGAGCGGGAGGCCAGCCTCGGTACCGTGCCGGATTTTGCCTACTCCGGTGAAGGGGTGCGCATCAGTGGTGTTACGCCTGATAGCGCTGCCGCCGAGGCAGGCTTGCAGGAAGGGGATATTTTGCTGCGTTACAACGCAGAAGCCATTGAGGATTTGCAGCACTATTCGAACCTGCTGCGGGCCTCCGCACCGGGTGACGCGGTTATGCTGGGATTTCGCCGGGGAGGCCGGATCTACACCATGGAAGTGGAGCTGAAAGCTCGCTGAGGCAGGGTATCGGCACGCCGGGCGACAAAGCAATTGTCAGAAGAGACTGGCCTAGATATGGCGCAGTACACTGAATAACACGCCGGTAATGATGAAGATCACCGACATGAACAGCAGGCTGCGATTCATCCGGGATTTGGGTGAACCCCAGTTATAGATCTCCTCCTCAACAAACAGACAATGGTCTGACTTCCTGAACAAACGCACTTTGATTCCTCCGCCTTGGTGATTGTTGCAGGCTCTATTAAAACCAACTGATCTGACATTGCCGCGGCCGGAAAAAGGCAAACTGCAGTCGAATTGTGACGAATCATGGCAAACGCTGCCGGAGCAGGCCGATACTGGGGTAAACTG
>JALEHB010000254.1 GCA_022763285.1 Pseudomonadales bacterium | reverse complement strand
TTCAAGGACACCGCCGAACATCCCCAGGCCGAATACATGCTCATGGGCACTTTTCTCAGCCTTACCATCACTTTGGCCGTCGGCTTGATCACCAGAGCCCTTCTGACAACCTGAGCTGCCAAAAGCAGGGACACTGACAAAATAACAAAATAAGGACGCGCTCGTTGGGGCTAGTTTGTTATTTTGTCAGTGTCCGTCCTGTTAAGTGCCCCTCCTGTTATTGGCGCCCCTACCTAATCGGTGAGCCAGCTATACCGAGTCTTGCCTGCGCAGAATTTCATCCACCCAGGCCATGGCCTCTTCTTCGCTGCGGAAAAAACGGGTCTTCGGGTTGTCCTTCTCTGTGAAAGTCACCACCATGCGCATCAAGCCATAATAGAGCTCGTTGTTGGCAATGACTGCCGAATAGTTGGGAAACCTGTCGACCAGCGAGTAGGTACTGTCGCCGATCTGGCGCAACTCCTCGGCAGACCTGTCCCCCAGGGAAGCCGATTGGCGTGTATCCCAGATAACAATAGTAGCTTCATTGAATTGCGGATCCTCAAGCACTTCATTCACCGCATTGATGATTTCATCAATGCTGCTTCGCCCTACCGTCACCAGACGCAGAATTCGCCCTTCTATTGTGTAATGCACCGCCATGCCAGACATCCTCGCAGACACTCACAGCAGCATGCCACGCTGACTGGGGAAAACCTCAGGCTACACGATCAATTGAAGGAAGAAACTGCCCAGCTGAAAATTCCTGTTCGCTGCAGTGACACCGCCAAGCCGGGCAATTCACAGACTCGAGAGCCCTGGCTGCCGCTGTAATTGGGGATACCCTTCTCCACTTTGCCGATTATTCCAGCCTGACTGACAGCATAATGTAAAGCACCCTTGACATCACCACAGGAGTTAATTATTCTGCACGCAAGTAAAGCAACCTTTACATTATGACAAAGGAATTTAACACATGACTATCGAAGCTGAAGCCGGCAAAAACAGCAGTTTTGAACGCCGGGAGAAACGCCGCTCTGTAAGCTATGCCATTGCCTGCATTGGCTGGGCTTTGCTGCTGACCTTATCCAATTATTTGCTGGACAACGATCTGGTCAGTGACACCTGGACCTGGCCCCTGGTGCTGCTGCCAATTATTACCGCCTTGCTGGTCTATTATTTTTATTACCGCTTCTACATCGACACCGACGAGATGGGACGCCAGATCCAGAATTTCGGCCTGATCATCGGTTTTGCCGTTGGGGTGCTGTATCTGATCTGCCTGATGTCCCTGGAAAACGTTGGCGTTGCCAGCCCCAGCATGAACAACATCTTTGCCGTGTTTGTGGTGTCCTACTCCCTCGCTTCTGGCTTTCTGGTGTGGAAGTACAAACAATGAAGAATATCCTCAAAGTACTGCGCGCCCAGCACGATCTGTCCCAGGCGGCACTGGCGGAGCAACTTGATGTCTCACGCCAGACCATCAATGCCATCGAGAAGGAACGCTACGACCCCAGCTTGCCGCTGGCGCTGAAAATTGGCCGCTTGTTCAATAAACCGGTGGAGGAGATTTTCAGCGAAGACTGAGCAAAGCAAACCGGGGACACTCGCAATTTAGCAACTTAACTCAGCGCCATTGTACTTAAGTTGCCAAGTTGCGAGCGTCCCCATCGGTTTTTGCTTCGCCTCGCATAAACGAGTACTCTCGCCCCTCGCTCACCACCCATCCCAGGCTCCTGCAGCAAGCACTATGTTGATACTCTCGGTTCTGTTTCCGGTTCTGGCTATTGCCCTGCTTGGCTATGGCAGTCTGACCCTGGGCTGGCTCAACCGCAAAGACGCCGACACCCTCGCCCGTTTCACCTTCAGCATCCTGATTCCGGCACTGCTGTTTGTCAGTACCGCACGATCTGAATTCGACCTGGCCAATGCCCTGGATTTTCTGGCTGCCTACTATGTGGTGGTGCTGGCAATCTTCGCACTGGGATTATTGGTAGCCGCTCGCCTGTTTGCTTTCGTTGCTGAAAAACAAGCCGTATTCGCCATGGGCTGCGCCTATTCCAACACCACCATCGTTGGCATTCCGGTAGTGTCCCAAGCCCTTGGCGAGGAAGGCCTGTTGCCGCTGTTCCTGCTTATCTCCATCCAGAATCTGGTAATGTTCACCGTCGGCACCATCGCCGCCGAACGCCAGCATCTGTCCAGCGGCACTGTTTCCCATGCAGTAGTCGGCCTGCTCAAACAACTGCTCAAGAGTCCCATCACCGCCAGCCTGATGCTCGGCCTGCTGGTCAATGCAGCCGGCATACCAATCTGGGATCCCCTGTTCAACAGTATCGACTTGCTGTCCCGCGCCGCAGTGCCCGCCTCGCTGTTTGTACTCGGTATGTCCCTGCAACAATACCGACTGCGCCAGGCCGTGGCACCGGCACTGGCCATGACCCTGATCAATATTGTGCTGCTGCCGGTTCTGGTGTGGCTGTCGATGTTTTACCTGTTTGAAGTGGACCCCATGTGGGCCCGGGCTGGCATATTGGCGTCGGCCATGCCGGTGGGAGTCAGCGCCTATGTGTTTGCCAATCGTTATGACACCGGGCATGGAACGGTGGCGGCGGGGTCTTTGTTGTCGGCGCTTTGTTCTGTTGTCAGTTTGTCTTTGGTGTTGGTGTTAATTGGCTGAAAAAACCTCAAGAAAAAGGCCAGCATTGCTGACCTTTTTATTGAACATAAAGTCTGAAAACCAATCAAGCTTACTCCAGACTCAACACATCAATATCCCGCGCATCCATCAGCTCCATGGCCTTGCCGCCACCGCGGGCCACGCAGGACAGGGGATCTTCTGCCACGATTACCGGCAGGCCGGTTTCTTCGGACAGCAGTTTGTCCAGGTCTTTCAGCAGGGCGCCACCGCCGGTGAGCACCATGCCGCTTTCGGCGATATCGGAAGCCAATTCTGGCGGCGATTGTTCCAGGGCGCTTTTCACCGCCTGCACAATAGCCATCAGTGGCTCCTGCAGGGCTTCCAGAATTTCGTCGCTGTTAAGGGTAAAACTTCTGGGCACACCTTCGGCCAGGTTGCGGCCGCGCACGTCGATTTCGCGGATCTCGCTGGAGGACCCCACATAGGCACAACCGATTTCTTTCTTGATGCGCTCGGCTGTGGCATCACCGATCAGGCTGCCGTAGTTGCGGCGCACATGGGTGGTGATGGCTTCATCGAAACGGTCACCACCGACGCGGACCGATTCGGAATAGACCACACCGTTGAGGGAGATAATGGCGATCTCGGTGGTACCGCCACCGATATCCACCACCATGGAACCACTGGCCTGCTCTACCGGCAGGCCGGCACCGATGGCGGCGGCCATGGGTTCTTCGATCAGGCGCACATCCCGGGCTCCGGCACTGGCCACCGATTCGCGAATGGCACGGCGTTCCACCTGGGTGGATTTACAGGGCACGCAAACCAGCACTCTTGGGCTGGGCGGGAAGAAGCTGTTTTCATGAACCTTGTTGATAAAATGCTGCAGCATTTTTTCGGTCACCTGAAAGTCAGCAATAACCCCGTCCTTGAGGGGGCGAATCGCTGTGATATTGCCAGGGGTACGCCCCAGCATGCGTTTGGCGTCGGCGCCAACCGCGGTAACTGTTTTCTGCCCATTGTGAGTACGAATCGCCACCACCGAAGGCTCGTTGAGGACAATGCCCTCATCGCGCACATAGATGAGCGTATTCGCCGTGCCCAGATCAATGGACAGGTCGTTGGAGAACATTCCCCGAATTTTCTTAAACATGGATGCGTGTATACCTCGAAATAAAGATTCCTTTCTGGGCAGGCGCTGTGATTGCTCGCTGTCGCTTTCTATTAGAACGGCATATTCAACTGATGATTTAGGCCGCAGGGCCCATTGCCATAATTTTGTCCCATTTGCAGGGGCAAGACTGCTGTTTGCGCTCAACCTGACCGGATTATGGAGTGATTGTGGAATCTCCTGGAGCTTGTGACCTGATGGGCTAGCCCGATCGCCGCGTGCGTATTCATGCTCGTGACAGGCAATGGGGGCTTACATTGACGTAAGGTGGCAAAATTCAAGTATAATTCCGCCTCCTGCGATAGGACGCACTCTAGCAACGGTCGGGGTTTTGAGCAAGTAGCCAGCCGCAAAATACTGACCTGCCACGATTTTTTCGTCGAATCCGCGTACCTCCATTGCATCCCGATTCAAGCTCAAGCACCCGGAGACAAACATGGCTTTGGACAAGTCAGAAGTGGAAAAGATTGCCCATTTGGCCCGTCTGCACATCTCGGACGCCGAGGCCGATGAGGTCACCAATCGCATCACTGACATTCTCGCCCTCATCGACCAGATGCAATCGGTCAATACCGAGGGCGTCGAGCCCCTGGCCCACCCCCTGGATGTAGTGCAGCGCCTGCGGCCCGATGTGGTGACCGAGGAAAATCAGCGCGAGGTCCTGCAAAACCTGGCCCCGGCCACCGAAGACGGTCTGTTTCTGGTACCCAGGGTCATCGAATAAGAGTTATCGAATAAGGCTTATCGAGTAACAGCCAGCTCGAAGACGCCCGTCCGCCCCGAATCAGCATTAATGGATTACCCCATGATTGAGAAAACTGTCGCCGAACTGTCCGCCGCGCTTGCCGCCGGCGAGATATCCAGTGTCGAGCTGACCCAGGCCTACCTGGATCGCATCAAGCAGTACAACCAAAGCCTCAATGCCTACATCACTGTCTGTGAGGAAGAGGCCATTGCCCAGGCCCGGGCCGCCGACGAGGCCCGCGCCAAGGGCGAAAACTCGCCCCTGCTGGGCATTCCTCTGGCCCAGAAAGACATCTTTTGCACCGAGGGTGTCACCACCACTTGCGGCTCGCGCATGCTGGAGAATTTTATTTCTCCCTATGATGCCACCGTGGTGGAGCGCCTGAACAAGGCCGGGGCGGTGATGCTGGGTAAAACCAATATGGATGAATTCGCCATGGGTTCCTCCAATGAAACCAGCTATTTCGGCCCGGTACGCAATCCCTGGGACGTGAAGCGGGTACCCGGCGGCTCCTCCGGCGGCTCGGCCTCGGCGGTGGCGGCGGATCTCTGCGCCATTGCCACCGGCACCGACACCGGCGGCTCTATCCGCCAGCCTGCCGCCTTTTGTGGCATCACCGGCTTCAAGCCCAGCTATGGCCGGGTGTCGCGCTGGGGCATGATCGCCTTTGCTTCCAGCCTCGATCAGGCCGGCCCCATCGCCAAGAGTGCCGAAGACGCCGCCCTGATGATGAATGTCATTGCCGGGCTTGATGAGAAAGACTCCACCAGCATTGACCGCCCGGTGGAAGACTATGCTGCCAGCCTCAATGACTCACTGGACGGCCTGCGCATCGGCATTCCCAAACAGCATTTTGCCGAGGGCCTCAATGCCGAGGTGGAGCAATCCATCCGAGATGCCCTGGCGGAGTATGAAAAACTCGGCGCTACTATCACCGAGATTGACCTGCCCAATAACCATTTGTCAGTATCTGCCTATTATGTCGTCGCCCCAGCAGAGGCTTCTGCCAACCTGTCCCGCTACGACGGGGTGCGCTATGGCTACCGCTGCGACAACCCGGCAGATCTGGAAGACATGTACAAACGCACGCGCAGCGAAGGCTTCGGTGACGAAGTGAAACGCCGCATCATGGTGGGCACCTATGCCTTGTCGGCCGGCTTCTACGATGCCTACTACCGCAAGGCCCAACAGATCCGCCGCCTGATCAAGCAGGACTTCAATGAAGCCTTCAAGCAAGTGGACGTCATCATCGGCCCCACCTCGCCCCATACGGCCTTTGAGCTGGGCGCCAAGACCGACCCGGTCACCATGTATCTGGAAGATATCTACACCATCGCCGTGAACCTGGCGGGCCTACCGGGCATTTCCATTCCCGCCGCTCCGGCTGGCGGCCTGCCCACCGGCCTGCACATCGTCGGCAATGATTTTGCCGAGGCGAAGGTGCTCAACGTGGCCCATCAACTGCAACGCAATACCGACTGGCACAAGCAGAAGCCCGCCGGTCTGGGACAGGAGGCATAATCATGGAATGGGAAACTGTCATCGGCCTCGAAGTCCACGTACAACTGAACACCCAGTCCAAGCTGTTCTCCGGCAGCGCCACCCAGTTTGGCGCCGAGCCCAATACCCAGGCCAATATCTTTGACCTGGCCCTGCCGGGCACCCTGCCGGTACTGAATGAACTGGCTCTGGCCAAGGCCGTGCGTTTTGGTCTGGCCATCAATGCCGAAATCGGCAAGCGTTCGGTGTTTGACCGCAAGAACTATTTCTATCCCGATCTGCCCAAAGGCTATCAGGTAAGCCAGCTCGACTTCCCCACCGTGGGTAAAGGCGAGCTGACCATCGTCATGGACGACGGCAGCGAAAAAGTCATCGGCGTGACCCGCGCCCATATGGAAGAAGATGCCGGCAAGTCTCTGCATGAAGACTTTCACGGCATGAGCGGCATCGACCTGAACCGTGCCGGCACACCACTGCTGGAAATCGTCTCCGAGCCGGACCTGCGCAGCGCCAAAGAAGCGGTGGCCTATCTGAAGAAACTGCACTCCATCATCCGCTATCTGGACATTTCCGATGCCATCATGGCTCAGGGCTCCATGCGCTGCGATGCCAATGTCAGCATCCGGCCCAAAGGCGAGACGGAATTCGGTACCCGCACCGAAATCAAGAACATCAACTCCTTCCGCTTCGTGGAAAAAGCCATTAACTACGAAGTCCAACGTCAACAGGACGTGCTGGAAGACGGCGGTCGCATCGTTCAGGAAACCCGTCTGTATGACTCCGAGCGGGACGAGACCCGTTCCATGCGCAGCAAGGAAGTGGCCAATGACTACCGCTACTTCCCGGAACCGGATTTGCTGCCGGTGGTGATTGACGATGCCTATATCGAAGCCATCCGTGCCGATCTGCCGGAGCTGCCCGATGAGAAGAAGGCCCGCTTCATGAGCGAATTTGGCCTGAATGACTATGACGCCGGTGTGCTGGTGGCCAGCCGCGAAATGGCGGAATACTTCGAGAAGGTGGTGGAGATCGGCGGCGATGCCAAACTGGCCGCAAACTGGGTCAGCTCGGAGTTGCAGGGTCTGCTCAACAAGAACGACTGGGACATCAGCGACTGCCCCATCGAAGCCGAGCGCCTTGGCAGTCTCATCGCCCGCATCAAGGACGACACCATCTCCGGCAAGATCGCCAAGACCGTGTTCGAAGCCATGCTGGAAGACAGCGCCAGTGTCGACAACATCATCGAAAGCAAGGGCCTGAAGCAGGTGACCGACAGCGGCGCCATCGAAGCCCTGGTGGATGAAGTGATTCAGAACAACCCGGATCAGGTGCAACAATTTAAAGACGGCAAGGAACAGGTGCTGGGCTTTCTGGTAGGCCAGGCCATGAAACTGTCCCAGGGCAAAGCCAACCCCGGCCAGGTCAACAAACTACTCAGGGAAAAAATGCAGTGAAAGAGGGTGCAGTGAAGGAAGGAAAGAAACGCGGTGCCGAACGCACCCAGATAGCCACTCGCAATGAAGAGTGGTCCGACGAGCGGCTGAAAGCCTTCCTGGATCTTGAGCCACCGGCGGACATGCCGGTGGACTACAACATCCTGCTCAAGGCCTACCGCGGCATGACCGAGGACCTGTTCGAGCGCTTTATTCCCCTGTTTGTGGAAGCGGGCCACGATCTCAATAGCACCCTGGAAGACGGCAGCAGCTTTCTGGATCTGGTGTCACAGCATCGTCGCTCCACGGCCTATGCCGACATCCTCGAACAGGCCGGCGCCAAGCGCAACAAGGCCTAGTCAGATTTCTGCTGCACCTGCTCCAGGCCGGTAGCCATAAGAGCTCCGGCCAGCGCCAGGGCCGAGAAAAAGCCCAGTCCGGCAAAGGCATGGAACTGGCTCACCACCGCGCCGACACCGGCAAACAGCAATAGCATGATACCAATCAGGGTATTGGACACCGCCACCAGGGTGCTGCGATTGTCCTCGGTAGCCATGTCCACCAGATGGGTCTTGCGCCCCACCCGCACCCCGGCATGAGCCAGATAAAGCGCAAACACACACAGCGCGAACACTACCATATTGGCCAGCTCCAGACTCACCAGCACAATGGCACTGAAGCCGGACAGCGCTGCCAGAGAACCGGCAATGGTCATGCAGCGGGCACTGGAAGAATCCGCCAGACTGCCCCAGGTGGCGCCACTGACAAAACTGGCCAGACTGCCAGCCATCAGCAAACTACCCAATACTGTCAGGGCACTGCCGGCATCGTTCTGGGCCAGGGCCACCAGATAAGGCGCCATCAGTGCCGAGCCCAGCAAGGCCGAGCGCACCAACACAAACTTGCGGAACTCGGCATCGGTCTTGATCACCGAGAATTGCTGCCAGGCTTCCTGAATGCCATTGGCCCCACCCTCGGTGGCCCCGGGCTGCTCTGCCACTCCGGCAAACACCAGGGCACTGAACAGCCATA
>JALEHB010000253.1 GCA_022763285.1 Pseudomonadales bacterium | reverse complement strand
CCATGCAAACCATCTGGCCCCTGTTGCGCCATCGCCAGAATCGGGCTGACTCCGATATCCCCAAATCCAGCAAGCGCCCTGCCGTGCTGGACACCTGCCATGCCTGGGCTTCGGATTCGGAAGTGGTGAAGGAAAACGCGCCGGACTTCTACACCGGCGAGGACAAGGGTAGCAAGGCGCCCTAACGGTAAAACAGCGGAATAACCACGGTTACCACCACCCCTTCGCGGTCACTGCGATTTTCGACGCGAATATGACCGCCATGGAAGTCGGTGATCAGGCGGGCGATGTGCAAACCCATGCCGAGATGGGGTTGTTTCTGCTTTTCCTGGGGCCTTACTGAAATCATGGAATCAAACAGGCGGTCTTTCATTTCCTCCGGCAGATTCGGGCCGGCATTGGATACCTTGATGACTGCGTGATCTCGGAGTGGCCGACAGTAGATCATGATGGGCTGGCGTTCATAGGAAAACTCCACCGCATTGGCAATCAGCTTGTCCAGCAACTGGGCAATATATTCCGGCACCCCGTTAACAAAGATCGGCTGCTGCGGGATGTCGGTTTCAAAAATACTGTCCGGATAGGCAAGCTTGTAGCCTTCCACACAACCGAACAGCACTTCATTCAGATCGATTTTCTCCTTCTCGGAAGTCTGCAACATTTGCTCGAGACGGGTCGCCTCACTCATATTGGTGAGAATCAGATTGAGGCGACTGATGCCTTCCTCGGCACGGTCCAGGTACACCGAGGAGTCCTTGCTGCGCTCGGTCATACCCAGATTTTCCAGGGAGGAGCGCACCACGGTCACCGGCGTGCGCAATTCATGGGACAAACGCGAGGACATGTTTTCCAGATAGCTGGTGTACTGGGTCAGGCGCTCCACAATACTGGCAAAGCTGCGGGACAAATCGCCGATTTCATCGGAACTGCGGGTCGGCACGATGGTATTGCGCACCCGGCCGGTGTCATCGATGATGCCTTCGGCCTGGTTTCTGAGACTGCGCACCCGTGAGGAGATGCGGGAGGCAAAGAAGAACAGCCCCAGGGCCACCATGATCATCACCGCCAGAATGGTGTTGAACAGCGACTCCATGGCCTGATTGCGGAATGTGCGCAGGCCGTTCATGTTCTGATCCACCACTACCGCGCCCAGCACCTCGCCATCCGCCAGAATCGGATGGGCAGCCTCCAGAAGCCGCGTCTGGTTGTCCTGTAAAGTCCGGAACTGGGTAAGGGGCACCCCGGTGAGGGCAGAATCGATATGGGCGCCCTCGCGCGCCACATCGGAGTACAGCTCATCGATAAAATCGTTGCTGGGCTTGGTCAGCAGCTGGTAATACAAGGGGTTCAGAACCCGGTCCTGGACGTAGCGCCAGTACTTGTTCAGGGGCTGCTCACTCAGACTCTCGGTGACCTGCAGACCGGTGGCAGACTGGATGTCTCCCACGGTCAGCAACACGCGGCCGCTTCGGTCTACTACCTGAATACGGGAATTGTTGTGACCCATGCCGGCCACAATGCGATCGATCTCCGGGGTCGGCCGGCGCAGGGAACCCAGGTGCTCGACATCATCCAGCGGTGAGGTTGCCACGGCGGTATCCACATAGCGGCTGCGGGCATCGTCCACATCGAAGATGGCAAACCCCAGTCGCTCCCCCAACATCTCCATGGGTATCTGCAACTCCACTTCATAGCCACTGTCGGTTTCATACCACTGGCCGCTGATACGATCTTCATGTACCGGCTCGGAGTAGTCGGGATTTACCTTGAAGGGATAGAGAAATTCCGGCTCGTGGGGTGCGATCACATAGCGATTGATCTCATTGCCCTCCGGCGACATCATGGAAATCTGCAGGAAGTCACTGCGGTGCACACTGAGGGCATCGCGGCTGCGATACACGATTCTGTCATCCTTGACCTTGAAATAGGCGTAGAGAGAACCATTGTATTCCCCCACCATATTCTTGAAGCTGAGACTGCCTTCACGGTCATGCAGTCGAGACGGATTCAATGGGGTGGACAGATAGTCCCGTCCGTCATAGGTCACTTCGTATTGCTGATACTCGCGCCAGTCCAGCAGGGAACCATCGTCCAGTGACAGGGGCGAGAAGATGGGATACACGTAGAGGTCATCGGTGCGACGGGCCGGGCTGTAACTGCCTTCATTAAAAAGCTCCGGGCGCTCATTAAGGGCCGTCGCCAGGGCCTGGGCGGTACCCAGTACGGTTTGCTCCTGCCCGCGACGCAGATAGTCTTCCATTTCCAGAATATACTGATAGCCCAGCCAGGGAATGACCAACAGAAAACTGGACAGGAACACCAGCTTGAAGCGAATGCCGAAGGGGTTTTTGAATGTCAGGTTCATACGCGCCTGGTTATTGAAGCCCTGTTGCAGGTCCTGTTGAGGATCCTGTCATCAATTGACCGGTGGTGCTTCCACATTCCAGCGATAACCCATGCCATAGACGGTCTCGATGCAGTCGAACTCCGGATCAAGCTGCATGAATTTTTTGCGAATGCGTTTGATATGGGAGGTGATGGTGCTGCCATCGACGAAGATCTTTGATTCCTGCATGAGAATCTGCCGGCTCTTCACATGACCCGGGTACTTGGCCAGGGCGTGTACCATCCAAAACTCTGTCACCGTCAGGGGTACCGCCTGTTCATCCCATTGCACGGTGAGACGGCCGATGTCCAGGGACAGTTTGCCCCGCTGCAACAGGTTTTCCGGTGAGGGCGGCTGATCAATCACATCCAGACGCCGGAAAAGCGCAGCAATGCGGGCAGTGAGATGGGGCAGGCTGATGTCTTTGGTCAGGTAATCATCGGCTCCCATGCGCAGACCGCTGACGGTATCGAAATCATTGTCACGGGCAGTCAGGAAAATAATCGGCAGGGTATCTGACAGGGAACGCAGGGCCTGACAGAGGGTAAAACCGCCGTCGATCTCGTTCTCCAGGCCAATATCGATGATGGCCAGATTCGGTAGCCGGATATCGAAGGCCGACATGGCGTCCTGGCGGTTGGCATAGGTCTGCACCTCGTAGCCCTGCTTGCGCAGAACATCGGCGTAGTTTTCGCGGATTGCGGCTTCATCCTCGACGATGGCGATTCTTCGACTCATGGTAATTCCCGGTTTTCTGATACTGCTGTGACAAGCGCTGGGGGCTGCTGAAACTTTTCCTGCCATTTTAACAGCTTGGCGCGACTATAACGTATTTGACGCCGAGACCGGAGCAATGGTTCTTGAGGCTCGATCATTGCCATTATTCTGCCATATTTAATCACTGCATGGCCCCAATGCTTGCCGCCCCGGGTAATAAACTTGCTGTTAAATGGCTTTCATGGCGATAGCGGCCGCCGACGGTCGCCAGCCCCCAAACTCTTTCGTCGTTTCAAGGATTCCGGCCATGAAAAAAGCATTCTCTCTGATTCTCCCTCTCAGCCTCGTTGGCAGTCTGGTTTGTGCCCCGGCCCTGGCAGACACCCGCCGCGCAGACTATGTCGATCACGCCAGCCCGGAAGAAGCCACCGGCTTCTTCAGTGGCGCCATTGTGGGTGCACTGGCAGGTGGCCCTCCTGGCGCCATCGTCGGTGCCGCCATTGGCGCTTTCGCCGGGGACGGACACCGGGCCCGCAATGAGGTCAACGAACTGCAAACCGAACTCTATACCGCCCAGTTGGAAACCCGACGCCTGCGAGAGGAAAGCCGCGAGCTAGAGCGGGAATATCAACTGGCCATGGCCGAGCTTGATCGCCTGCGCCAGAACGGACCGCGCAGCATGCCGGCCTGGCTGCCTGCTGGCGATGCCGACCCCTGCTGTGACAACACCGTGATGTCACTGCATTTTCGCAGTGGTTCCAGTGTCATTGAAAGCCAGTACCTGGAACAGCTGGAGGGCCTGGTGAAGCTGGCGGAGCAAATGCCCAACCCCACTCTGGAGATCACTGGCTATGCCGACCGCAATGGCAATGCCGAAGCCAATCTGCAATTGTCCAGGCAGCGCAGCGAAGCCGTACAGGCCTTCTTCAACAGTCAGGGTATCGACAACGCTTCGATTATTACGGTGGGTTATGGCGAAAGCCAGCCGCTGCATTCCGCCCAGTCACTGGAAACCGATTTCTTCGACCGCAGAGTGAGTGTGCGATTGCGAGATAACAGCAAGACCATGCTCAGCCATTCACCCGACGGCGAATAATTTCAATTACGATCTGGAGTCTCTGCCATGAAAGATTTACGACTCGTTATCGGCAACAAGAACTACTCTTCCTGGTCCATGTGCCCCTGGTTGCTGCTGAAGATGTTTGACCTGGAATTTGAGGAAATTCAAATCGCCCTGTATCAGGACAACACGGCGGAAAAGCTGGGGCCCTATTCCCCGTCATTGAAAGTGCCCGTGCTCTTGCACCGGGAAATCACAGTCTGGGATTCCCTGTCCATCTGCGAGTATATCTCTGATGAATTACTTGGCGGGTCCGGCTGGCCCTCCCATCCCAAACGCAAGGCCACAGCCCGTTCGGTTGCCGCAGAAATTCATTCGGAATTTCCGACCCTGAAGGAAGAGTGGCCAATGAATTGCAAAGCCTCTTTCGAGCTTCGCCCTTCGGACAAACTGTTCGAGGAAATCGCCCGCATCGATGCGATCTGGAGTTGCTGTCGCCGGCGCTATGGGGCCAATGGCAATTATCTGTTTGGCCGCTTCTCCATTGCCGATTGCATGTCCGCCTGGATTGCGGTGTGTTTTGAGGCCTATGGCGCCGAATTAAGCAGTGATGCCAATACCTATATGCAGACCCTGCTGGACAATCCCTTTGTCCAGAAGTGGATAAACCTGGGTCGCCGCGAACAGGAACCTCTGTCTATTGCCTATGCCAGCAATGCCTGATCTGATGACACCATCCTTTTGAAGGCCCCTTTCGGGGCCTTTTTTTTGCGCCATGTCCGGATTTGCCTGCCACTTCAAGCTCCTGCCAATTCAGGACGATATCAATGGTAAAGCACAATAGAATTGTCCAATGACTGTATCTGCCCTCGATGTAATCAAGTTCTGGTTCGAAGAAATCGAACCGGCACAACGTTTTAAAAAAGATACTGAATTTGACGAGCTGATCAGCTCCAGATTCAGCAAAGTGCACAAACTCGCCAGCAAGGGCCTGCTTTATACCTGGCGCGATCATCCTCTGGATGCCCTGGCAGAGATTATTGTGCTGGACCAGTTTTCCAGAAACATGTTCCGCGACAGCCCCAAAGCCTTTGCCCAGGACACCCTGGCGCTGG
>JALEHB010000029.1 GCA_022763285.1 Pseudomonadales bacterium | reverse complement strand
CCGCCTATTACACCGCCGCCTGGGCCATTCTCGGGGCCAACGATGAACTGGTGCGCGGCAGTTTCAGCTTTGCTTTTGGGCCCGATGCCGAACCACCCTCAGTCATCAGGCCGGTGCTGGAGAATCCCGGCCAGGTAGGTCCGGATGGTTCCATCATTCGGCAGGTCGCGCCACCACCTACACAGATTATTCTGGATCAGGATAATCGTAATTTTGATCCCCCCTTTACCATCCGCCTCGATCAGGATCCGGACTGAGCGGCAGGGCAGTCTGCTTGAGGCATCACCGGTTACTCGTAACAGAGTTTCAACCGACCACTAAAAAGGGCGCCAGTTGGCGCCCTTTCTGTTATTGCGGATTCCGCTTTGAGGAAGTCTACTCTTCCACGTGCACCGTAATGTAGGCATCGTGGTAAAGACCGCCGTCATCGGCACGGCCCCACAGCACATAGGTGCCGGGCTCGTGGAAAGTCGCTTCAACTTCCCAGATACCGTCTTCTGGCTGAGCCGGTGGATGCCACTGGGCACTCCAGGGGGAATTGGCAGATGTGCGGGTGTCTTCCCAGGGTTTGGGCAGGGGCGGGTCAAAAGTGACTTCACCGTCGCCACGATAGATGTTCCAGGACATGAACAGGCCATTGACCTTGCCCACGGTCACTCTGGACGGGGGGCGCAGCATGCGGCTCTTCAGATCTTCGGCGGCAATGGTGGGCTCACGGTCGGCTTCAGGCAGGCCATCGTCCCAGATATGGGCAGCAATGCTGACTGGCTCACCGACACGGGCACTGCGTACCTGATCACCCTGCACGGTCACCACCGGGGGTACATTGGCACGGGATTCGGGGCTGCTGGTGCCGGCGCCGAGGGAGCCGGTTTCGGAAGCGATAACCATATTATCCACCAGATAGTCCTGGCGCAGGCTGGCATAGGCCTTGCGCTCAACCCCATTGACGTTCAGGGTCCAGACCAGTTCCTCATCTTCACCCCAGTCGGCCGGCACGGTGACCTCGAAGGTGAAACGATTGCGCCGTGGCAGGAAATGGGTGGGTTGGCCACGGTCAGCCTCACCGGGTGAAAAATAGTTGTTTTCACCGATGGGCACAGTGGGGGTTTCTTCCCAGTTTTCGTTCATATAGCCAAACATGAAGTTGTAACTGCCATCTTCATTCTGGCGCCAGCCTTCATAGGCTGGCTCTACATGTTGCCCTTTGCGGTAGGTCTGGGCCGAAACCAGCGGGCTCAGCACCAGGGCGAGAATCAGGGGGATCAGTTGGGCGGCTTGCGTCATTGTTATTTTTGAGTGCTTCATAATGCTCTTGATCGCTTGCTGTCAGGGTTTTTGTCAGATTAGGGGTTCTGTTTCTTGTTTTACTGTGTCATTTGCATCGTTGTGCTTGTCAGGGTCAGCGCGAGCTGACCATAACGCATTGAACGGTAGCACTTTTCCTGAAAATTTTGAATTCACCAGAGGGCAAATTTTGTAATTTTCAGGCACTAATTATGACGGTTTTTGAAAAGAGTAACCGGGCCCCTGATTCAGGGGGCTGCCGGGCAGGAGAGGATTTCGGAATGGCTCAGCTCCGGAGCCGATCGACGGCTATTCGCGCATCAAGGCCCACAGATTGCTGCTGGCCAGTACCGCCACAAACAGCACAATCAGGGCGAAACTGAACCACTGCACGGCATAGAACAGGTTCTGGTTCACATCGGCATGGACGGCCGGCCAGTGCCGCACCAGCACCCCGGGCTGGTTCTCGGTCAGGCGCACTTCGAAAGGGAACACTGGCTCGCCGAGGATATCTTCAATAATGTCGATTTCCAGGCTGCGCATCTCCAGTGGCCACTGGCTGGCATCCACCTGACTGGACAGAATGCGCCGGTCTGGGTCCGGTACATGGATCTGGGCCGAGATTTCCGTCGGTCCCTCATGGGGATTGAGGTAGGGAGGGGTGTCCGGGGGCAGGATGCCGGTGGTCCAGCCACGGCTTACCAGCACCAGCTCGCCAGTACTGGCCAGGCGAAACGGGGTGACTACGCCATAACCGATCTGGCTGTCGAAAAACTCGGCCAGTAGCAAAATCGTGCGCTCATTCCAGTATTCGCCGGTCAGGGTGACGTGGCGGTTTTGCAGGGTCGGGTTCTGGGGCACCAATTCACTGGGGGAGATGTCCTCGATATTGGGGGCGCTTTGCTGCAGCTCCGCCATCAACTCCTCCTGGGCCTCCACTTTTTCGGCTGCCCGGTTCAGTTGCCAGAGTCCCAGGCGCCCCAGAGTGAAGGCAGTAATCAGCACGCAGGCCGCCAGCAGCCAGTTGATGCGGATATGGAAACGGCCAAGATGAAATTCGCGTCTGAGACTGAGATTCAGGGACATGGGTCAGGGTGGATCGGTCAGGGTAAAAGGTTCGGTTGGTCAGGGCGCCAAGAGCCTAATGCAGAAGCCGACGCAATTCAACTGTTGCCCGCCAGTAGCAGCATCAGTGCCCGGGCTTACAAGAACTACGCTGTCCGGCGGGCCGCTGGATTGGTGCTTCTGGCAGGACTGCGAAGGCGGTGGTCGAAGCCCGGGCCGGGGATGTGATATAACGCCAGATTCCCGGCTTGCCGTGATCTGCCGCGGCTCCTGCGGCAGAGCAGAGTCGGTATTTGGAAGACTTTATGGAAGTTCTCAGTGACCTGACGGTTATTACCTGGACCCTGATCATCGCCATGGCGCTGTTGATCGTCTGGTTTCATGGTCCCAGCTACTCGCCCCAGACCGTCAAGTCGGCTCCCTCGATCCTCACCAGTTTTGGTATTTTCGGCACTTTTCTCGGTATTGCCTTCGGCCTGATGCAATTCGACAGTGCCGACATCGAAGCCAGTGTGCCGGTCATGATCGATGGCCTCGGGGTCGCGGTCTGGTCCTCGGTGACCGGGATTCTGGGGGCACTCAGCATTCGTCTGCGTCATTCCCTGCAAAGTATCCGTCAGGCCGGCAAGCAAACCGAGCAACAGGCCACTGTCACCGATCTCAATAATGCCATCGTCGCACTTAATCAGAATCTCGAGCAGCTGCGGCAAGAAAGCCGGGCCGACGCAGCCAGTCTGCTGGAGTCCAATCAGCGCTACCGCGACGACATGGTTAGCGCCAATACCGAGGCCCTGTCCCGGGCCATTGAAACCGTGATGCGCGAATTCAACAGCCGTATCGAGGTTCAGTACGGCGAGAATTTTCACAAGTTCAACGAATCCCTCGGGCATCTGCTGGCCTGGCAGCAGAGCTATTCGGCGCAGCTGGATGACATGCTCAAGGCCCAGCAGGCCAGTCTCGATGTTATCGCTCACGCCAGCCGTTCCTATGAGGAAATGCTGGAACACTCGCGGGAGTTTAATCGCGTGGCCAGTTCCCTGGGTGAATTGCTCAAGGGCCTGGAGCAGCAGACCAGCAATCTGGAAGGCTATTTGTCCGGGCTGTCCGGCCTCGTTGGACAGGCCAGTGAGGGCTTGCCGGCGCTGGGCGACTACGTCAATGAACTGACGGTAAAACTCACCGGCAGCATTGAGGAAAACAATGCCAGTGTGACCCGTATTCTCAGTCAGGCTGCCGAAGACATCTCCCGCACGGTGGAAGAGGTGAATCGTTCACTGGCCAGTTCGGTCAATGAGGCCCACAGCGGACTGGCGCAACACGTCGAGGCCATGACTGCTAAAACCAGTCAGCAGATGCAGATGCTGGATGAGTCCATGGAGAAAGAGCTGACCCAGGCCCTGCAGACCTTCGGCTACCAGCTTACCGCCCTGTCGGAGAAGTTCGTCAATGACTACATGCCCCTCACGGATCGCTTGCGGGAAGTGCTGAGCCTGGCTGAGGCGCAACTGGAAAAACCGGCCAGGACCCGCTCATGACACTGCACAGCAACGAGCTCGAAGCCGAAAACGAAGAGCACTGGATTGCCGTCAGTGACCTGATGAGTGGTCTGATGATGCTGTTCCTGCTGATTGCCGTGATGTATCTGGTCATCGTTGAGCGCAAGAATGACGAGATCGAGCAGGTGGTGGTGCTTTATGAGGATCTGCGTGAAGAGTTGTATCAGGATCTGTTGGCGGAGTTCGCCACCGATCTGCCGCGCTGGGGTGCCGAGCTGGATGAGGATCTGCGGCTGCGCTTCACCAATACCGATCTGTTATTCGAGGAAGGGGAGTCGCAACTGCGACCGGATTTTGCCCGTATCCTGGCCGATTTCTTTCCTCGTTATATGGCGATTCTGTCGTCCGATGATTACCGTGAGGATATTCTCGAAGTCAGGATCGAAGGCCATACTTCCAGTTCCTGGTCCCAGGCCAGTGACAGCGATGATGCGTATCTGCGCAACATGGCACTTTCCCAGGAACGTACCCGCTCGGCTCTGGGTTATATCATGGATCTGGACGCAGTCGCCCATGAAAAAGACTGGCTGCGCCAGCGTCTCACCGCCAATGGCCTGTCCTCTTCGCAACTGATTCTCGATGCCGGCGGTAGCGAGGATGCCGATCTGTCCCGGCGAGTGGAATTTGTGGTGGTCACCGATGCTGAAACCCGACTGTCCACCATCCTGCAGGAGCTGCGCTGATGCAACTGCTGGACTTCCGGGAATTCACGCCCTTCAACCAATTGCGTGAAAAAATGGACACGGCGCAGTTGGGCTATTTCGAGCTGTTCGACCCGGCCATTCACCTGACCGGCAGCGAACGCTCGGAACTCAGTGAGCGGGGCATGCTCAAGCGTCTCGAAGAGATCAGGGTATTGCCGGACAAGACTCTGGCCATCAAGAACAGCCGGGTGCTGATCTATAATCCCGATGAAAACTATTACCGCAACAGCCGCGAATACCCTACCTACCATGTTGCTCATTGCAGTTTTCTGCTGGAGTCGGCACGGGAGCAGCCGGATCTGGAGTTTCTGGCAACCACCCGTCTGGCCGAAGACTATGACTTATTGAAGATTCGCCCCAGTGGCGAGATCAGTGTCAGCAAGCATGGTTTTGTGGTTTGCAAACACTGCCTGCACAGCTTGCGCTACAAGGATTTTGATGAGTTCCGCAATCGCAAGCGAGGCTATAGCGAAAAGGTACTGAAGAGTTTCAGGCTGGAGGAGTTTTTTGCCCTGTACACTCTCTATCCCTTGAGTTTCGGTCAGCGACCGGCGGCCGCAGAATCAGGGGTACTGGGTGAGTGACAGAGTATTGCCGTCGGGGTCCCTGAACCAGGCTACCCGGGCACCGTCGGGGCTGTGCCAGATACCGGATTGATCCTGTTCCAGAAAATCAAATCTGGCCAGTTCAATTCCCTGGTCAGTCAGCCATTCAATTTGCCTTGCAATATCATCCACCTGAAACCCCAGTGTGGTATAGGGCGCCGGTGCTACTGCGTCGACTTTCTGAATGCGCAGCTCGGTACCCTCTATCTCGAACACCAGGGCATAGGGACTGTCGGTCACAAAGTTGCAGCTCGGCAATTGCGAGTAGAAAGATCGACTCTCTTCGGGTTTGGCCGTTGCTGCAAAGAGAATGGCTTTCATTGCGGACTCCCTTGTTTTTTCAGAGAGAAACTAGTCAGAGAGCAGCGCGTCGCTCCCGCTTTCCCGATCCAGCAACAGCGGTTCGCTGACCCCTTCGATGCCGGCCATGGCCAGTACCACCAGCAGGGCAGTCTGGGGTCCCAGCCAGGACTCAGTCGGAGCGAACCACTCATCGGGCGAATGGGCGCCGCCGCCATTGCCGCCACCGGCAATAGTAATGGCCGGAATGCCGAGAGACATGGGTACATTGGAGTCGGTACTGGAAGTGCTGAGTTCCTGCAGTTCGATTCCCAGGCTGTCAAAGGCCAGGGCGGCAGCCTGCACCAGGGGTTCCTCAGTGGGGGTGCGTCCCACCGGGCGGTCACCGATCAACTGGAAATCGACACTGATAACGCCATTGTTCCAGCGGGCATTTTCCTCGGCCACGGCCTCCAGGGCAGCCGCCTTGGCGCGCTCTTCCAGCAGGGCCAGTTGTTCGCGGTCATTGGAGCGCATGTCGATGGCGAACACCGCATCGGCGGCAATGGAGTTCACCGAAGTGCCACCGTCAACCGTGCCCACTGTGAACGTGGTCTTGGGATAGGTCGGGGTGCGGAACTCTCCGATTTTGGCAATGGCCCGGCCCATGGCGTGAATGGCGCTGGCCATGCCAAAGGCGCCAAAGGAATGACCACCGGGGCCGCTGAACTGAAATTCGAAGCGGCGGCTGCCGGTACCGGCGGTAGTAATGCGCCGCAGACGGACGCCATCGACGGACACGAAGCCATCGATCTCCGGAAAATCCCGAAACAGGGCCTTGACGCCGCGCAGGTCACCGCGGCCTTCCTCACCGACATTGCCGGCGAAGATGATGTCAGCAACGGTGTCGATACCACTGTTCTCCAGTGCTTCGATAACAGAAAGCAGTACCGCAAGACCCCGGGTATCGTCGCCAATGCCCGGGGCATAGTAGCGGCCGCCGCGCAGTTCCACGGTGACATCAGTTTCCGGCGGGAAGACAGTATCGAGATGGGCGGCAATGAGAAAAGTCGGACCATTTCCGCTGCCACGGCGAATGCCGATGGCATTGCCTTCACTGTCGATATAGGCGTCATTCAGACCCCGGGCACGTAATTGCTCCACATAATAGGCGGCCCGTTCTTCTTCCATGAAAGGCGGTGCTGGAATTTCCGTCATGCGGATTTGTTCTCGCACGGTTTCATCCTCTCTTGCCTCGATATCAGCCAGGGCGGACTGCACCCGCGGGTCAGCGCTCACCGCGGCAAAGCGCTCGGCCACCGGCGCATCAATGGGTACCAGGGACTGTGACTGGGCATTGCCCAGGACAGGCAGGAACAGTAATGGAATCAGGTTGAGAGTGAGACTGGGCTTGCAGGGAAATTTCACGGGTATTCCTCGGTTCGGCTTATCCGCATTGGCAGCGGCAACGGCAATGGATTGAGGCAAGTTTGCCTGCCCGCTGGCGAGACTGCAACGCCAGCGCCATCAGCCAGCCAGTTTGCGCGGGGCCAGGCTACGGTCGATGATGGAGGCAATGGTTGACAGGCTGAGGGCAATGGCCAACCAGTAGACCAACTGGTAAAGCCAGACCGGATCGCCAAGCAGACGAGCCAGGGCGATCAGTAACAAGGGGGCAAAATAGAACACGCCATTCCAGCGGCCCAGGAAATTCATGCGCAGCTGTTTCTGGCGAAACAGGAAATAGGAATCCAGCACATACTGACTGAAGGCAAACACGATCAACACGGGCAGCAGCACAACAATGGCTCCGGTGCTGGCAGCGGCGAACAGACCGGCAGTGACAAACAGAAAATCACTGCCATGGTCGAACAGCATGCCTCGGGCCGAGGCAGTGCCCTGACTGCGAGCAATCTTGCCGTCGAAGTAGTCACTGGCAATGGCAGTAATAACGATCAGAAGCAGTAGCCAGTCTGGCCCTGCTGCCTCCGCCAGTACCCAGACCAGCGGAATAATCAGCAGCAGGCGCACAGAAGTGAGCAGATTGGCCAACATGGCTTGCTGTTACTCGAACAGTTCCCGTTGCGCGCGGCGCCAGAAGACCAGACCGATCACGGCATTGAACAGAATAAAGAAGTTATGCTGTACAAAACCGAAAGCAGCCATTTGTCCCTCGTTCTCCGGGAACAGGATGACCCAGAAGGTAATCGCGGCGGCCCGCATCGGTGTGGGCACGGCGGCGGCAAAGAAGATTACCGGCAGATAGGGCAGCAGGGTCAAAAAAGAAGCGTCTACCCCAAACAGATTCAGCGCCGTGGTATAGACCACAATGGCTGCCAGTAGTGCCGGAGAGCGTAGCAGGAAGAACATCACATAGTGCTTGATGTCCGCTTTGCGAAAGGCAAGCAGAATGCGGCGCTCACGAAAGCTGTTGTTCTTCAGCAGGGTGCCGTTGAAGTACAGATACCAGATGATAAAAAATATCGCGGCACCGCCACTGATCACGGGTAACAGCGAGAAGGCATCGGGCAATTCAGCACCAGCGAAGATGAAGCCGACACTGGCCCAGATCAGCAGGTAAAAGATTTCGCAGAACATGATGAACAACATCACCGAGCCAACTTCCCAGCCGGGAATTTTGTCGCGCTTGTTCAAATAGTACGCCATGGCGCCTTTGCCGATCTGCTCGTTGAAGATGGAGATGATATAGGCACTGGCGCGGATCGGCAGAATATCCTTGTATTTGATCGGGGCGATAAACCAGTTCAGGGCCTTGGTCACCACCAGCGTGTCGATCAGAAAATAAAACAGGGAATAGGCCATCATCAGGCCGAGCCAGGGCAGCCAGGCGACATTGGCGAAGACCTGGCTCATGTACTCAACCAGGCCCAGTCCTTCGCGCATTGCTGCGCCATTGAGGCGGTAGTACAAGTAGGCGAAACACAGGGCGGTAATAACCAGAAATACCAGTCGTCCTGCCAGCCCCTTTTTCTTGGGCTGGCCGGCTACCGGCTCTTCCGGATCTGCCATACTGGCTGTGGCCTGTTCGGTCTCGGTACTTTGGGTGTCACTCATTTTGAATCCGCCGTTATTATTTTATTCAGGGTGTTTTCAAGAGGGGTCAGGTTGATGCCCAGATCGCCATCGGCGTTGTGGGCCACTTTCTCATCCAGGGTAATGACATCGATTACCGTGGGGCTGATACCGCCGCCTTTGAGCATGGAGCCGATGGCGGCGCCCAGCTTGGCAGTCCAGATGGGAATCGAGGCAATCTCGATCTCCCGGTTGAGTTTGCCGGCTGTGCGACTGATCAGGTCTCGGTAGCTGATTGGTTCAGGACCCACCAGTTCATGGAGCACCGTGCTCTCGGGAGGGTTCTGGCAGAGATGAATGATGGCCTGACTCAGGTCATCAATATCCAGTGGCCGCATGGTGTAATTACCACCACCCAGCACCTTGGCCTTGTCACCGCTGGCAGCGCCAAGCAGGGACGAGGCACCGGCGGCACCGGGACCCAGTAACATGGGAGTACGGATGACTGAGGCCTTGAGGCCCGATTGCTTGACGATCTCTTCACCGGCTCCCTTGGAGCGGAAATAGGCGTTGCCGGAATCGGGGCTGGCACCGATGACGCTGATAAACAGGATATGGGCAACGCCAGCCTTACTGGCCGCATCGCTCACTGCCTGGGTGGCTGCCACATTGGCGGTAGCATAGTTGGAGCCGCGAAATTCGATCAAGATGCCCGCCAGATGAATGACCGTGTCACAACCAGCCATGGAAGCCTCGAGGCTGGCAGGGTCCTGGTAATCGATCAGGCTGGGGGTGATTTTGTCTGACTGGGGCAGGGAGGCCCGGGCCTTGTCACTGCGAATGCCGGCAACGATTTCAACATCGTCCAGCTTCAGCAGATGCCCGAGCAGTATCTGGCCGACGCTGCTGTTAGCGCCGGTAATGGCTATCTTCATTGCTGATGGCTTCCTTGTATTGCTGCCTTAAGGCGGATGATGCAGGAGCTACGCTCCAATTGGCATATCCGATTCCTGCAAAACCGGGTTGCATCAATATCAGCCAAGCTCGGCGACTTCCAGTAGTTTTTTGTTACGATGTGTTTTACCGGCACTTTCCTGGACACAGTCGAGCAGCTCCAGCTTGTTGTTAAAGGCAGCTTCACGCCGCTCGGGGCTGACGCTCTGGTAGCGGGTATTGCGCATCATGGGCTCGCGGCCAATGGACCGGATCGCCGTTTCGATGTCTCGTGGTGCCCACTCCTGACCATGCCCGGCGCCAGCGGCCCGGGTAATACTCTCGTTCATCAGGGTGCCGCCCAGATCATTGGCTCCCGCGTCCAGACACAGCAAAGCGCCCTCATGTCCCATTTTTACCCAGGAGGTCTGGATATCGTCGATCAGGCCGTTGAACACCAGTCGCGGCACTGCATGCATCAGCACCGATTCACGAAAACTGGGGCCGCGCCGGGACAGACCTCGACGGTAGAGCGGGGCTTCCATATGTACATAGGGCAGGGGCACAAATTCGGTGAAGCCCCCACTGCGGGCCTGTAGCTCACGGACACGCAGTAAATGGGCTGCCCAGTGCCGGGGCTGCTCCACATGGCCGAACATGATGGTGGCGGTGGTGTTGAAGCCCACCTTATGCGCCGCCTCCATTACCTCCAACCATTGACTGGTATTGAGCTTGTCCGGGCAGAGCGTGGCCCGTAACTCGTCATGGAGGATTTCAGCGGCCGTGCCGGGCAGGGTATCCAGACCAGCGTCCCTCAGTTGGCTCAGAAACTCTTCCAGGCCGATGCCCAGAGTCTCGGCGCCCTGGAATATCTCCAGCGGTGAGAAGGCATGCACATGCATGTCAGGTTCGGCGGTTTTTACCGTTTGCACAATGTCGATATAGGTCTGGCCAGTGTAGTCCGGGTGTATGCCTCCCTGCATGCAGACCTCGGTAGCGCCACGCTGCCAGGCCTCCTGGCAGCGTCGGGCAATCTCCTCGGCACTGATATCATAGGGTTTGCCGCGCAGGTCCTCATGCTGTTTGCCCTTGGAAAAGGCGCAGAACTGGCATTTGAAGTAGCAGACATTGGTGTAGTTGATATTGCGATTGACCACATAGCTGACCCGCTCGCCATTTTTCTGGCGGCGCAGGGTATCGGCCTGCCGGCAAATATAGGCAAAGTCGGCACCACGGGCCTGAAACAGGGTGGTGATCTGCGCCTCGGTCAGGGCCTGCTCGGCCAGGCAGGCCTGTACCAGTTCCCTGATCTCCTCACTGGCGCCTTCGCTGGCCCGGGCATTACTGACCAGATCTACTTCCAGTGCTGGCAAGGACTTGCCGGCACCAGAGTGCCAGGTATCCCGCTTGGCAAAGCCATCGGCATCCATTTGCTTGAGCAGGGCACTGTGCAGTGCCTGATCCACCCAGCGCTCATGGTGCCGGGCATAGGCCGGATAAATGGTCAGCCGCTGATCGAGGAAGGCGCCGGCCACGGCAGTTTCCTGCGCCAGCTTGTCCAGATGGGGCCAGGGGGCTTCCGGATTGACATGGTCCGGGGTCAGGGGCGAAACACCACCCCAGTCATTGATGCCGGCATCTACCAGCTTGGGCAAGACGCCGGGGCTGAGATTCGGGGGTGCCTGGATATTCATGTCGGGACCAAAGATCAGGCGTGCCACGGCCAGAGACCAGAGCAGTTCCTCCAGATCCGGCTCGGGAGCCTGGGCCATCTTGGTGTCGGCCTTGGCGCGGAAATTCTGGACGATGATTTCCTGGATATGACCGTGGCGCTCATGTAGCTGGCGAATGGCCAGTAGTGATTCGATCCGTTCGCGGCGGGTTTCGCCGATGCCAATCAGAATGCCGGTAGTAAAAGGCACGCCCAATTCACCGGCCAGATCCATGGTGTGCAAGCGCGTGGCCGGGTCTTTGTCCGGTGAGCCGTAGTGCGGCATGCCTTTTTCACACAGGCGGGTAGAGGCTGATTCCAGCATGATGCCCATGGAGGCGCTGACCTGACGCAGGCGGGCAATCTCGTCGCGGGTCATATTGCCGGCATTGATATGGGGCAGCAGGCCGGTTTCCTTGAGTACCGCTTCCGCCGCTGCCACGACGTAATCCAGAGTGGATTCATAGCCCATTTCCGCCAGTGCCTCGCGGGCTGCGCGGTAGCGTAGTTCCGGCTTTTCGCCGAGAGTAAACAGGGCCTCCTGGCAGCCCAGGGCTGCACCCTGGCGGCACAGCTCCAGCACTTCCTCGATTGGCATATAGGCCTGCTCGATGCGCCGGGGGGTGCGGGCGAAGGTGCAGTAATGGCAGACATCGCGGCACAACTGGGTCAGGGGGATAAAGACCTTGCGGGAGTAGCTGATCACCCGGCCGTGGCCGGCATCACGCAGGGCCTGGGCCTGGGCCATCAGTGCGGCGGTATCGCCATTGTCGGCCAGTGCGAGGGCTTGTGTGTCACTTAAAGAAAAGCTTGCAACTTCATGATTCATAATGGCTTTCATTAATGCTTAGCCTGATTTATAGGATTGCCGGAGCAGCCTGCTGTCACAACCGGCTAGAGTATCAGCACTGCGCGGTAAAAGAGAGAGGCAGGCGATATTCCGCTGTGCAAACAGGCTCAGAAATTCATGCCGGCATGGGGAGCCGGCAGGCGCAGGCGGTTCTCCAGTTGCTCCAATAGTGCCGGGCTGGCCTTCAATTCGCCAGTCAGCGAGATGGCGGTGGCCGGGACGGCGCCCAGCCAGAGCCGGGAGAAGCCGCTTACACTGGCCTGAAGAGTTGGCAGGCCGGGGCGGGGGCTGCACTCCAGTGCCGACTCCTGTCCCAGATGCAGGCAATACTCGCCGCCCACACCCTGCCAGGGGCAGTCCTCATCGAGATAGTCACTAATGGGGTCATTCAGCGTCAGATTGAAACTCAGGGTCTCAGGCCCTGGCAGCTGGCAGGCGCTAATGCAGGCTGGAAGGTCTAGAATGCGCAATTGCCAGTAGGCTTCGGCCGAGATGTGCTCGGCCATCTCACTGCCGCGGGTCTTGCTCATGGCCTTGAAGGGCTCCCTGAGCAGGTCCTGAAACTGCAGCCGGGCCGGTTCCATCATATTCACGGTAAGCACCTGGTTGCCCATGCTGCGGATCAGGGCCAGCAATTCCAGCAACTGATCACTGTTCTGGTAGGCCATGAAGGTGATTTTAAAGGGGCCGTGCTCGCCCTTGTTGCTGCCCCAGATAAAATGGCTGAGTTGCCCCTGTTGGTCGTGATAACCGAAGCCGGTGGCATCCTCGGTCCAGCCCATTTCCGCCTCGAACAGGCTGGCCTGATTGATTCTGACGCCGCCATGACCGCGCCAGCGATTGGCCAGGGCCTGGCAGACTGCGGCAAAGTCCTGTTTACCAAGGCGCACCGGCACCCCTGGCACGCGATCCACTTGCAACAGGGCAGGATTGAAATTGACGCTGTGGACATAGGGGCCGTTGCCAAAGCCGAGGCGGGTGTAATAACCCTGCTCGAACATCCCCAGGGCTGCCAGGGCGTGCCCGGCAAGGGCTTCATTAGCGATTGCCCGGGCCGTGAGGCGGGAGGCGAGGCCGCGTTTGCGGGCCACCAGGCTGGTGGTGACGGCAAGCACCAGGGAAGCGCTCAGATCCTGTTCCAGGTATTTCATTTCGCCGCTGCCACAGCTCACCAGGCATTCCGGCTGGCCGGCCAGTTCCGCTACCAGGCAGCGACTGTCGGCCAGAAAGCGGTCCATCAGGCGAGCCTGTTCGGCATCATTGCGCTCGATCCAGCCAGTTTCCTCCCAGATGCGGTGCGCAGCCTGGCTGTCCCGGTCGGGCTGATAGTCTCTGATGGTCATGATCGGTGCGGATGGCTCAGCAGAGCCATCATGTCAAAGGAAATGAAAGGTAAAGTCGTCGTCGCCAGGCATGCCGCGCGCCTCGGCCAGGCGATTGTGCAACTCGCTGCGCTTGGGGGCCAGCCACTGCTCGCGGTCGGCATCCGGATCCTGACCTGCGTCCCGCAGGCGTGCCTCTTCGGCATTGCGGAAATCACAGAACTCGTTATAGGCCTCGATCTCATGGCTCAACTCGCGAATAACGATTTCCACGAACATGGCATCGTCGAGAAAGCCAATGCCGGGGATATGGTCGGGAATCAGGTCGATCGGGTCGGCAAAATAGGACATGGCACTGATGATGCGGGCCCGTTCCTTTTCCGCCAGGCCCCATTCTTCATCGCGCATCATCTCCAGCAGCACCTTCAGCTCCAGCAGGCGGTCGGCAATAAAGTCGGGCAAATCGGAATTCATTGCCACATCGACAATCTTGTAGGCAGCTTTCTCGATTTCTGCCTGGCTTTGCTGGTCGCCAGACTCGGGCCTGGCCTTGCTGACGATATTCTTGAAGCGGTCCAGGTCGCGATCACTGAGTGTGAAGGTAATGTCCAAAGGCATGATTATTGTCCCAATCGTTGATTCTTCTTGTAAGGCCTGAATTCATCGGCCCTGCAGCGCCTTGACTATACTCGAAAGGCTGGCGTCAGTGCCAGTCAAGGGACGTTTCGGGCCCACTTGAACCCCCGGAGATCAGGGATTGGCGCCGGCCAGTCGGAAAATAGCCGTGTGCTTCACTTCCAGGGCGACTTCGCCGCCGCTGAGCATGGCGATATAGAGGCGCAGATACTGATGCCCACGCCGTTCCCATTTCTCCACCGGCAGGCAGTACAGGCTGAGTGTCTGGCCGACCTTGAGAGGGCGGCGCAGGGTCAGCTGACTGCCGGTATGGATCCAGGCCGGCATGATGAACTGGCGCATCAGACAGCGGTTGCAGGCATCCAGCAACAGATAGGGATGCAGGTAGGCATTTGGCCCCTGATAGACACTGGCGCGGTCCCGCTGCACAGCCACATGGGCGTTGTTATCCGCAGCATCGGGCTGCCAATGGTACAGCGGCCAGGGCGACATGAGCTCAATACCCTCCCAGCTGATTTCCGGCCGTTCCCGGAGGCTGTTAACAGACTCGCCCGCCAGGGCCTGGTCCAGCCAGGGACTCACCGCAGGCATTGTGGCCGGAAGCCAGGATTCCAGTTTGGCCAGCACTTTGCCTTGCTCGTTGAAGGCACAGGTCAGGTGGTTACGCTGGCTTGATTCGGCGCCCAATGATTCGGTGCGGATATTGATCAGATTGTCCTGATAGGCCGGCTTCAGGAACACCACATCCATGATGCCTTCATCGAGCCAGGCGCCGCCGTAGGCATTGACCAGCGGCTGGGTCATATAGCCGAAGACATTGACGCCACTGACCAGGGCGCCGTCAAAACCATATTGGGCGGCAATGGCATCACTGTGAATCCGGTTCTCGGATTGCCCGGCATCATTTTGGGCAAGAATCTGCTGACTGGGAATATGGCGCAGTGAGCGATCGAAGGCTGGGTCAACCGGAGTGCGAGTGGGATCAAGCATGATGAATCAGGGGCCTGGAAACAGTGGGTGTAAATAACAGGCAATAGCGGCAGTCAATGTCCGCCGCCTGCCGATATTCAGTCGGCGGTGCGCACCGGACCTAACAGCCAGTCTACGTGTGCACCGGGTTGATTCATACGCAATTTACGCAGCATGTAATTAAGCTGCGGTGTCTCCAGGCGCAGCCGTTCCAGTCGCCGCGCATTGAACAGCAGGAGTTTACAGCCGTCGTGGCTGGTGATGGGGCCAGTGTTGTCACTGGCGAAGGGGCGACGGCCGTAGTCGTCATCCCGGAACATGGTCTGGCCATTGATCTTGGCATCGCCATCGGCCAGTAGGCACCAGAAATCCTCGGTCAATTCCAGGCTGCCGCCCGGGCCCAGATTCATGGTTTCACCCATTTTACAGAGCTTCTCCAGTACCGTGGAGCTCAGGCCCTTGAACTGGGGCTGGCGCGATACCAGGGGACGCATGGACCATTGCATCAGCAATTTGTCCTGGAAACCCTCGGCCACAATAAAGGATTTGAAGGTTTCCTCGGCGAACACACAAAGGGTCACCGGTGTCTTGGCGATTACGCTGGCATTGCGAGTGCCCAGGCCGGTAATCACTGCCATCTCACCGAGGATGTCGCCGGCCTGCAGGCTGGCCTCGTAGTGCAGCTGTTCGCCATCGTGGCGCACCACATCGCAATAGCCGGTGAGAATAAGATAGACATAGCCGCGGGTGGTGGAATCCTGAACCAGAATCACGTCTTCCTGGTTATAGCGACGTATTTCCTCTTCCGCCAGCAGACTGCGCATCCAGCGATTGGGGAAGGGGCGGCCCAACCACTCGGTCAGATAGTGATTGATCTGGGAGGTATAGATGGCCGGATCGCCCTCCAGAATGGTATAGCGCTTGCCGCTGGTGGCCAGGGAGAAGGTGGTATCAAATTCATTGGCCAGTTTCTCCACATGCACAAACACCACCCGGTCGGAACTGGACTGAATGGCATCGGCCGGGTCGCCGTGAATGGCACCGGCACCGCCGTCTGCCACCAGCAGGGCGAAGCGATCGCTGTAAAGCCGTTCCAGATTATTGGTGGTGGAAGGTCGAATCAGGCCGCGGGCGGTCATCTCCCGCACCGAACTCATGGTGTGGTTGTCACCCACCACACAGATTTCCCGGCGCACACTCTTGTGCACAGTGGAAAATGTCGCACCGATGGTGGGAATGCTGTGCACGGTCACGTGGGGCTCGATGGTCAGGCCAAAATAGTTGAATCGTTGCCCCGGCCGCACTTCCACCAGCTTGAAATGTTCACGCACCACTTCCGGTTTCCAGCCAATGCCGCAGGCAATCTTGTCCATGGCCATATTGAAGATTTCCCGAGTGGTAATGATGTCTACCCGCTGGGGCATCATCAGCAGGGGTACCAGGGAAGAGTGGTCGTCGTGCAGATGGGTCAGAAACAGGGCGCCGATCTGGTTTTTGGAGATGCCCCTGGCAAACAGGTGTTGATCGAGAAAGGGAATACAGTCGATCAGCAGGTATTCGCCGTTATAACACAGGGCCAGGCCGGTGCAGGGTTCATCGGGCGTGAAGCCGGAGGCACCACCCAGCACTTCGATACCCATTTTCACCAGGCCACCGGGAACGTAGTCCGGTTGCACGGTATAGGGCGGGTCAATATGCCGGTCGTCGTTCAGGTCCACCCGGGTGACAGTGCCACTGGCTTCGATATCGAATATGTCGGTGTCGAAGTGATGAATCGTCTGTTTGTCGAGCTTCGCCACGCCCTGTTCGAAGGGCAGGATGTTGAAGAAGTCCTCGACGGCGATGATCTCGCCATTGCTGTCCTTCAGGGCCAATTCCCGGGCGGCCGCCAGCCATTCGTCCCGCAACGGAGCCTCGGTGCGCCAGTTATCGAGCTCTTCGCGGGTAGGCCCCAGCAGGGTGATACGTAGCAGGCGCAGGGTATGACTGATGGCGGTGCGCTCGCCCACCAGATTCAGTTTGCGACCTTCCGCCAGACCTTTGCTGACAAACAGGAAGAAATACAGGGGAAACTCAAGACTGTTGGTAAGGGAACCGCCTTTCTCGCGGACATCCGGCAGGACGATGGTGTCGAAGCGGGTAACGCCATTGAGAAGCAGCCCCTTGAGCACCTCCGGCGGCTGGCCCAGCAGAATGCTGCCGTAATTGTCTTCATACAGCCGTGCACCCAGGCAGGGCTGTATGAGACTGGGCTCCGCCGATTGGGCGCTGGCGGGCGCTTGGGTTTGTTTGATGGCCATGGCGATCGTTTTATTGTGCTTCTTGGGTTTTGGCCAGTCTTGAGACTGATGCAGCAATGGTAACCAGTGGAACACCGCAGGGGTAGCAGTTTCTGGGTAAATTCTGGGATAAACCCGGCAAGGCAGTGAAACTTCTATTTAGCTGTTTGCATTCAGCAGGCTGCTGACAAAAATTTACAGATAGCTTGAATAAAATTATCTAAGATTTTGTATTAAAACGAAATATCGTTCAAATATACAAAGCGCAAATTCGGGCCTGGCCGCGCTCGCAGCAGGGATCATGAGGCAAGGAGTGATTATGCCAGGATCAATGCTTTTTGGAGGCAGATAGCCACCAATGTCGCGCGATTCCAGCCGCTTTCAGGCCTGCAATCGCCAGGGAGCCTGTTTATTCCTGTAGCCACTGAAGGGCATCAGCCTCGGATTTAAAAAACCGGCTATCACCGCTTGTAAACCAGCCAGCAATTTTGGCTGCCCATTCCTGCCAGCGTCTGTTGCCGACGATGGCGATTCGCTCAAATTCTCGCCCGTGCTTCAGGCCAAGTCGAAAGTCATCCCAGGCCGCCCGGGCTTCCCAGCCCTGTAGTTCGGTGGCATCCACCAGGGCCCGGATTCGGGGTTGACCGATAGTGTCCAGGGCACTCTTCAGGCCACTCTCCAGCATCGGGGTGATTTGCTCGTAATCGGCGTGACTCAGCTTGCCCGATACGCGCAGGCTCAGAAATATCTGTTCACCCGTGCGCTCCAGGCCAATCGCCAATCCGTGACGTTCTGTCTGCATTTTGCCTCCCGGTATGCTTCGTTATTCAAGAGCCTGGTTTCAATCATAGGGCTTATTGACGGCGGGATAAATCCGCAATTCCAGGCGCCGGGATCAGGGCAGACTTTGTTGTAACCATTTTCGCAAGCTGGTCGTCTAAGCGGTATCAATAACAATCAACAAGGCTGCAAGGGACTGCCGAGACTGCCATGGCCAGCATAAATATCTCCGATACTTCTTCCCAGGATGTCGCCATCGCGCCACCTTCACGCAAGAACTTCTGGTGGCTGCTGGGGGCATCGGTGGTGGCGCTCTGTCTGGGACTGTGGGCGGCGTTACCCCTGATTCAGCGCTGGAGTCAGGCGGAACAATCGGTGGCGCTGGAACGTCTGCGCCTGGCCCAGGTGGAGCGCGGTGATTTCGTGCGGGATATCTCAGTGCAGGGCAGGGTAGTGGCCGCGGTCAGCCCCACCCTCTATGCCTCCCAGGCCGGCACCGTGACTTTTGCGGTGGAATCCGGCGACAGTGTTGAGGCAGGCCAGGTGCTGGCCAGTATCGACAGTCCTGAAATCGAGAGCCAGCTGGCCCAGGAACAGTCCCGCCTATTGTCCCTGCAGGTGGAACTGGAGCGGCAGCAAATCACTACTCGCCAGCAGCAACTGGAAAACCAGAAGGCCGAAGACTCCGCCAATATCGATCTGAAGGCGGCGCAGCGGGAAATGCAGCGGGCCCAGCGTGCCTTCGAGCGGGGGGCCCTGATCGAAGTGGATTACGAAAAAGCCCAGGATGATTTGCAAACCGCCGAGTTACTGCATCGACATGCCCAGCTGGATACCCAGCTTGATAATGAAAGACTGGAATTCGAACTGAAAACCCGCCAGCTCAGTGTTGACCAGCAGGAGTTGCTGGTGGCTGATCTCAATCGTCAGGTGCAGGAGTTGAATATCCTGTCTCCGGTCAGTGGCATTGTGGGCAATCTGCTGGTCAATCAAAAAACCAATGTGGCCCGTAACCAGCCCATTCTCAGTGTCGTCGACCTGACCGCTTTCGAGGTGGAAGTGCAAATCTCGGAAAGCTATGCCGACGATCTGGCCATTGGCATGCTGGCAGAAGTAAGAGCTGGCAATAATATCTATGACGCCACTCTGGTGGCGGTATCTCCGGAAATCATCGACAACCAGGTGACAGGTCGCATTCGTTTTGCAGGTCAGGTACCGGCGGGCCTGCGCCAGAATCAGCGACTGACCACACGCATTCTGCTGGAAGAAAAAGCCAATGTGTTAATGGTGCCGCGTGGCCAGTTTTTCGACAGTGGCAATGGCCGGGTGGCCTATGTGGTGGAAGACGGTATGGCCCGGCGGCGGGCCATTGTCACCGGGGCCACCAGTTTGAACCGTATTGAAATTCTCGACGGCCTCAGTGCCGGCGACACCATCATTATCTCTGGCACCGATACCTTTGAAAGTGCCGAAACCCTGCTGATCAACGACTAGAGCATCACTGCCATAACAAGAGGTCAGGCTATGTTGGAAATGATAGATATCTGCAAGGTGTATCGCACCGATCTGGTTCAGACCCATGCGCTGCGTGATTTTTCCCTTAGTGTGCAGGAAGGGGAGTTTGTCACCATTACCGGGCCTTCCGGTTGCGGCAAAACCACCTTCCTCAACATCGCCGGCCTGCTGGAAACCTATACCTCCGGCAGTTACCAGCTGGACGGTGTCGAGGTATCGCAGCTCAATGACTTCAAGCGAGCGCGGCTGCGCAATGAAAAGATTGGTTTTATTTTTCAGAGCTTCAACCTGATGCCGGATCTGAATCTGTTTGACAATGTGGACGTGCCCCTGCGTTACCGGGGCCTCAAGGCCAGCGAGCGAAAGCCACTGATTGAAAAAGCGCTGGAATCGGTTGGCCTGGCCGGGCGCATGAAGCACCTGCCTTCACAGCTTTCCGGTGGTCAGCAGCAACGGGTTGCCATTGCTCGTGCTCTGGTGGGCTCGCCCCGTTTTCTGCTGGCGGATGAGCCTACCGGTAACCTGGATAGTAATACTGCCCGTGGGGTCATGGAGTTGCTGCAGGAAATCAATGAACTGGGCACCACCATCGTCATGGTGACCCATGATCAGGAGCTGGCCCGGGAATCGCGCCGCAATATTCATATCCTCGACGGCCAGATTCATGAGGAGAACGGCCGCGGGGAAATGAGTTCCAGCGCCAGCGCCGTCGCCTGAGGCGACTGTTAATCAATCGGGGTCATTTGAGGAGAGCTCTGCCATGTTTTTCTATTATCTGCGTCTGGCAGCATTGAGTTACCGGCGTAATCCCATTCTCAGTTCCCTGATGGTATTGGCGGTTGCCGTGGGCATTGCCGCCTATATGATCGTCTTTACCCTCAACTACACCATGGGTGGTGATCCCATTCCCCACAAGAGCAGTCAGTTGTTTGCCGTGCAACTGGACAACTGGGATCCCAACACAGATTCCGACCCTCCCCAGCAGCTTACCTATACCGATGCCATGGCCCTGCAACAAGCCGGACGAGCCTGGCGGCAGACCGCCAGTTCCAAATTCTCCGGCATTGTCGAGCCGGACAATCCGGAACTGAGGCCTTTCATGTTTATTGGCCGTGGTGCCTATGCCGATTTCTTCCCCATGTTCGATGTGCCGTTTCAGTATGGCTCTGGCTGGTCCGCCGATGCGGATGCGAATCTTGAGCAGGTGACCGTGTTGTCCCGGGATCTGAATGAGCGCCTGTTTGGCGGTGCCAATTCGGTGGGGGAGACCATCACCATGGACGGCACGCAGTGGCAGGTGATTGGCGTGTTGGACCGCTGGGACCCGGTGCCCAAGTTCTATGATGTGAACAATGGGCCTTTTGACTCCGGCGAAGAACTTTATATTCCCTGGGGCCATGTGGTAGCGCGGGAGTTACCCCGTTCCGGCAACACCAATTGCTGGACCGCCATTGGCGGCAGCGGCTTCCAGGCCTTCCTGAATTCCGAATGTGTGTGGATTCAATACTGGGTAGAGCTGAGAGATGCCAATGAGGAAGCGGAGTATCTCGATTTTATCAATGGCTATGTGCAGGAGCAGAAAACTCTTGGGCGTTTCGGGCGTCCCCTGAATAATGCCCTCTATGACGTCAATGAGTGGCTGCTCAAGGAAGAAGTCCTACCCGATGAAACCAGTATTCTGTCCATGCTGGCAGCCATGCTGTTGGCGGTTTGTCTGCTCAATACCATCGGTTTGTTACTTGCAAAATTTTTGGGCAAGAGCGCTGAAATCGGTGCCCGCCAGGCCCTGGGTGCCCACAAGGGGTCGCTGTTTATTCAACACATGATCGAAGCCGGTTTTATTGGCCTGCTGGGCGGCCTGCTGGGCCTGCTGCTTGCCCACTATGGTCTGGAGGGCGTCAAGATCTTACTGGGCAATGAGTTGATGATGACAGACTGGATTCAGCTGAACGTGCCAATTGTCATTACTACTATTGCGCTGGCCATAGTCTCAACGGTGATAGCAGGGCTTTATCCCATCTGGCGCGCCTGCAACATCAATCCTGCCATTCATCTGAAAACCCAATAGCCACCAGGCGAAACCGGATCATACAAGAGGCGATACTTTATGGAAATCGGACCTATTTTCAGAGCCTTGCTGCGCAACAAGCTGGGCGCGCTATTGATAGCCTTGCAGATCGCTTTCACCATGACGGTGATCATCAATGCGGTGTTCATCATCAATGAACGCAACCGCCTGATGGCCCGGCCCAGTGGTCTCGATGAATCCAATCTCTTCCACATCACGGTGATCGGCTTCGGTGATGACTACAATGAGGAGATTGTGGCAGCCGATGATCTGGCCATGTTGCGACAGACCCCCGGTATCGTCGATGCCACGGTGATCAATGCCATTCCGGTTAGTGGCGGCGGTTCCTCCACCGGGGTGCGACTGATCAATGATGAAACCAGTCCCAGTACCGGCACTGCCATCTATCGACTGGATGAGCATGGCCTGAATACCCTCAACCTCGATCTCATTGCCGGTGAAAATTTCACCGCAACCGACATGCGCCTGCGCTATGAATCGGGTCCGACCGAGGCAGACAAGGCCGTCGTCACCCGGGCGCTGGTGGAGTCACTGTTTGATGGCATGGCACCGGCCGATGTCCTGGGGGAAGTGATGTATATGCCCGGCGGTGATGTGGTGCAGATCGTGGGTGTAGTCGATCGACTGCAGGCACCCTGGCCCACCAGCCAGTTAGTGGAGCGATCCATGTTGGTGCCAGAGAACTACATCGACTCCTTTTCCCGCTACATGATCCGTACCGAACCCGGGCAACGGGATCGCATGATGGCCGAGGTAGAGCGAATGCTGGTGGAGCGAGGCCAGGATCGGGTAGTGCGGGATATGGAGGCCATGGAAGTAACCAGGGCCAATACCTACCGGGTGGACAGTGCCCTGACGACAATCCTGCGGGTGGTTGTGGCAACCCTGATTGTGATCAACTGTATGGGTATCGTGGGGCTTGCAGTATTCAGTATCAACCGACGCAAGAAACAGATCGGGACCCGCCGGGCCCTGGGGGCCACGCGTCCGGAAATACTGCGCTATTTTCTGCTGGAGAATCTGTTTATCACCATTGCCGGGGTGGCACTGGGGGCGGTGCTCACCATTGCCCTGAGTATCGTGCTGACCACCAATTTCAATATGCCCACCATGGCCTGGTACTACACGCCACTGGGTGCCTTGCTGCTGATACTGGTGGGGCAGTTGTCGGCGCTGGGGCCTTCGGCCCGGGCGGCGGGTACCGAACCGGCAATCGCCACACGTTCGGTTTAGTCGGAGCTTGCCTGGCTGTTGCTGGAAAATGACCGCCACTGACTGTGACTGATCTCATTGATATCGGCAAGGGTCTGGTCGATGTCGAGCCAGTCCAGGGCGTCGGCTTCGCGCCGACAAATCTGTACCGTCGTGACATCGTCTTCGCGGTAACTGGAAAAAACCCGTCCCAGTCCAAACAGCAGATCGTTATCGGTGACGATAGCCACTTTCTGCGGCTTGTAGGGGTTGGATTTGAGCATCTCCGCCAGGCTTTGAATCTCGGCACTGCTGAAATCAAATTTCAGCTCATTGATGATCCACAGCTCTTTCTGTGTGTCGGGAAACAAGGCGACCTCGGTGCTGACCTTGATAATGTCCTCAAAGCTCGCATGACCTTTCAGGATGATGCGATAAAAACCGGGTTCCTCATTGGTTACCAGGGTATGCAAATTGTGAACAACAGACTCAGTCATGACTTTTGGTCACCTCGTCAAAAAATGTTGAATCGTATCGATCAGATACGGTCAGTTGCTGCTTGCCCACCCCCTGTGGGCGAGTGCCAGGCAGGATCACTGCCCGGCACTACTCAGCCGCTTCTGTAACAAGTGCTGGCTTTAATCGGCGCCGAATTCGTTATCGTAATCAGCCATGGCTGCTTCAAGCACCTTTCTGGCATGTTCAAAGCCATAGGCGGGACCAATGGACACCTTGTTTTCTTCACCAGGCATCAGCTTGTAGGTCATGAAGTAGTGGCGCATGCGCTCGATCAGCGCGGGTGGCAGGTCGGCAATATCATCCACATTGGCCCAGAGCGGGTCATTTTCCAGTACTGCGATGATCTTGTCGTCGGCTTCGTCATTGTCCAGCATCGGCAGGCCACCGACGATGCGGGCATTGAGAATAATCTCGGTTTTGGAAATGGGGCGTTCGCTGATGACACAGATGTCCAGCGGGTCACCGTCACCGCGGCTGGCGGAATCCATCAGTGCGCCAACACGGTCACCACAGTAGGTCTTGGGAATAAAGCCATACAGTGTCGGGTGCTGGGACGAGGTGCGGTGAGGGCGATCCACTCGCAGATAGCCGGTGGTCTTGTCCACTTCGTATTTGACCAGATCAAAGGGACAGATTTCGATAAAGGCGTGCACGCTGCGCGGTACATTGGGGCCTACATCGAGACCATGCCAGGGGTGAGGGCGCCAGCGATAAAACGGATTCGGGAATGATTTCACGTGAGTCTCTGCTTTCTCTATGGTGTATAGGTAAGTCGGTGTAAAGGTGTATCAGTGTCAAGACACGGGCGCCGGACTGGAACTGCTGGGGCCCGTTGAAAAAAGGGGCGCATTCTAGCAGATCAGGCAGAGTTTTGTAGGTCAATTATGTAATAAAGCGGGGCCAGGGGCGGGCAGAGTAGTGCTACTGGCAGGCAAGGCCTGTCGCTGCACTGGTTTGGCGCATTTCTGTCAGGCTGTTCTGGGGATTCAATCGCCGGATTTGCCGGTCTGGCTCATGGCCACCCCGATACACAGGCCCAGGGCAATACCCAGACCCACAGCGTCCATGGCCGCGCCAATGGCCACGCCGATGGCCAGACCCACCGCGATGTAGGAATTCCTGCTTTTGTTGCTGCCGTTGCTGGCTCGGGTCTGTTCTTCGCCGGTTTGCGGGTCAGACATAACACTCCCTTACATGCAGATTGTGGGTTTAAGAAAGCTAGTGTATCGCAATAGCGCCGCTAAACACGAGCGAACCCTTTGTCAGCGTCATAAGCACAAGTATGCAGGTTGGCCGCGTTCTGATTCTCCTGGTCAACCCGATCCTGTCAGGCATGACACTCCGGGCGCTAACTACAGCGCCAGTAAAAAGCCCAGCAAGACCACACTGGCCAGTATCAGCGCCAGATACAGGCGCCGATACTGCTGACCCTCGGCATTGAGTTGCTCGGCATCAAACAGCCAGCTGCCCCAGAATACAGATTGCCAATTGCGTTTTTTCAGGTTGATGACAATCTTGTAGGTCAGAAAGCCGAAAGCCAGTAACAAACTGACGGCAATGGCGAGCCAGGCTATGGTGGTGGAGGTCACAGGCAGTTCCTATTTATAACAACACAACTCATAACTATCCAACTCATAACAACAGCTCGTGCTGACCATTACCCGGGCTCCGGCCCCGGTCAGGCACTGGCCAGACGCAGGCCGGCGATACCGGCGATGACCAGCAGCAAACTACCCACTTTCAACAGGGACCAGCTTTCATTGAAGAGCAGTACTCCTGCCAGCGCCGTGCCTATGGCGCCAATGCCCACCCAGACGCCATAGCCGGTTCCCAGGGGGATGCTGCGAAGTGCCAGGCTTAACAGATAAATACTGATCAGCATGGAGAGCAGGGTCAGTGTAGCAGGGACGAGGCGGCTGAATCCGTCGCTGTATTTCAGGCCCACGGCCCAGGCGATTTCGAAACATCCAGCCAGTATCAAGAGTATCCAGTTCATCGTTCAAATCCTTTCATTGAAACTGCAAGGTCGTCCCTGCACAAACCAGACAAACGGGGTCGTCCCCGTCGAGATGCCACAGCCCCGAGCGGGCTCAGGCAGAGCTAGAGATTAAAATAGCCTTCGATTCCTGCCAGGGCCTGGGTGGTGGCCACAGCAGTGAGTATAAAACCCATTACCCGGCTGATCACGCTGGCGCCGGCATTGCCAATAAAGCGATGTATATGAGTGGCCAGCAGCATCAATAACAGCGCCACCACAATCACACTGAACATCACCAGTACGGTCAGAAATTGCTCGAACAGATTAAAGCGTGAATTCTCTGTCAGCAACACCGCCCCCAACATGGCCCCCGGGCTGGCGATGGAGGGCATGGCCAGGGGAAAGATGGCAGTCTGATCATGGTCTTCCAGAAAACGGGACTCTTGCTCCGGTTTGCTTTCCCCAAAGATCATGGTCAAGGCAAACAGAAACAGCACAATACCACCGGCGATCTGGAAGGCTTCCAGCGGAATCTTCATGGCGGTGAGAATCAATTCCCCGGCGATCACGAAAAACAGCAGCACAGCAGCGGCGGCAATGGCTGAGATATAGGCAATACGACGCCGGGCCTGCGCATCGGCATCATTGGTTACAGCAATATAGACCGGTACCGTGCCAATCGGGTCGATGACTGCGAAGAAGAAGATAAAGGTGGCCAGAATGTCAATCATGGGCACTAGGGTAGCAGATTCCAGGGCAGCTTTGTTCGACTGTTTGCCAGTACCGGGGACTGTGCCGGTCAGAGCCTGCTGTGGTATCAGGGTGTGCTATCAGGGTGTGGTATCAAGGTATGGGTATCAGGCTGTGCAATCATAACGCGCTTGCATGGTTCTGACCGACTTCCGGATCAGTTCTCGCAACACCTTTTCATCGATATCCGCCAGGGTCTTGATAGTGAGACAAGTCCTGGCTGTCTTGTGCTTGCCCAACTGGGCAAGTTCATCGGCGAAATCAGCAAAGCCGGGCAAGATGTAAATGGAAATATTCCGGGCCCGGGAGGCGAAGCCGGTCACCATGAAGTCGCCTTCATGACCGCTGGCATATTTGTAGTGATAGCTGCCAAAGCAGACCATGTCGCGGGACAGATAAGGTTCATAGCCCGACTCTTCTGTCATGATCTTTAGCAGACGCTCGCAGTCCTTGCGGCGGTTGGGCTTGTCGATACTGGCGAGATAGTCTTCCAGATCTGGACTCATATTTGTTTCCCGGCCGGCTGATCGGGCAAATCGAACAAAGAGCTGAAACAACCGTGGATCAGCCTGGCGGGATCAAAGGGTGGCTCACCTTCATAATCCAGGGCACCGTCTTCGTGCATCTTCTCCTCCGAGGCGAAAAAGGTGTCGCGGTCCGGCCAGATCTGGATAGAGATGGCGATCTTTTCATTGTCTTTGGCGGCGACCGCCCGGTACATGTCGGTGTGCTTGCCGCGACTGACCAGGTCATCCCAGCCATCCTGCACTTCCAGGCAGCCATAGCGCTTGAATATCGCGGCGCTCATTTTGGCCCAGTCCTGATAGGCGCTGACATTTTCTTCGGGTACCGGAATTACAAGCGCGGCGAGGTACATGCTCAGGTTCTCCAGTGGCCGTGGAGTTTGTTGACGGCGGGCTGTTTTATCGATTAGTCTAACACTGTCTCAAGAGCCGCGCCCGTCGCGGCTTTTTTGTGCCCGCCTGATTCTGCAGAGGCTGCAGATTCTGGCATTGCTCTTTTTGTGTCCCGGTCAGACCGGG
>JALEHB010000028.1 GCA_022763285.1 Pseudomonadales bacterium | reverse complement strand
GCCAGACTGCCGGTCACTGAAGGAATGTATTGCCTGCTTATCGGGTCTACAATCGACAGCAAGGGAAGCTTCAAATCATGTCGGTCGAACATGTCCAATAACAATCAGTCTCAAGCCAGCTATGTGCCACCGGGCATGCCGCCTCTGGATCAACAAGGTCGCAGCACCTCCTTTTTTGAATTCTGGCCACTGTGGTTGATGTACCTCCCTGTGGCGCTGCAGTGGTTGTTGCTTGCATGCCGTTATCGCTCCCTGACCCTGCCACTGATAGCCAATCCGGCCATTCCCCTGTCAGGCATGGTGGGGGTGGCCAAGAGTCATGTGTTTGAGGTGGCCGGTGACTATGCCCGGCAGTGGATCCTGCCCTGGTTTGTGTGGACTGTCAGCGGCCAGTCAGGCCTTGAGCAGAGAGCTGCCATCATGGCAGAAATGCAGGAGCGGGGCTTCAGCTTTCCGCTGGTGGCGAAACCCGATATTGGTTGCCGCGGCGCCGGGGTGAAGTTGCTGGCGGACAAGGATGAATTGCTGGCCTATGTCGAGAATTTTCCCCGGGATGGCCGCATCCAGTTGCAGGCACTCAGTGATTTCGAGGCCGAGGCCGGGGTGTTCTATGTGCGTTATCCCGGCGCAGAGTCCGGCAGCATTACCTCCCTGACCCTGAAGTACACGCCTTTTGTGGTCGGGGACGGGCAGCGCAGTCTGGGCCAGTTGATTGCTGATGACCCGCGCGCCCGCGACCTTGAGCACCTCTATGCCGGGCGCCACCGGGATAACTGGCAGACGGTGATCCCGGCCGGACAGCCCTGGCGGCTAGTGTTTTCTGCCAGTCATTGCCGGGGTGCGGTGTTCAGGGACGGGTGTGAGTATATTGATTCGCGGCTGGTGGCGGCCCTGGACAGCATATTTGAGGATATTCCCGGCTTTTATTACGGCCGCCTCGATATCAAGTTCAAGGATATCGACAGCCTTCGTGCCGGCAGGGATTTGCAGATTATTGAAATTAACGGTGCCAGTTCCGAGTCCATCAATATCTGGGATCGCAACGCCGGCCTTGTTCAGGCCCAGGCCACGCTGTTGCAGCAATACCGAACGCTGTTTAAACTTGGCGACGCCAATCGCAGACGCGGACATAAAACGCCCGGCATCAAGGCTCTCTATCGTGCCTGGCGCCATGAACAAGAACTGACAAAGCACTATCCGCAGAATGACTAATCCTTGCCGACTGCCCGTCAAGCCCCGGTTTCTGGCCGCCACGCTGGAACGCGCCCTGGGCCTTAGCCCCCTTGGAAAGATTTATGATGCCCGCCCCCTGGGTTTGTCGCCGGTGGATTTCCTCGACTATGCACTGGATGCCCTTGGGGTCACCATCGAGGTGGAGAACCGGGAGTATCTTGAGGAGATCCCTGCCAGCGGTCCGGTCCTGATTGTTGCCAACCATCCTCTCGGTGGTCTGGAAGGCATGGCGATTGCGCTGGAAATTGCCCGTGTGCGGCCCGATGTGAAAGTGCTCACCAATGAGCTTTTGCGGCTGATTCCTGAACTGGCTCCCATGTTTATCGGCGTCAATGTGCTGTCCAGCAAGGCAGCGGCGGGCAATGTGGCTGGCATCAAGCAGGTCCATGCCCATTTGAAGAATGACGGTGCCATCCTGTTATTTCCGGCAGGCATGGTTTCCGCCTGGGAGCGTGAGCATCAGCGCATTCAGGATCGGGAATGGAATCGCCTGGCTGGCCAGTTGCTCAAGCGCTACCAGTGCACCACGGTGCCGGTGCATGTGGCGGGCAAAAACAGTCGCTATTTTTACGCCGCCGGCATGATCCACCCCCGCCTGCGCACGCTGTTGTTGCCCCGGCAACTGGCCAATAAACAGGGCTACACCCTGCCTTTGAAGCTGGGGCGTCCGATTCCTGCCCAGGAATTACGTCTGCTGAAAAGTCCCCAGGCGGTCACCGAGTATTTGCGGGTCAGCACCGATGCCCTGGCGGAAACTTTTGAGCTGCAGCCCAAGGCGGACCTGCAAGGCATTGATGAACTCGATCCCCAGGCCACTGCCAGTGAAGTTGAGCAGGCCCTGGTGCGACTGGAGCCCTTCAAGCTGGTTGAACACGAGGAGTTTGATGTCTATTGCGCCCCCTTCGATGAGCTCGGGGCGATCATGGAGCAGATTGCCATCGCCCGGGAGATTACCTTCCGCGCTGTGGGCGAGGGCACTGGCCTGAGCCGTGATTCTGACCAGTTTGACCCCCATTACCTGCATCTTTTCCTGTGGGACAAGGCCGAGCAATGTATCGCTGGCGCCTACCGGGTCGGCCTTGTGGATGAAATTGTAGCCAAACTGGGTGTCGAGGGTCTCTATACCCGGTCCCTGTATCGCTATGATGAGGGGTTTATCCGCAAGCTGGGTTCTGCCATCGAAATGGGGCGTTCCTTCATCCATCCCGACTATCAGCGCCGGCCGGTTTCCCTGAATCTGTTATGGCGCGGCATCGGCAGGATTCTGGTGGATCGACCCCAGTACCACACCCTGTTTGGTTCGGTGAGTATCTCGCGCGAATACAGTGACCTGGCCCGTTCCCTGATTGCGGATACCATGCTCACCAATTTCCGTGCCCGGGAATTTGCCGAGCTGGTGCAGCCCCTGACCCCGCACCGGGTTCAGAACCGGATCTGGAGCGGCAAGATGTTGGCGGAACTGGCCAATGTGAAAATGCTCGGTAAACTGATCGGTCGCTGTGATCCGGGCAAGGCGGTGCCGGTGCTGCTGCGACACTACCTGTCTCTCAACGGGCGCCTGGTGTGCTTCAATATCCATGCCGGCTTCAATGAATCGCTGGAAGGCTTGATCGTGGTGGATGTGCGCAAGACCGAGGCCAAGACCCTGAAGCGTTTTCTCGGGGCCGAAGGACTGGCCCACTTCCAGGCCTATCACCAGCTTGAGCAGGCGGATCTCAAGGATTCCGCCTGAGGATTTGCCGGGCAGGGCACAAGCCACCTATAATTTGCCCATGAACAAATTCATTGCAGCACTTCAATTGCTACTGTCGGCTTTGCTGGCAGTGGCTACCGTCGCCACCGTGGTCAACGTGGTTCTGATTTCTTCCAATCAGGAAAATTCCATTTCTGTGGTCAATGTGATGATTGGCCAGGGTGTATTGATCATCTTTCTGGCGGCCCTGTCGCGCATCCTGTTCCGCAAGGGCCTGCTGGCCTGGCGCGCCGCCACCCGGGCTGAAGAACCCGGTGCCGGGGACGATTCCCCCGCATCCTAGTGTGCAACAAGGCTGCTGGCCTGCACACAATGGCGAAAAGGCGTATAATCACGCGCTTTTATCAATGCCACCCACGCCATGATTATCTTTACCGAACCCCAGCGCTTTTCGCAGCTGGAGCAGAATTGTGTTGCCACCATCGGCAAGTTTGATGGGGTTCATCTGGGCCATCAGCTCATTCTGGACCAGCTCAAGGCCGAAGCCGAGCAGCGGGAGCTGCCGTCTTTGGTGATTCTGCTGGAACCGCATCCGGAAGAATTCTTCGCTGGCGATGCCAATTCCTGCCCGGCACGCCTGACTACCCTGCGGGAGAAGCTGGAGCTGTTGGAGAGCTTTGGTATCGATTATGTTTTTCAGCTCAATTTCGATCAGGGCATCAGCCAGCTCAGTGCCGAAGACTATATCCAGCAGATACTGGTGGATGGTCTGGGGGTGAAGTGTTTCATTGTTGGTAATGATTTCCGTTTCGGCCACCAGCGCCGCGGAGACTATGCCATGCTGGAGGCCAGCGGCGCCGAACTGGGATTTGCAGTGCAGGAAACCATGGCCTATGAATACAATGGCCAGCGCATTAGCAGCACCTATATCCGTGAGCAACTGGCGGCGGCCAATTTCGATCTGGTTGAGCAATTGCTGGGCCGGCCCTATTCAATGAAAGGGGAAGTGGTCAGGGGTAAACAGCTGGGCACCGATCTCGGTTTTCCCACTTGTAATATCAATCCCCACCGTCACCGGATTCCCCTGCACGGCGTTTATGCCTGCCAGGTGCGGCTGGCTGACCAGTACCGGCCGGCGGCTGTGAACATCGGCTATCGGCCCACCGTCGCAGAAAGTGGTGAGGCATTGCTGGAAGCCCATATTCTTGATTTCGATGAAGACCTTTACGGCAAGACCATCGAAGTGATATTCAGATGCAAGATCCGCGAGGAAGTTAAATTTGATGGCCTGGATGCCCTGAAGCAGCAGATCAGTGCCGATGTTCGTCAGGTCCGTGAGGTACTGGCGCAGTAAATGCCACTGAGACAATCGACATGAGTGACTACAAAGCAACCCTGAATTTGCCCCACACCGATTTTCCCATGAAGGCCAATCTGGCCCAGCGGGAACCGGCCATGCTGGAAAGGTGGAATGCCATGGATCTCTATCGCCGCATTGGCGAGAAGAATACCGGCAAACCCAAATTCATTCTTCACGACGGCCCTCCCTATGCCAATGGAGAGCTGCACCTGGGTCACGCCATTAACAAGACTCTCAAGGACATTGTCGTCAAGAGTCGCCAGCTCAGTGGTTTCGATGCGCCTTATATTCCCGGCTGGGATTGTCACGGCCTGCCTATCGAGCACAATGTGGAAAAGAAGAAGGGCAAGGCCGGTCAGAAAATCAGCCATGCCGAATTCCGCAAGGCCTGCCGCGAGTACGCCGCCAAACAGGTGGATATCCAGAAGCAGGGCTTTATCCGTCTCGGGGTGTTGGGTGACTGGGACAATCCCTACCTGACCATGAATTACCAGACCGAGGCCGATATTGTCCGTGCCCTCGGCAAGATTGCCGCCAATGGCCATCTGGTGAAAGGCTACAAGCCGGTCTACTGGAGTGTGGTTGGCGCCTCGGCACTGGCCGAAGCGGAAGTGGAATACCAGGACAAGCAGTCCTGGGCCATCGATGTGCGCTTTGCGGCGCAGGACCCGAAGACTTTCCTGGCCACTTTCAGTGCCTCGCTGGCGGAGCAGGAGCTGCCGGTATCGGTGGTGATCTGGACCACTACCCCCTGGACCCTGCCATCCAATCAGGCGGTCTGCCTGCATGGCGAGCTGGACTATGCCCTGCTGCGCTGTGAGCTGGAACAGGGGCCTGAATTGCTGGTGCTGGCCAAAGACATGGTGGACAACATCATGCAGCGCTATGGCTGCGAGGATTTTGAGATCATCGCCGAGGCCAAGGGTGCCTCACTGGAAAACCAGCTGCTCAAACACCCCTTTGCAGAGCGCCATGTGCCACTAATTCTTGGTGAGCATGTCACCACCGAGGCCGGTACCGGAGCGGTGCATACTGCACCTGACCACGGTGTGGATGATTTCAATGCGGGTCGTCAGTATGGCCTCGGCACGCTGAATCTGGTTGATGAAAATGGCGTCTTTATTGATGCGGCCGGTGAATTTGCCGGTGAGCATGTTTACAAGGTGGATGAAAAGATCATCGAACGCCTGAAGGCCAACAAGGCCCTGGTGGCGGTGGACAAGATCACCCATAGCTATGCCCATTGCTGGCGCACCAAAACGCCGCTGATCTATCGGGCTACGCCACAGTGGTTTATCAGCATGCAGGAAAAAGGCCTGCAGGATGCGGCCCTGGAGGCAGTCAAGTCTGTGCAGTGGATTCCCGACTGGGGTCAGGCGCGTATTGAATTGATGCTCAAGGGCAGCCCCGACTGGTGTGTGTCCAGACAGCGAACCTGGGGCGTGCCTATTACCCTTTTCGTCCATCGGGAGACTCAGGCACTGCATCCTCGTAGCAGCGAGATTTTCGAGCAGGTGGCCGAGCGTATCGAGCAGGAAGGGATCGAGGCCTGGTTTGAACTGGAACCGCAGGAGTTGCTGGGTGAGGAAGCGGCAGACTATGAGAAGGTCAATGACACCCTCGATGTCTGGTTCGACTCCGGTGTGACTCATTACTCGGTGGTGGAACGTCGGGAAGAGTTGAGCTATCCGGCTGACCTGTATCTGGAAGGTTCTGACCAGCACCGTGGCTGGTTTCAGTCCTCCCTGAAAACCGCCATCGCCATGCACGGCACTGCACCCTACAAGCAGGTGCTGACCCATGGTTTTTTTGTGGATGCCGAAGGGCGCAAGATGTCCAAGTCCCTGGGCAACACCGTGGCGCCGGCGAAGATCTTCCAGCAGTATGGAGCCGATGTCCTGCGTCTGTGGGTGGCAGCCACCGACTATCGCGGTGAGATGACTGTCTCCGACGAAATCTTCAAGCGGGTGGCGGACGCCTATCGTCGCATTCGCAACACGTCCCGTTTCATGCTGTCCAACCTGAATGGTTTTGACCCGGCCAACGATTCCCTGCCGCCGTCGGAAATGCTGGCGCTGGATTACTGGATTCTGCGTCGCTGTCAGTTGCTACAGGAAGAAATCATCGCCCATTACCATGACTACAGTTTTCTCAATGTCTATCAGAAGCTGCACAATTTCTGTGTCATCGAGCTGGGTGGCTTTTATCTGGATGTGATCAAGGATCGCCAGTACACCACCCGTGCAGACAGTGCAGCCCGGCGCTCCACCCAGACTGCCATGTACCATATTCTGGAGATGTTCAGTCGCATGATTGCGCCGATCCTGAGCTTCACCGCCGACGAGATCTGGCAGAACATTCCCGGTGAGCGTGCCGAGTCGGTATTTCTCAGCAATTTTGATGAGGCACCGGCACTGTTGCCGGAATCCGGGGACTTCTCCGACAGTTTCTGGCAGCAGCTGATGGCGGTGAAATCTGCCGTCAACAAGGAACTGGAAGCCAAGCGGGCTGAGAAGCTGGTGGGCTCCGGTCTCAGTGCCGAAGTGGACTTGTATTGTGAGGCCGATCTGGCCGCGAATCTGGCGCGATTGGCCGAAGAATTGCGTTTTGTCCTGATCGTATCCAGGGCCAGCATTCATGACTCCGATGCGGCCGATGCCGGGGCCGTGGACAGCGAAGTGCCGGGTCTGAAACTGAAAGTCAGTGCCTCTGACTACAATAAGTGTGAACGTTGCTGGCACCACCGACCCGATGTGGGCGAACATGCCGGACATCCCGGTCTGTGTGCTCGCTGTATCGAGAATGTAGAAGGCGAGGGCGAGCAGCGTCGCTTCGCCTGAGCCAGGGGTTTGCCATGAGTGCTGACACGCCTATCGAAGCCGGCTCCCGGGTGAGTCTGTTTTTCTCCCTGGCCCTGACCGATGGTCAGCAGATCGATTCCAATTTCGAGGCCAGCCCGGCCAGTTTCAAACTGGGGGATGGCAATATGCTGCCGGGCTTCGAAGCCCGGTTGCTGGGTCATGTGGCTGGTCAGGAAGCCGAAGTGCTGCTGCCGGCGGAGCAGGCCTTTGGTGAAGTGAACCCGAAAAACCGGCAGCAGTTTTCCCGGGACAAGTTTGCCCATCTGCTGGCCGATGAGGTATTGCCCACCGAGGTGGGCAGCGTGGTTTCCTTCAAGGACCCCGCCGGTTTTGAATTGCCCGGCGTGGTGCAAGAGATCACCCCGGCCACGGTGACCGTGGATTTCAATCATCCGTTGGCGGGCAAGGACATCCGTTTTCGGTTTCGCATCGTCTCGGTCCTGCCCCCGGAGGAAGAGCCGGTGCAGGTCAAACTCTGAAGCAATGCTTGAACCCGGCGCCCCCGGACGCGTTACAATGCAACCATGAGCAGTGAAGCCATCAACAAGACAGTGAAGGACGAAATCAGTATCCGTCTGGCCAATCCCCGGGGATTCTGTGCCGGTGTGGACCGTGCCATCGATATCGTCAATCGGGCCCTGGATATCTTCGGTGCCCCGGTCTATGTTCG
>JALEHB010000252.1 GCA_022763285.1 Pseudomonadales bacterium | reverse complement strand
ATGGGAAAGATCCGAGGTCCAGACAGTTTCTCTGGCTGCTCCGCGGTTCAATTCGATCTGGATGGTGATGCACTCCTTGTCCATTTCCGCCTGCCCCTGTTCCTCGGCATAACTGGCAGACAGGCCGCCGCTTTCCACCAACAGGACCGAGCCGAGGCGAATCTGCACCTTGTCCAGCTGCAATGCCTCGATACCGGCGCGGCCGATGGCGGCAAGAATTCGCCCCCAATTGGGATCCGAGGCGAAAAAAGCGGTCTTCACCAACGGCGACTCAGCCACGCAATAGGCCACCTGCAAACACTCCTGGCTATCCTTGCCACCGGAGACTTCTATACTGATGAATTTACTGGCGCCTTCGGCATCCCTGATCAGCTGGGTTGCGAGATCCTGGCAGAGCTCATTCAAGGCCTTGCCAAAAGTATCCAGGTCTCCCTGATTGCTGGCTTCAACTGAAACCCCGGACTGAGCAGTGGCAGCCAGGATGCAGCAATCATTGGTGGAGGTATCACCATCCACCGTGATGCGATTGAATGATTGATTCACGGCAGCAAGCAGCAATTGGTCCAGCAACTCTTTGTCAATTTTCGCATCGGTAAAGACATAGGCCAGCATGGTAGCCATATTGGGCTTGATCATGCCCGCACCCTTCGCAATACCGCTGATGACTACCGGGCCAGATGACAGGATCACCTCCACCGAACTGCTCTTGGGTCGGGTATCCGTGGTCATGATGCCCCGGGCAGCGGATTCCCAGTTATTGGTATCCAGTGATGCCAGTGCAGCCGGCAAGGCCCCGATGAGTCTGTCTGCCGGCAGCAACTCACCAATGACACCGGTGGAAAAGGGCAGTACGCTGCTGGCCTCGACTCCGGTTAGTTCTGCCAGCGCCTGACAGCAGGCTCGCGCCGCATCGACGCCAGCCTGCCCGGTTCCGGCATTGGCATTGCCGGTATTGGTGAGCAGATAACTGTTGCTGCCGTTTTCAGCTGTCATCGCAGCCAGATGCTCTTTGGCCACAAGCACCGGGGCCGCACAGAAGGCGTTGCGGGTAAACACTCCGGCCAGTTGGGTACCGGCGGCCAGTTCCATCAACACCAGATCCAGCCTGTCGGGATAGCGGATAGCTGCCTTACTGGCCGACAGGCGCAGCCCGGCAACCGGCCGGCACTGAACCGGCTTGTCTTCACCTACACTCATTGTTTTCCTGATCCATCCTTTGCCAAGCTCTCTAGGCTATCTTGCCGTGACATACCTTGTACTTCTTGCCCGAGCCACAGGGGCAGGGATCATTGCGACCGACCTTGGGCACGTCCCTGACGAAAGGCGTCTGGCGACCCTGACCCTGCCCTTGTTCCTGGGCCTGCCCGGGCTCTGCCGGCTGTTCACCGCCAGCCAGGGAAGACACATTCTGGTGCTGGAAATTCATCCTGGCCCGAGCCTTCTCCTCTTCCCGCTTGCGCTCGATCGCATCTGCGGCGTCTTCCTGGCGAATCTTCACATGACTGAGCACCTTGATCACTTCACGCTGCAGACTGGCCAGCAGCTCGGTAAAAAGTGCAAAAGCTTCGCGCTTGTACTCCTGACGGGGATTCTTGCCACCATAACTGCGCAGAAAAATACCCTGACGCAGATGATCCATGGTTGCCAGATGCTCCTTCCAGAGATTATCCAGAATCTGCAGCGTAAGTTGCTTCTCAAAGGCCCGCATCTTGTCGCCCACCAGGGCCGACTTTTCTTCGTACTCTTTGGTGAGAATGTCATAAATCTTGCGCTTCAGGTCGTCTTCGAAGAGCTGATCGTCTTCGTCCAGCCATTGCTGAATCGGCTGCTGACTACCAAACTCTGTTTCGATAGCCGCTTCCAGACCGGCGATATCCCACTGTTCCGGCACTGACTGGGGAGGAATATATTCATCCACCAGTTGCTCCACCACTTCCTCGCGCATTTCTTCCAGCAGATCGGAAATATCATCCCGGGCCATCAGTTCATTGCGCTGGCGATAGATGATTGTACGCTGGTCATTGGCGACATTATCGTACTCAAGCAACTGCTTGCGAATATCGAAGTTACGCCCTTCCACCTTGCGCTGGGCTTTCTCGATGGAGCGGGTAACCATGCCATGTTCGATGGCCTCACCCCGCTCCATACCCAATCGCCGCATGAAATTCTTGACCCCGTCCGATGCGAAGATACGCATCAGGTTGTCGTCCATGGACAAATAGAAACGGGAGTAACCCGGATCGCCCTGACGGCCGGCCCGACCCCGCAACTGGTTATCGATACGGCGCGACTCATGGCGCTCGGTGCCGATGATATGCAGGCCACCGGCCTCCAGTACCTGGTCGTGACGTTTCTGCCATTCGGCCCTGGCCTTTTCAATCTGCTCCTTGCTGGGATCATCCATCTTTGCCAGTTCGGCTTCCCAATTGCCACCCAGCACGATGTCGGTACCCCGACCTGCCATATTGGTGGCGATGGTGACGGCACCGGGCCGCCCTGCCTGGGCAATAATCTCAGCTTCCTTCTCATGAAACTTGGCGTTCAGCACTTCATGCTTGATCTTGTTCTTGGTAAGGAATTTGGACAGAATTTCTGAGGTATCAATCGACGCTGTACCCACCAGCACTGGTGCACCGGCCTTGCTGATTTCGGTTATGTCATTGACCAGAGCCTCAAATTTTTCTTCCTGGGTCAGGTAGATGAGGTCATTGGCATCGTCCCGAATCATGGGCTTGTTGGTGGGAATCACCACCACGTCCAGCGCATAAATCTGGCTGAATTCGAAAGCTTCCGTGTCGGCAGTACCGGTCATGCCGGACAGTTTGTTGTACAGGCGGAAGTAATTCTGAAAGGTAGTTGATGCCAGGGTCTGACTTTCACTCTGGATCTCCACTCCCTCCTTCGCTTCCAGGGCCTGGTGCAGGCCTTCTGACAAACGCCGCCCTTCCATGGTTCGACCGGTGTGCTCATCGATCAGCACAATTCGGCCACCCTGAACGATATACTCCACATCGCGATGAAACAGGTGATGTGCCTTGAGTCCAGCGTGCACATGATGCAGCAAGGAAAGATTGGTAGCCGCGTAGAGAGATTCTCCCTCGTCCAACAATTTTTGCTTGATCAGCAGGTCCTCAACAAACTCGTGTCCGGACTCGGTGAGTTCCACCTGGCGACTCTTTTCGTCCAGGGTAAAATGGCCACTCTCCTGTGGCACATTACTCTTGTCCATCATCTCCAGTTTGCTCAACTCCTGCTTCTCGCCTTTCTCCAACTGCGGAATAAGCTTGTTGATGGCCAGATAGAGCTGTGAACTGTCTTCCGCCGCACCAGAGATAATCAGGGGAGTTCGCGCCTCATCGATCAGGATCGAGTCCACTTCGTCGACGATGGCAAAATTGAGTTCCCGCTGCATTTTGTCTTCCAGACGAAATGCCATATTGTCGCGCAGGTAGTCAAAGCCAAATTCATTATTGGTGCCATAGGTGATGGAAGACTCATAGGCCGCCTTCTTCTCCTGTGGGTTTTGACCGGATTTGATCACACCAACACTTAAACCCAGGAACTCATAGACGGGAGCCATCCAGTTGGCGTCTCGCTCAGCCAGGTATTCATTGACGGTGACCACATGCACGCCCTTGCCACTCAGGGCATTGAGGTAGGCCGGCAAGGTGGCCACCAGGGTCTTGCCCTCACCGGTGCGCATCTCGGCGATATTGCCCTGATTCAAGACCATGCCACCAATGAGCTGCACATCGAAATGACGCAGACCCAGGGTCCTTTTACTGGCCTCACGCACCGCGGCAAATGCCTCCGGAAGCAGGGCATCCAGAGCCTCACCCTGCTCGATGCGGTTCTGAAATTCTTCGGTTTTCTGTTTCAGTTCTTCATCAGACAGTGCCTGAAAACTGTCTTCCAGGTTATTGACGAGTGAGACTGTGCGCTGCATGCGCTTGAGTTTGCGAGAGTTGCTGCTACCAAACAGCTTGCTGAGAATAGTCATAAATTACACTTGCTGAATAAATGAAACCCGCCACACAGGGCAGGAAGAGTTCGATCGCCAGGGCGATCAATCCGGAGAATTGCAATCAGGGGAATTATCGGGCGGTGCGGTGGATATAGGCAGCCGGGTCTACTACGCGACCATTCTTGTACACTTCAAAATGCACATGGGGTCCGGTGCTGCGGCCGGTGGAGCCCACCAAAGCGATGTTCTCACCTTTCTTGACAATGTCGCCTACTTCCACGAAGAGTTTTTCGGCGTGGGCATAGCGGGTGGCAAAGCCATTGCCATGATTCACTTCAACCATCAGACCATAGCCTGAACGCGGCCCCGACCAGGTGACGACACCGGCTGCCACGGTATTGATTTCGGCGCCGGACTTGCCAGTAGTGAAATCGATACCAGGGTGAAAACTGAGGCGCCCGGTAAAGGGGTCAGGACGCTGACCAAAGCGGGAAGATATCCAGCCCCGGCTCAGAGGACGGCCGGCAATGAACACATCAGACTGGATCTTGCGCTCGGCCATCAGCCCTTCAAGAATTTCCAGTTGTTGCTGGCGGTCCTCCAATTGCTGTTCCAGTTGGCTGACCGCATCCACCAGGCCGGCAGAGCTGTAAGATTGGGAATTGCCCATATCAGGGCCACCAACCGCGACCGGCTGGCTGAAATCAAATTCGTCGGTATCGAGATTGGCGATGGAAGTGATTCGCTCACCGACCGCGTCCAGGCGTACCAGTCTGGCTTGCAGCATTGCCAGTCGCAGGGTCAGGGCTTCGAGTTGCTGCTCCGAGTCCTGTTTGATCTCGGCCAGCTGCTCGGCCTGCAGTTTGATCTGGCGCTCCCAGTTTTGCGCAGATTCTTCACTGAAGATGCCTTCATTCTGGGAGACGGCCAGTTGATAGCCAAAATAACCCAGAGCAACAGGGGCGCCGAGCAGGCACAGGGAAAGCAGGCCTTTCAGCCAGCCCTTCAGGACAATGGTTTTGGTGTGACCATGACGTTGGTCGACCAGAATTACTTTCATTAACTGTTGCTCTGCGTTTTTCCGCTAAGTCCTGTTTACGCTCGGGGCCCGGGAAACTGCAACGCCTTGAACGGTGGGTATGCAGCCAGACAGTGCTGGCTGGAACCGATCAAGCTGCCAGCACAGGTTTCATGTAGGAAATCGGCACATTGGAGTCGCTGTCGAAGCTGACGATTTCCCAAGCGTCTTCATTTACTTCCAGCATCCTTAATAATGCATTATTCAGGGCATGTCCAGATTTATAGCCGTTGAACTCCCCGATCAGGCTGTATCCCAACAGATACAGATCACCGATGGAGTCGAGGATTTTGTGTTTTACAAACTCATCCTCATAGCGCAAGCCATCTTCATTGAGGACCTTGTAGTCCCCTACAGCGATGGCATTGTCCATACTGGCGCCCAGTGCCAGGTTCCGGTTTCGCAATTCCTCGAACTCATGCATAAAACCGAAGGTACGGGCCCGGCTCACTTCCTTGACAAAGGAAGTGCTGGAAAAATCGATAGTGGCACTCTTTGTGTATTTTTTATACACAGGGTGGTCATACAGTAGGGTATAACTCACCTTGAAACCGTTAAATGGTTCAAGGCTTACAGATTTATCGCCCTGCTCGAGCTTGAGAGGCTTTTTGATCTTGATAAATTTTTTCAGTTCAGTCTGCTCTTCAATACCCGCACTCTGGATAAGGAAGACAAATGGCCCGGCACTACCATCCATGATGGGCACTTCCGGCGCACTGACATCGACATAGCAGTTATCAATGCCCAGCCCGGACATAGCCGACATCAGGTGCTCGATTGTCGAAATACGAACATTATCCTTGACGAGACAGGTAGAAAGGGTGGTGTCGCCCACATTGGAGGCGCGTGCTTCAATCTGCACAACTGGATCAAGATCGACGCGGGTGAAGATAATGCCGGTATTCACCGGAGCGGGTCGCAGGGTGAGATAGACTTTCTCACCGGTATGTAACCCGACACCCGTAGCCCGGATTACATTCTTCAAGGTTCTTTGCTTAAGCATAGCTTGTTTTTGGGCCCTTTTTTATATGACTACGGAATAACCCCTCAGTTCCGCCAGTCCTAAAAATGAATTCTGTGCTTGACCAATTACCCGGGATAGCGCGTCTTATTTCTTGCTTCTTTTATATAGTCAGGGTCTTGAAGACACTGAGTTCTATGCACTATTTATAATTTTTATACGTTTTTACAATCAGCCCGGACATTACCGGGCCCGCCAACCGGGTCTTTTCACAGATTCGGCACCAGCATTCAGGCAACAAGACTTTGCCTCAGGTGCAAAACCGCAGCATGGTAACAGAGTTGGGGCTATTTCCCAATAATGCGCTTACCATGCCGCCAAATTGCCGTCGGGATCAGGTCGGCCCGGGAGCCGACCTCTGTCAGTCTGCCTGCTTGCGCAGAAATGCCGGGATATCCAGGTAATCCATGTCCGGCTCCGCTCCCACGGCCTTGGCCATGGCCGCGCCACGCTCGGCCGAAGCCCCACTGGCGCGGTTTCTCAGTACTGCAGGCTTGTCCAGCTGGCGGTAATCCGTTTCCGCGGTGCGAGCAGTGTTATCCACGACTTTAGTGGGTTTTTGCATCTGACCACCCAGTCCGGTGGCTACCACCGTAACCCGAATCTCGTCTTCCAGGCTCGGATCGATAACAGTACCCACCACTACCGTGGCATCGTCGGACGCAAATTCTTCCACCGTATCGCCCACTTCAGAAAATTCGCCCAGGGACAGGTTCTCGCCGGCGGTGATATTCACCAGAATGCCGCGTGCACCCTGCAGATTGACGTCTTCCAGCAGCGGGCTGCGAATCGCGGATTCTGCCGCTTCGCGAGCTCGATCTTCGCCGGTGGCACAGCCGGTACCCATCATGGCCATGCCCATTTCCGACATAACAGTCTTCACATCGGCGAAATCCACATTGATCATGCCGGGATTCATGATCAGGTCGGCAATACCCTTGACCGCACCCAGCAACACATCGTTGGCAGCCTTGAAAGCTTCCAGCAGGGATGATTCCTTGCCCAGCACATCCAGCAGCTTCTCATTGGGGATGGTAATCAGGGAGTCTACATTCTCCGACAGGGACTGAATGCCCTGCTCGGCGATGGCAGAACGCTTCTTGCCTTCGAAGGGAAAGGGGCGGGTCACGACTGCCACAGTCAGAATACCCATCTCCTTGGCCACTTCCGCCACGATGGGCGCCGCACCGGTACCGGTACCACCGCCCATGCCGGCAGTAATGAAGACCATATCAGCTCCGGCCAGCACTTCGGCAATTTCATCGCGATCTTCCAGAGCAGCCTGTCGACCGATTTCCGGATTGGCGCCGGCGCCGAGCCCCTTGGTAATGGCACTGCCCAACTGCAGGATGGTTTTGCTTTTCAGATTACTGAGAGCCTGCGCATCGGTGTTGGCACAAACAAAATCCACACCATCCACCTGATTGGAGATCATGTGGTGAACGGCATTGCCACCGCCACCACCGACACCGATCACCTTGATGACGGCGTTCTGCGGTATGTTGTCGACTAATTCAAACATATAGCCCCCTTGATGTTGCTATTCTTAACTGTATTAAGTTTTATACTGTTGATTAAAAATTTCCCTGAAACCAGCTTTTGACTCTATCCACAATATGCACTTGAGGCTCTTTGCGTGAGTCCACACCATCATGTTCCTGATGTTGCTTAAGCCCATACAGTAGTAACCCAACACCAGTTGAATAGATCGGGTTTCTTACAATATCGGCTAGTCCATTTACATTATGAGGCGCACCTATGCGCACCGGCGCGTGAAATATCTCCTCGGCCAGTTCCACCACCCCTTCCATCTTGCTGGTGCCACCTGTGAGCACCACACCAGCAGCAAGCAGACTTTCAAAACCGCTGCGCTGCAGCTCTGCCTGCACCAGGGTGAATAATTCGTCGTATCGTGGCTCCACCACTTCAGCCAGTGCCTGGCGGGATAATTCCCGGGGTGGCCGGTCGCCCACACTGGGCACCTTGATGGATTCATCGGCACTGGCAAGCTGGGTCAGTGCACAGGCGTATTTGATCTTGATCTCGTCCGCATTCTCGGTTGGCGTGCGCAGAGCCATGGCAATATCGTTGGTGACCTGGTCTCCTGCTATGGGAATGACACCGGTATGGCGAATAGCGCCATCGGTGAAGATGGCAATATCGGTGGTGCCACCGCCGATATCCACCAGACAAACGCCCAGTTCCTTCTCATCTTCGGTCAATACGGCATAGCTGGAAGCCAGCTGCTCGAGAATGATCTCGTCGGTTTCCAGGCCACAGCGTTTGATACATTTTTCAATGTTCTGGACTGCATTGATGGCACAGGTCACCAGATGCACCTTGGCCTCGAGCCGAACTCCGGACATGCCCAGGGGTTCCTTGACCCCTTCCTGGGAATCGATGATGTATTCCTGCGGCAGGATATGCAGGACCTTCTGGTCGGCAGGAATCGCCACCGCCTGGGCTGCATCAATGACCCGCTCGATATCGGCCTTCATCACTTCACCGTCACGAATGGCGACGATGCCATGGGAATTCATGCTGCGAATATGGCTGCCGGCAATGCCAGCATAAACAGACTGAATCTGGCAGCCTGCCATCAACTCCGCCTCTTCAATAGCGCGCTGAATTGACTCCACCGTGGATTCGATATTGACCACCGTGCCCTTCTTGAGTCCGCGAGACCGATGGCTACCGATACCGACAATATCCAGGCTACCGTCTGCATTGATTTCGCCGACAATCGCCACGACTTTGGACGTACCAATATCGAGGCCGACTATCATGTTGTCATTCACCACATCACTCATTGTTGTTGCTCTCCGGAAAATCCACCCTCCGGGGCGGTCCGAGTTTGTTCTGTCATTGTGTTCATCGCGCCGCTACCTCGGTCGACTCCTGCAGCTGATTCACCACGGCCAGGCCGTTGTCGTAACGCAGATCCACCGAGGCAATTTGCGACTTCGCATAATCCGGGCTCTGGTTATAGAAGCGAATAAAGCGATTGATTCGCTCCACCAGCTTCTCTCTGCCTGCGGCGATTTCAATCTCATTGTTAACACTCAACTCCCAACTGCCACGCTCACTGAGAGTCAATGCGCTCAGGCGCAGGCCAGCGGGAAACAGCAGTTCATTGAGCTGCTGGTACTGACGCATGACATCGATCTGGCTGCCTTCCGGGCCGGCCAGACGCGGCAGACTGCTCATGGCAGCGGCATTGGCCGGACTGAATGCCTGCCCCTGCTGACTGAGCAATTCATGCTCGCCCCAGCGGGCAATGGCGATTTCTTCCTGCAAATTCAGGGACAGACTGTCGGGCCACAATCGGGTCACTTCCGCCTGTCGTACCCACGGCAGGGTTTCCAGTTCCTCTTTCAGGGCCGCCACTTCAAAATTGAAGAAGCCGGCACCCAGATAAGCCGCCAGCAAGCGGCTCACTTCCTGCTCGCTAACCTGCTGCCATTGATTTTCCATGCGCACCTTGGTGACCGGGCGGTTGACGAATCCCGCGACACTGGAAAAATTCATCACCAGAAGTACAGTCAGGCTCAACAGCACCGTGCCGGCAAAGACCGGTATGATCCTGATGTTTTTTTTCGGCTGCAGCGGACGCTTGCTCTTCACCTGGCGTGGCCGCGTTGCCCGAATTCCTGACATTGTTTCCATGTTCATCGTCTGTCGTACTATCTGTTCAGTTCACAATCCAGTATGCGTAATACCAGCTCATCGAAGTCTATGCCGATACGATGGGCCGATGTTGGCACGAAGCTGTGCTCAGTCATGCCGGGGATCGTATTCAGCTCCAGCAGGAAAAACTCCCCCGCTTCACTCTGCATCACATCCACCCTTGCCAGGCCGCGACATCCAAGGCAGTCATAGGACTGTCGCACCAGGGTTTCCAGCTCCTGCAATTTCTCCGCTTCCAGTTCCGCCGGACAAATAATGCGCGTGGCTTTGTCTACATACTTGGCTTCGAAATCGAAAAACTGCCGTTCTGTTTCCAGCTGAATGGTTGGCAACAAATCCTCACCCAGCACACCGGTGGAAAACTCCCGACCGGCGATATAACGCTCTGCCATGATCTGGGTATCAAAAGCCCTGGCGGCCTGATACATCTGGCGCAATTGCCCCGCATCATCGGTGATGGCAATACCAAGACTGGAACCACCGCTGACCGGCTTCACGACCACCTTGCCGAGACTGGCAATAATGCCCTGCCAGTCACTGCCGTCATTAAGTACCCTGTACTCGGCAGTATTCAAACCGGCATGGACCCAGAGCTGCTTGCTCCTGACCTTGTCCATGGCCAGGGCCGAAGCCAGAACACCACTGCCGCTGTATTTCAGCCCCATGGCTTCCAGCAAGCCCTGCATGATGCCGTCTTCTCCGCCCTTGCCATGCAACATGTTGAGGACCAGATCGGGCTGCGTTTGCTGCAGCCTGACAACGACATCGTCACCTACATCAATAGCGCTGAACTCAATACCCAGTCTTTGCAGACTTGCACTGACGGCCTTGCCACTTTTCAGGGAAATTTCACGTTCCGATGACTGCCCTCCCATGAGGACCAGAACATGTCCCGCCTTTGCGAGTATTTCCTCTCTATTTATCGTTCTCATAGCCAGAATTCTTAATGCTCTTTGCGAAAATCTTCTATAAAAATCAATATATTAGTCTTTCGAAAAACCCTTGCTCGCCAGGTCCTTGGCAAGCCCGCCCACACTGCCCGCACCCTGGGTCAGCACGATGTCACCCGGTTTCAGCAAATCGACCAAAATTCCCCGAACATCGGCCTCTTTTTGCACATAAACCGGGTCAACCTTGCCCCTCAACCTAATCGAGCGGCAAAGGCTGCGGGAGTCGGCGCCAGGGATCTTCTTTTCACCGGCGGAGTACACCTCCAGCAGCAAAAGCACATCCGCTTCGGTGAGCACATCGACGAAATCCTCATACAGATCCTTGGTACGGCTGTAGCGGTGGGGCTGATAGATCATCACCAGGCGTCGCTCCGGCCAACCTTCTCGCAGGGCTCGCAGGGTCGCGGCCACTTCGGTGGGGTGATGACCATAGTCATCGATCAGCATGACACTGCCGTCGCCCACCGGGAATTCACCCTGTACATCGAAACGCCTGCCAACCCCGGAGAACTTGCGAATACCTTCACGAATAGCCTTGTCGGCAATCCCTTCATCGCTGGCAATCGCCACCGCCGCCGTGGCGTTGAGGGCATTGTGGCGGCCTGGCATGTTGAGGCTGATCTTCAGCGGGCGCTTGCGCTCGGGCCGATGCACGGCAAATCTGATCATGCCCTCACTCTGCTGCAGATCGCTGATGCGAAAATCGGCGTCTTTGGAAAAGCCATAGGTCAGCTTCGGCCTGGAGATACGCGGCAGAATTTCACGCACCACCGGATCATCAATACAAAGCACCACCAGGCCGTAAAACGGCAGATTGTGCAAAAATTCCACGAAATAGTTTTTCAGCCGGTCAAAGTCACCTTCATAGGTACTCATATGATCGGCTTCGATATTGGTCACCACTGCCACCATGGGTTGCAGATGCATGAAAGAGGCATCGCTCTCATCGGCCTCCGCCACCAGATAACGGCTCTCTCCCAACCTGGCATTGGTGCCGGCACTATTAAGCAGACCCCCGATCACAAAAGTGGGGTCAAAGCCGCCTTCCGCCAGCACCGAGGCCACCAGGCTGGTGGTGGTGGTTTTGCCATGGGTACCGGCAATGGCAATGGCGTGTCGATAGCGCATCAGCTCCGCCAGCATTTCCGCCCTGGCAATCAGAGGCTTTGACTCCTTGATGGCAGTGCGGATTTCAGGATTGCGTTTGTTGATGGCACTGGAATAAACCACCACATCGGCCTTGGCCACATTGGCCGCTTCGTGGCCAATAAAGATCCTGGCACCCATTTTCTTGAGGCGATCGGTATTGCTGGATCGTTTGATGTCCGAACCGGTAATCCGGTAACCCTGATTAAGCAATACCTCTGCCACACCACACATACCAGCACCACCGATGCCAACAAAATGTATGCACTTGATGCGGCGCATTTCCGGAATCACATGGATACTGGGTGACTCAGCCATGGGCTACCTCCAGGCACTGCCTTGCTATTTTTTCTGCCGCATCCACCACAGCCAGATCATGGGCTGCCTGCTGCATATGGCCTAATTTGTCCCGGTGCAGATCGAAGTCCCGCAGCAGCGGCAGGACGGTGCGAGCGCTGAATTCCTGCTGATCAAGCAAACAGGCTGCACCGGCGTCCACCATCCAGGCGGCATTGAAATACTGTTGGCGATCCTTGTGATGGGGATAAGGCACCAGAATCGCCGGCAAGCCCGCCGCCGCCAGTTCACTGACTGTGCTGGCACCGCTGCGGCAGATGACCAGGTCAGCCCATTGATAGGCGGCTGCCATGTCTTCAATAAAGGGTTCTACCCGACATCTGTCGCCCATTTCTACAGCCAGCGACTGATACAGTTGCCTTGTTTCATCCAGGTTACGCCGACCACTCTGGTGCAGTATTGCCGGCAGGTTGCCACCCCAGTTGGCCAGCACTTCCGGAATCACCTTGTTGATTGCCGTCGCTCCCTGGCTGCCCCCCAGCACCAGAATATTCAGTGGCCGATAGCGCTCTGTGTCCAGGCGCTTATCCTGGTGCAGGGCGATGATTTCCTGACGCAGGGGATTGCCGGTGAACTGATTCTTCGGCGATACAGGAAAGGTGTTGGGGAAGGCCTCAAAATTGATTTGCGACAGCCGACTCAGCAGCCGGTTGGTCAGCCCTGCCACGGCATTCTGCTCATGAATCAACAGCGGTATCGAGCGCATTTTTGCTGCCAGTCCCGCAGGACCACAGACAAAGCCGCCCATACCCAAAACGCAAGCGGGCTGCAACTGGCGAATGACTGCCATCGACTGTCTGTAGGCCTTGAACAACATAAAAGGTGCCGTCAATTTGCGTTTTAAACCACTGCCACGGAGTCCGCTGACGGAGATCCTGTGCAGATTGAATTCTGTGTCTTTAAGCAATTCGTTTTCCATGCCGCCATGGGTGGCCAGCCAGTGCACCTCGGCACCCATTTGCTGGAGACAGCGGGCAATGGACAGTGCCGGGAAAACATGACCTCCGGTACCAGCGGCCATGATCAGTACCCTGGTGTTGTCGCCACTCATGATCACTTGCCCCGCGGCGCATCAGCCAGGTCCGGATTGTCAGCTTCAAACTGAATACGCACCAGCAAGGCCGCCATAAAACAACTGATAATCAGACTGGCGCCGCCATAACTGAGAAATGGCAGGGTCAGCCCCTTGGTAGGCAACAGGCCGATATTCACACCGATATTGATCATCGCCTGACCGGCAAACACCAGCGACAAACCATAGGCGACAAAGGCATTGAAAAGCTGACCAAGGCCATGGGCTTTTCTGCCCACCATGAAAGATTTGAATACAAACAGTGAAAACAGGGCCACCACAAACAGCACACCCACCAGGCCAAGCTCTTCACCAATAATCGCCAATACAAAATCATTGTGGGCCTCGGGCAGGAAATACAGTTTCTGAATACTGTTACCCAGCCCTACCCCGAACCACTCGCCCCGGCCGAAGGCAATCAGGGCCTGGGTCAGTTGATAGCCACCGCCATAGACATTTTCGGCAGCCCAGGGATTCAGGAAAGATGAGAAGCGGACAATCACATAGGGCTTGGTAATGGCCAGAAAGGTAATGGCACCCACACAAATTGCCAGCAGCAGGGCAAAGCGATGCAACTTCGCCCCGGCCAGGAAAATCATGCAGAAGGCAGTCAGCAGCAGAATCACCATGGCGCCGTGATCCGGTTCCAGATGCAATAATACCACTGCTGCACCGATCACCAGCATGGGCTTGAGGAAGCCGGACCAGTGTTCCCGCACCTCATCCAGATGCCGCTCCAGATAGGCCGCCATGTACATGACTATAAATACCTTGGCCAGCTCTGATGGCTGCAGACGAAACAATCCCAGATCAATCCAGCGGGCACTGCCATTGACCACGGTGCCAATACCCGGCACCAGCACCAGCAATAACAACGCGAAGGAAGCCATCAGGGCAAACCAGCTCATGCGGCGCCAGAAAACCATGGGGATGTGCAGGGTGATCAACAGGCCGGTAATACCCATGAGGGCGAATATTGCCTGCCGCTTGAAATAGAAGAACGGATCACCGGCGAGGGAATTAGCCACCTCTACCGAGGCAGAGGTCATCATCAAGAGACCGGTGGTGAGCAGAATCACCACAATCAACAACAGCGAATTCAGGCCATTATTGCCCTGCTCCGCCTGCAAAGCTGTTCTGTTGGCTGCCAGGGTCATTGCAATGCTGTCACTGCCTGCATAAAAGCAGTGCCTCGCTGTTTGAAATTCTCGAACATATCCAGACTGGCACAGGCCGGTGAGAGCAATACCACATCTCCCGACTCAGCAAGACTGGCAGCCTGCTGCACCGCGACATCCAGATCGCTGGCAAACTGAATTGGCACCGAGCCGTCCATGACCGCAGCAATACGCTCGGCATCGCGGCCAATCAAAACCAGGCCTTTGAGCCAGCGCTGCAGCACCGGTGCCAGTGTACTGAAGTCAGCCCCCTTGCCATCACCGCCGGCAATCAGTAGCAGACCGCCAGCAGTTTTTTCGCCAAGGCCCTGCACCGCGGCAATGGCAGCACCTACATTGGTGGCCTTGGAATCATTGTAGTAATCAACGCCGTCTACCGAGGCCACCCACTGACAGCGATGGGGCAATCCGGGAAAACGCTGCAAGCCCTGACGGATGGATGACAGATCAATATCCAGCGCCAGTGCCAGACAGGTCGCTGCCATGGCATTGGCAATATTGTGACGACCGACAATTTTCAGATCGGATACCGCCAGCACGGCCTCCGCCCCAAAACAGAGTGTTTGCTCACCGGAGACCGTGTTCAGGCCTACTTCACCCTGACCCGGCACATCGAATCCGAAGCTCCAGCGGGGCAATGCGGTATCCCCATCCATGCCACTGACATCTTCATCCCTGTTCAGCACCAGTTTGTGGCAGGCCCGAAAAATTCGTCGTTTCGCGGCCAGGTAATCTGTCATGTCAGCGTAGCGATCCATATGATCTTCACTGACATTGAGAATCACGGCCACCTCTGCACCGAGCTGTTCGGTGGTTTCCAGCTGAAAGCTGGAAAGCTCAAGCACATACAGATCCTTGTCGGGCTCATTCAACAGATCCAGGGCCGGTTGCCCGAATTCCGAATCCAGATTGCCGCCGACGGCAAACTCGCATCCGGCCGCCCGCAGAATCTCGGCCAACAGGGCAACCACCGTGCTTTTGCCATTGGAGCCGGTCACTGCCACGATGGGCGCAGGGGCGAGACGGGAGAACAGGTCAATATCACCCGTCACCGGCACGCCGCTGGCGATGGCACTGGCTATTTCCCTGGTCTGCAAACTCACACCTGGACTCATCATCAATTCTTTTGCCTGAGACAAGCTTGTCTCGTTAAAACCACCCAACTCGACTTTGAGTTGCGGATACTCTTTACGCAGTTGCTCCAGCCCGGGTGGATTGCTGCGACTGTCTACCACCATGCAGGGCTGGTTCTGACTGACCAGATACCGGACACAGGACAGGCCGGTTGCACCCAGCCCTACCACCACTGTCAGTTTCTGCTCATTCAAGTCATTCACAATCGGCGCAACGCTAGCGCAGTTTCAGTGTCGCCAGGCCAAACAGCACCAGCATTACCGTAATAATCCAGAAGCGGACAATTACCCGGGGCTCTGGCCAGCCTTTCAGTTCAAAATGATGATGCAGTGGCGCCATGCGGAAAATGCGCTTGCCGGTCAGCTTGAATGATGCCACTTGCAAAATCACCGAGGCGGTTTCCATCACAAAAACCCCACCCATGATGAACAGGACGACTTCATGTCGGGCAACGACCGCCATGACACCCAGGGCTGCTCCCAATGCCAGAGCACCCACATCGCCCATAAAAATCTGCGCCGGATAAGTGTTAAACCAGAGAAAACCCAGGCCGGCACCGGCCAGTGCACCGGCGAAGATAACCACCTCACCGGAGCCCACTACATAGGGAATATTCAGGTAGGCAGAAAACTCGCTGTGCCCGGCCAGATAGGCAATCACACCCAGGGCCCCACCAACCATCACCGTTGGCAAAATGGCCAGACCATCGAGACCATCGGTCAGATTGACGGCATTACTGAAACCCACAATCATGAAGTAGCTGATCACCACGTAGAGAATACCCATGTCGATAGCCACATCCTTGAAGAACGGGATGATGTACTGGGTTTCCACCGGACTGACAGCGCTGTAATAAAGAACCAGCGCCGCAATGGCACCGATCACGGACTGCCAGAAATACTTCCAGCGAGCCGACAGCCCCACCGGATTCTGATGAAAAATTTTGCGGTAATCGTCCACCCAGCCAACCGCACCAAACAGTACTGTCACCAGCAATACGATCCACACATAGTGATTCTCAAGGTCTGACCAGAGCACGGTACTGATGGCGATACTCACCAGAATCAGGGCTCCACCCATGGTGGGTGTGCCCGCCTTGCTGAAGTGGGTCTCCGGTCCATCATCGCGAACCACCTGGCCGATCTGATGGTAGTTGAGTTTGCGAATCATCGCCGGACCAATCAGCAGAGAAACACCCAGGGCGGTCAGGACACTGAAGATTCCGCGCACGGTGATGTATTGGAGGACAGCAAAATTGCTGTCGAACTGCATGAGATATTCAGAGAGCCAAACGAGCATTACTCGCCTCCTTTTTCGCGCAGGGCTTCAACCAGCACATCCATCCGGGATCCCCGGGAGCCCTTGATGAGAAACACAGTGTTCTCATCGGCCTCTGATCTGCCTGCTTTTATTAGTTCTTCCTGACTGCCAAACAATTTGCCGGCGCCACCAAAACCGGCGACAGTCTGCTGGCTTGCCTGCCCTACTGCCCACAGTTCATCAACACCCGCTTCCCTGGCATAGTTGCCAACGGCAAAATGACCCTCGGCAGAATTACTGCCGAGTTCTTTCATGTCGCCCGCCAGAAGGATTTTTTTACCCTTGAAAGTCATCAACACATCGATGGCCGCGAAGAAGGAAGCGGGACTGGCGTTATAGCTGTCATCGATGATGTTGCTGCCACGGATTCCTGGCAGTGGCATCAGTCGACCCGGCACCGTTTCGCAGTCAGCCAGTCCGGCCGCCACCTGCTCCAGACTGGCGCCGGCTTCGATAGCGGCACAGGCGGCAGCGACTGCATTGAAGACATTGTGCTTGCCTAACAGGTGCAAACTCACAGCCTGACTACCAAGCGGACTCTGCAATTCAAAGGCAACCCGCCCCTGTTCTCCGATACGGACCTTGCGAGCATAATAGGACGCCTGCCCGTACTTGTTGTCATAGCTGAACAACACTACATGATGGGCCGCGGCTCGCTTGATCCATTGCCCTACATTGGGATCATCGGCATTTAACAGGGCCCGGCCACCCGACTGCAGGCCGTCAAGAATCTCACCCTTGGCTTCCACTATACCCTGCAGACTGCCAAAGCCCTCGACATGGGCATCACTGGCATTGGTAATCAGGGCCAGGTTCGGCCTGGCGGCATTGACACTGAAGGCAATCTCACCCTGTCCATTGGCACCCATTTCAATCACCGCAAAGCGGTGTGATTTGTCGAGCCGCAACAGGGTCAGGGGCACGCCGATGGTATTGTTCAGATTGGCGCTGGTATAGAGAGTCGGACCCGCCTTGGCCAGTATCGACGCCAGCATTTCCTTGACCGTGGTTTTACCCTGGCTACCGGTCAGGGCAATGACCCTGGCTTCACTGCGCAGGCGGTTCTCAAGCGCGATCTGTGCCAGTGCCTGATGGGTATCGGCTACCTGCAACAGCGGCAAATCTGCTTTCCGGGGCTTGCTGACAATGGCAGCCGCTGCACCGCGCTGTTTGGCTTCGTCCACATAATCATTGCCGTCAAAACGTTCACCCACCAGAGCCAGATAGGCGTCGCCCGGATGAATAGTGCGGGTGTCAGTGGACAGACTGCGGAAGGACACATCAGCACCGCTGAGCTGACCATTCAACTGCTTGGCCAGATTCGCCAGTGACATGGAACCAATCATGATTCCTTCTCCCCGGCGGCCTGCTTTCTGTGGTTCATAGACAGACGTACCTGGCTGGCATCACTGAATATTTTCCGTTCGCCAGCGATATCCTGATAATTTTCATGGCCCTTGCCGGCCACCAGCACCACATCGCCTGCTGCGGCATTGCTGACGGCATAGTCGATAGCCTCGGCCCGGTCCCGGATCACTAGCGCCGCTTCAGGTTGGCCAATGCCACTGAGAATATGCTGTACAATGTCATCACCGTGTTCCCTGCGCGGATTGTCATCGGCGATGATGATGCGATCTGCACAGGCTTCAGCAATTTCTCCCATCATCGGCCGTTTGCCCTGATCACGATTACCGCCACAACCAAATACGCACCAGATTTTGCTGTCAAAATGTTCCCGCAGTGCCTGCAGCGCACTCTGCAGGCTGTCCGGGGTATGGGCATAGTCAACCACCACGGTGATATCGTCGGTATCGCCGATGATATCCATGCGCCCATCCACGGGACGCAGGGATGACAGCAAGTCACACAGCTGACTGATATCCAGTTCCCTGCGATCTTGCAAATAACTGATAAGGCTGGCCGCAACCGCCAGCAGATTGGAAAAATTGAAGGAACCCAGCAACCGGCCGGCGATGCGACCGCTACCGATGGGGGTAACGATTTCCGCCTGATACCCGCTGCGCGTCAACTCCAGCTCACGCGCATGGACCGTGGCCACCGAGTTCCGCAAGCTGTAGGTGGACACTTCAACATTGCTGGCTATCTCATTAATGATGGACAGGGCGAAGGGATCGTCGAGATTGATCACCGCATGCCGCAGCCCGTCCATGGTGAACAGCTTTTTCTTGTTGGCACCGTAGTGCTCCATGCTCTTGTGATAATCGAGATGGTCGCGACTGATATTGGTGAAGATGGCTGTATCAAACAGCACTGATGCTACGCGCTTTTGATGCAGGCCCACGGAAGAAACTTCCATTACCACCGGATCCACACCTCCATGCACCATTTCTGCCAGCGCCTTTTGAGTAAACACCGGGTCCGGCGTGGTCAGACTGGTTTCCTGCAAGTCACCATAGACACCGTAACCCAGTGTGCCGATTACGCCGCTGCGATAGCCGAGACTCATCAGGGACTGGGCAATAAACTGACTGCAACTGGTCTTGCCATTGGTGCCGGTAATACCCATCACCGTCAGTTTGTGACTGGGATGGGCATAGAAGCGGGCGGCGATTTCACTGACTCTGGCAGCCAGTTTGTCCACCGCGATTACCGGCACACCATGGCATTCCTGCACGCCCTGCCACTGACCACCGGACTCGGCAAAGACAGCCGCCACACCCTGCTGTGCCACATCATCAATAAATTCGCGGGCGTCATGATTCTTGCCAAAACAGGCAATAAACAGGTCTCCGGGACGTACCAGGCGGCTGTCCAGATTAACGCCGCTGACGGTCACAGTCGCCAGGCTGCCCGACAATTCCGGCACGCCGGAAAAGCCCTCCAGCAAACTTGCCAGGCTTACAACTGATTGTGACTCAGCAGCCGTTTCCATTATTTTGCACTCAACTCGAGCCTGGTTTCAGACTTGTCCGGTGACACATCGAGAATTCGCATAGCGCCGGAGGCGATTCGGGAAAAGACCGGCGCTGCCACCTGACCACCATAGTGTTCATCACCCTTGGGTTCATTGACGATCACTACAATAACCAGACGGGGATCCGAGGCCGGCACCAGACCGGCAAACAGGGAATTGTGCAGATTCTCTTCATAGCCAAACTCACCAACCACATGGGCGGTACCGGTCTTTCCTGCCACCTGATAAAAGGGCACATTGGCATCAGTCGCAGCACCCCCGGCACTGGCATCCACCACTGTTTTCAACATGGCCAGCACCTGATCGGCATGCTGCTCTGACACGACCTGTTCTGTGGGCAGGGTTTGCAGGGCTTCCTCATCCAGTTTCAACAATGAAACGGGTTTGCGCAGACCGCGGTCGGCAATCACAGAATAGGCCTGGGCCAGGTGCAGGGCACTGGAAGACAGACCGTAACCGTAGGAAAGCGTTGCCGTTTCAATCCGGCTCCAACGCCGCGGATTGGGTAACACTCCGCCTCGCTCACCGGGAAAACCGGTACCCAGCACCTGCCCGAAACCGACTCGTTCCAGCACATCGCGAATAGGCTCCGGCCCGATATTCAAAGCAATCTTGCTGGTACCAATATTGCTGGACTTGGTAATCACCGAGGACAGATTGAGGGTGCCATAATTGGCAATATCCTTGACCTCATCACCACTGATCATCATCCAGCCGGGGCCGGTTTCGATGACGGTGCCCGGGGTATACAGGCCGGACTCCAGAGCCGCGATAATGGTGAAGGGCTTGATGGTGGAGCCGGGTTCAAACACATCAGTAATAGCCCGGTTGCGCAGCACACTGAAATCTGTGAGACCGGCGCGGTTATGGGGGTTATAGGAAGGCTGATTGACCATGGCCAGCACTTCACCAGTACGAATATCCAGCACCACGGCCGATGCGGCTTTGGCACGGCGGGTGATGAATTCCGCTTTCAGTTCCTTGTAGGCCAGATTCTGGATGCGAAAATCGATACTCAGTTCAAGGCTGTTGCCAGGCTGGGCCGGCTGCAAAATGTTCAGCTCTTCAATGATGTGACCGCGGCGATCCTTCATCACCTGACGTCGGCCCGGCACACCCCGCAGCCACTCGTCATAGGTAAGCTCCAGTCCTTCCTGACCAATATCATCCACATTGCTGAAGCCAACCAGATGAGCAGTAACCTCACCCTGGGGATAAAAACGCTGGTATTCCTGCTGGGCATACACACCCGGCAGATCCAGAGCCAGAATGGCATCGGCATCGGCCGGAGGCAGTCGACGCTTTACATAGAGGAATTCACGACTGGCATGCTTGCGAATATTGCCAGCCAGCACTTCGGGATTTAATTCCAGTTGCCCAGCCAGCACCGGAATCGATTCCGGCGAGTCCAGCAGATCACCGGGATCCACCCAGATGGACTTCACCGGCGTGCTCACCGCCAAAGGCTCACCATTGCGGTCAGTAATCAAACCGCGATTGGCCACCAGAGGCACCGTTCGAATGGTTCTGGCATCACCCTGGCCCTGCAGAAAATCCCGTTCGGTGATGTGCAGGCTGCTGGCCTTCCAGATAATGGCCAGCACACACAGGGACATCATGAACAGCACCAGATAAAGGCGCCATTGTTGCAACAGTACGGAGATTCTTGAATCACTCATGTTTGCCCACCATGACGATATCGGCAACTTCCGGCACTCGCATATCAAGTTGCTCCACCGCCTTCTGCTCGATGCGACCCTCCACACCGAAAGTACTCTGCTCGATCAGCAACTGCCCCCAGCTCACATCCAGTTGCACGGCCTCATCCTTGAGCTGTTGCAATTCATTAAAGGCTACCCGGTTCTGGTGTGTGGTACGCACCACCATCAGGCCGCTGGTCAGGACCAGCGCCATACAGACAAACAGCAACAGGGAGCTGCGGTTCACAAGTCCCGACCAGCGCAACACCACCAGCAGGGGTGACTGCTGAAGCAGGGACTTGCGCTGCTGATTTTTGACAGCCTGTTTTTTGCTCATCTGTTTCTCAAGCAATCTTTTCAGCAACCCGCATAACAGCGCTGCGGGCACGGGGGTTAAAATTGACCTCATCGGCAGTTGGCCGCTGTGCCTTGCCAATGGCTTTCAATCTCGGATTCAGCATTTCCTGGGTCACCGGCAGGCCACGGGGGAAATTATCTCCCTTAGTCTGCAAGGCGATGAATTTCTTGACTATTCGGTCCTCAAGCGAGTGAAAGCTGATAACCACCAGACGACCACCAATCGCCAACACCGTCAGAGCCTGTTCCAGCGCCTGCTCCAGTTCATCAAATTCGCCATTGATAAAAATGCGGATTCCCTGAAATGCACGGGTTGCCGGATGCTTGTCTTTTTCCCAGGCCGGATTGGCCTGCTTGATAATCTCAGCCAACTGTCCGGTGCGGGTAATGCGCTGCTCCTGACGATAATTGACGATGGCTCTGGCCATCCGCCGGGAATGTCGCTCCTCACCATATTTGTAGATGACATCGGCAATTTCCTGCTGCCCAGCGCTATTGATCCACTGCTCGGCACTCATACCGCTATCCGGGTCCATGCGCATATCCAGGGGCCCGTCGCGCATAAAACTGAAGCCACGCTCGGCATCATCCAGCTGCGGTGAGGAAACGCCCAGATCAAACAGGATGCCGGAAACCTTGCCTTCCAACTCCTCCTCCCTGGCCAGAGCTTGCAGGGAACTAAAGGGGGCACGCCGGACCTGTAGCCGCGCATCCGACTGGCAAAGTCCGGCAGCGGCCTCAATGGCGGCGGGATCACGGTCAAAGGCCAACAAGCGCCCGTTGGGTCCCAACTGCTCGAGAATGGCGCGGCTATGGCCGCCCCGGCCAAAGGTGGCATCCACATAGCAGGCATCGGCCTTGATAGACAGCGCTGCCACCGCTTGCTCCAGAAGTACGGTCTCGTGTTGGGCCGGGGTAGTCATGACTCTCCCTACAGCGCCAGATTTTGAAGCTTGTCAGGTAACTCGCCAGCGGCGGTGGATTCACTCAGCCACTGCTTGCGCTGCTCGTCCCAACTGCCTTGATCCCAGATTTCCAGCTTTTTGCCCTGACCGATGAGACAGACATGCTTCTCAAGGCCGGCATACTGGCGCAGCTCCTGCGGCAACAGAATACGGCCACTGCCATCCATTTCCAGGTCGTTGGCATGGCCGATCAGCAGGTGCTTGACGCGTTGGGAGGTGGGGTCGAAGCTGGGCAGTGACTCGATTTGACGCTCGATCTGTTCCCATTCGGCAAGGGGGTATAGCAACAGGCAGCGGTGATTGGTATCAATGGTAACGACAAGCTGGCCGTTACAATTATTTTGCAATTGCTCACGGTAGCGCGCAGGCAGTGCCATTCGCCCTTTTGCATCCAAATTAATGGTATTGATGCCGCGAAACACGAGTTTGTCCCCAATAGTTGTGAAGTGAATGCTCTGGAGAACCACTTGGCTCCACCAAAAGACAATTTTCTCCACTTTTCTCCACTATTGGACACTATAGGCATTGACCTGCCTTAGTGCAAGCACTTATTCGCCTGTTTTTTCAAGAAATTACGGGAACTTGCCGCTAAAAGACGGGAAAGGAGCAGGAAGTCGACAGTTATGCGCCAGCCATCCTGAATATTTTCAGGAAATTGTGAGCGCAAATTAAAGTGATTTATTAAGAAATGGCGAGCACAAGCTGGATGCTTGCGCCAGAAATGGATAAGTGAGCCAGCCTGTAAGCCGGGTTCTGTCGAGGACAATCATTCATCTGCAGCCTGCGTCACCACAGGCCTGTAGCGGCCTACCCGAATCCAATGCGAGCCACACTAGCGGATTCCTATTTGGCCTTGCTCCGGGTGGGGTTTACCATGCCACGGTCTGTTACCAGCCGCGCGGTGCGCTCTTACCGCACCCTTTCACCCTTACCCGCCAAAAAAAGCGGGCGGTCTACTCTCTGTTGCACTGGCCGTGGGCTTGCGCCCCCCAGGCGTTACCTGGCACCCTGCTCTGCGGAGCCCGGACTTTCCTCTATCCGACCACTCAGCAACTCGCCAGACCGGCAAGATGCTGAGTGGTCGGACAGCGATTGCCCGGCTGACTCGGCGGCAAGATTAATGCACCCGCCCTGGCAACACAATCAAATAATCGGCTAATTTTCCTGGCCCGCTTTCAGAACCGCATCGTACACGCTGTTCTTGCGGGCCCCGGTAATCTCACTGGCCAGCGACACCGCCTTGCGGGTACTCATGTCAGCAGATAATTTGCCGACCCACTCCAGCGCCCTGGCCAGGCGCCCGGCTTCCACTTCATCACTGCTACAGCCAGCCACTACCAGGACAAATTCCCCACGTTGCTGGTTACTGTCTGCAATGAGCCAATGCAGACAATCATTCAGACTGCCGTAAAAATGGGACTCGAATTTCTTGGTCATTTCCCGCCCCACGAAGAGTCGCCGGTCGGCACCGAATACTGCAGCAAAGTCCTGAATTGATTCCCTGATCCGGTGCGGCGATTCATAGAACACCAGAGTTCTTTGCTCCGCCTGCAATTGCGCCAGCCGGTTTTTACGACTGCCTGTTTTGGCAGGCAGAAAACCTTCAAAGCTGAAGCGGTCAGTGGCTATACCCGCGACACTGAGGGCAGTCGTCAGGGCACTGACACCGGGAACCGGAATCACCTCAAATCCCGCCTCCCTGACTGTTTTCACCAGGGTATAGCCGGGATCGGAAATCAACGGAGTCCCGGCATCACTGATCAGCGCCAGGGAGCGACCAGCCTGCAACTCCCTCACCAGGGCAGAAACCGCCTGCTCTGTGCTGAAATCGTGATAGGCCCGCAAGGCTGTATCAATGCCGAAATGATCCAGTAGTGGTTTGCTGTGGCGAGTATCCTCGGCCGCAATCAGGTCTACCTGGCCCAGGATCCTGATGGCCCGGGCCGTCATGTCATCGAGATTACCGATCGGCGTTGCAATTACATAAAGGGTGGCGTTTTCTGGTGTCATGGACTTGTGGGTATTGCCTGCCGGGCATTTCTTTTGGCGCTAAAATTGCCCGGCCTCAACACTTGTATTACTCTTGATAGCAGGTATTCAACTCTTCCCTGAGCCAGCAGATTCCCTATGCAACAGACCAAGCTGGGCAGCAAAGCTCGCCGTCCCGGCCTGCCCCGGCCCTTGAAAATCATGGCATTTGCCAGCACGCTTTTTCTGTCGGCCTGCGCCAGCAACGACGGCAGCAGAAGTGTCGATAATGAATTTCCCAGCGAGTCTACCCCAGACTCGACAGGGGCGCTAATCGCCGAAGCCATCGCCAGTGATGGTGCAGACCGGGCTGAACTCAGCCTGCTCGCGGCCCGGGAGATCGAGGACTCAACCGCCTATTCGCTGACAGATCTGCAACTGGAAGATTTTGACTTCGGGAATCTGCAAAACCCGATTCTGAAAACCGAAATTGCCCTGCTCGCAGCCCAGGCAGCCGCTGCCGACAACGATCATGCCCGTGCACTAAGCAGCCTGCAGTCTCTGGATATCAGCAATCTCACCATTCCGCCGCAACTACTGGCCCGTTACTACCAGCAGCAAGGTGACAGCCTGCGAGACCTGGGTCAGGCCAGTGCCGCACTGGATGCCTACATCAGCGCCACCGAAGCAGATCAACTGAGTGGCGAGATCAGTGATTCAGTCTGGGAGTTGCTGCAAAGCCGGAGCGACAGCGAACTTGGCAGCCTGGCAAGCAGCTCTGCCAGCTATGCCGCCCGGGGCTGGGTCGAACTGGCCCGGGTCTCACGCAACGAGCAACTGAGTATTCGCGGGCAACTCGATGCCATCAACCAGTGGCAGCGTATCTGGGCACAACATCCTGCTGTGAACAGACTGCCTTCACCGCTTCAGGAGTTGTCCTCTATCTGGGACAAGCGCCCCCGCCACATCGCCCTGCTCCTGCCGGTGCAGCAACCTGCCGGACTGGCCATTCAGGAGGGATTTCTGGGTGCTTATTACCAGGCACTGCAAATCAGCCGCGACGTGCCTTCGATCTCGGTTTACGACAGCAGCAACATCAGCAGCATAGAAAGCCTCTATAACCAGGCTGTTGATAATGGCGCGGAGCTGATCATTGGTCCGCTGAACAAGGATTACGTCAATCGTCTGCACGCCATGAATGAATTGCCGGTTCCGACCCTGGCCCTGAACTATGCCGACACAACGACTGCGGGCCCGGACAATCTGTTTCAGTTTGGCCTTGCCCCCGAAGATGAAATTACCCAGGCCGTTCTGGCGGCCTGGCAGCAAGGGCATCGCAATGCCGCCCTGCTGACTCCCGCCGACGCCAGTTATGACCGCTTGCAAGCGGTCTTTTCAAACACCTGGAATGAGCTCGGCGGACGTCTGGTTAGCCGCAGTACATTCACTGGCGACAGTGACTTCACCGGTGTCATCAAACGTTTGATGGCCATTGATTCCAGCGAAGCCAGAGCCGAACGCCTGCTGCAAATACTGCCGCGTAACACTATGGAATTCACACCCCGACGACGCAGCGATATCGACTTTATTTTCCTGATGGCCAATCCAAGACAGGGACGCCAGATAAAACCCACCCTGGCTTTCTACTTCGCAGAAGACCTGCCGGTTTACTCCATGCCATCGATTTATGATGGCCTCAATAACAGCAGTGCCAACCAGGACCTTGATGGCATCGTGTTTACAGTGGAGCCCTGGCTACTCAGTAATGATGAATTGAAGAGTGGTTTTGCTGACAGCCTGCGCCCGGTACAAGGCCCCCTGCAGCGCCTGCGCGCCCTGGGGATCGACAGCTACCGCCTCTATGCCCGCCTGCAGCAGCTTGACTCCGGGCAATTACAGAGCCTGCGTGGTGCCACGGGCATTCTTAGCCTGAGTCCGGCGCGTCGCCTGCAAAGACAATTACAAATGGCCCGTTTCGAGCAGGGTGAAGCTGTAGTCATACCGATGACTGACAGCAGTCCCGGAGAATAGCAGCCGAATACCGCTGGTCAGGGAAGACCCGCCATGTTCACCATAGCAAACAGCCGTGCCTGGCGCGGTATCAAGGCAGAACGACAGGCAGCCCGCTACCTTCAGCAGCAGGGCTTGCGCCTTCAGCAGCGCAATTATCGCTGCCGTTTCGGTGAGATCGACTTGATAATGATCGACCCCGGGCGGCACCTTGTGTTCGTGGAAGTCAGGTATCGCTCAGCGTCAGATTATGCCACGGCCCTGCAATCCATCGACAGACGCAAACAGGACCGGATTCGCAAGACCGCCGCCAGCTTTCTGGCGGCACACAGTCACTATCAGCAGTTGCCAGCACGCTTCGATGTACTTGCCATCCAGACCGGACCTTTACAGCAGGCTGAAAAAATTGACTGGATCCAGGATGCCTTTCAATAGGCTATGGAACTGAACTTTTCCACTGCCCAGGCGGTCTATCTGCAGGACTGTTGCTGTCGGGATCAGCGCGTAAAAAAGCCCCGGACACAGTAAGAAAGCCGCTGTAATTGCCGATATAGAGGTCGAATACCCGAGGTTGTGAGTATGGATTTACTGGAACAGATAGAAACACATTTTGCTGAAAGCATTAGCACCAAACAACGTGCGGCGGATGTCCTGCCCGCCGCCATTCATGCCGCCGGTGCGGCCATGGTCAATTGCCTGTTGAAGGAAGGCAAGATTCTGAGCTGTGGCAACGGCGGTTCGGCCGGCGACGCCCAGCATTTTTCGGCGGAGCTGCTGAACCGGTTTGAAAAGGAACGTCCGGGGCTGCCCGGCCTGGCCCTGACTACTGATTCATCGACATTGACAGCCATCGCCAATGACTACGATTACAATGAAATCTTTTCCAAGCAGGTCAGCGCCCTGGGTCAGCAGGGAGACATCCTGCTGGCCATTTCCACCAGCGGCAATTCCGCCAATGTCATGGAAGCCATGAAGGCAGCCCGGGACCGGCAGATGCTGACCGTGGCCTTGACCGGCAAGGACGGTGGCAAGATGGCCGATTTGCTGGGTCCGGATGATATTGAAATCCGGGTCCCCTCGGACCGCACAGCCAGAATTCAGGAAGTGCATCTGGTGGTTATCCACTGTCTTTGTGATTTTATCGATACCCAGCTATTTGGAGGAGACTAGTCATGCAAGCCTTACGCCTGCCCCTTGCTGTTCTTTTCTTGATTGTGAATACCGCCTGTACAGCTTTCCTGGTAGAAGCCACCGGCGAAGAGGGCATCCAGGAAGACCCCACTTCCCGCACCACCGGTCAGGTCATTGAGGATCAATCCATCGAGACCAAGATCAAGGTGAACATGAAGTCCCAGGAGCCTGCGTTTCGCAATGCCCATTTTGATGTCATCAGCCACAATGGTGTGGTCCTGCTGGTGGGTCAGGTTGAGAGTGAGACCCTGAAATCCCGCGCCACCGAAATAGCCAGCCAGGCCAGCACCAAGATTCGCCGGATTCACAATGAACTGGAAGTGGCCGGCAAAACCGGTTTTCTGGCCCGCAGCAATGACACCTGGATAGCTACAAAGATCAGAACCCTGATGTTAACCAACTCCGAAGTACCCAGCGGTCAGGTTAGAGTGATCACCGAGAATGGCACGGTTTATCTGATGGGACTGATCAGCGAGTTGCAAGGTGATAATGCTGCCAACCTGGCGCGCAATGTATCCGGTGTCAATCGCGTGGTGAAGGTATTTGAGTACATCAACTGATTGAGTTGATGGCTGGCCTATTTGACCACCCGCAAGCTGGGCTTTTTGGGCTTTTCCTCAGCATCGCGCTCGGACTTGCCACCGCCGTCGTTACCACCATCTCCGCCCCCGTCTGGCCCGGGCCGCAGGCCCTGGCTGTCGAATATCATGCCCTGCCCGTTCTCGCGGGCATAAATACCCAGAATATTATCGATAGGGGCGAACACGGGTCTGGCCTGGCCAGCGAAGCGACCGTCAAATGACAGGCTGTCATTGTCGATCAGCAGATTCTGGACCGCCGTGGGTGAAATATTGAGAACGATCTGACCGTCCTTGACGTACTCATCTGGCACGTCGACACCCTCACCCATGGCATTCACCAGGATGTAGGGTGTGCATTCGTTATCCAGAATCCATTCGTAAAGAGCCCGTACCAGGTACGGGCGGCTTGAGGTCATGGTCATGAATCAGAAGTGGACTGGCAGGTTTCCCTGACCTAGACCATCTCCTTTTCCTGCTCGGAGAGGCTGGCTACGACGGAATCCCGTTCGAATAGCCGGTCCTTGTACTCCAGCAATGGCTTGGTGGTTTTGTTCTTCGGCAACTCGATCCCCATCTCCGGCAAACGCCAGAGAATCGGTGTTACTACACAGTCGACAATAGTGAATTCGTCGCTCATGAAGAACGGTTTCTCACCAAAGATCGGGGCGATAGAAACCAGGGATTCCCTGAGTTCCTTGCGCTTCTTCTCCAGTTGCGCCGGGGTGCCATCTCCGGCCATCAGTGCATCCACCAGAGAACACCAGTCCTGCTTGATGCGATAAATCCACAAACGGGACTGGGCACGGGCCACCGGATAAACCGGGAACAGGGGCGGATGCGGAAAACGCTCATCAAGATATTCCATCATGATGTCCGCTTCGTACAGCACCAGGTCCCGGTCAACCAGGGTCGGCAAGGAGTTATAAGGGTTTAACGAGGCCAGATCCTCCGGCTTGTTGCCCGGATCGACATCAATGGTTTCGACAGTTACGCCCTTCTCAGCCAGCACGATTCGCACGCGATGACTGTAATGACTGGTTCCATCCGAATAAAAGGTCATGGACGATCTTTTCGCTACCACTCCCATAGTGTTTCCTCTGTTGTGATTCTTGATTTACCGATTAGCAACAATGCCTAGTGGTAGTCCTTGGAAAATTCCCGGCCCAACCAGGCGGTCAGAACAAACAGGATTCCCAGGAACAGCAGCACCCAGACACCAATTTCCTGGCGTCGATCGCGCATCGGCTCACCAATGTAGTAAAGGAAATTCACCAGATCGGCCACCGTGTTGTCGAACTCCTCCGGAGACAGGGCACCGGTGCCTTCGACATGGTGCAACTCGCACTGGGTAGGATCATCCGTGCCATGATCGTCACAGCTCACATCACCCTGCAGGCTGTACAGCACGTTCGGCATGCCCACATTAGGGAAGATCTTGTTGTTGGTACCAAAAGGCCTGGAGTCGTCATTGTAGAACGACTTCATATAGGTATAGAGCCAGTCCGGGCTGTGTACCCGACCCGCCAGGGTCAGATCCGGCGGTGCGGCACCAAACCAGTTCTGGGCATTGTCCTTGGTCATGGCATTGGTCATCAGATCCCCGATCAGATGGGAATCATCAAAGACCAGATTGGCCATCACCAGGTCATTGTCCAGCCCCAGGTCCAGCGCGGTGCGCTCATAGCGAGCATAGCCAAGTTCATGACAGGCCACGCAGTAGTTCATGTAGGTCTTCCAACCTCGCTGCAGGGATTCCTTGTCATCGAAATCCGTCTCTACATGCTCCAGATCGAGATTACCGGCTGAGGCGGCTTCGGCACTGCCGGACACCAGCATCAGCGGCAGAACTACCAGGAAGATAATCAGCAGAATACTGCCAATCAGCTGCGGAATTGAGATGAAGCGACCAGTCAGTCGAGCCGGCGGCTGGGCCGTCTTTTCCTTCTTGGTATACCAGGGCATGAGCACGAAGTAGGCGAAGTAAACCACGGTCATGATCTGCGCCAGCAGAGTCTTGGCCGGGCTGACTGCCTGGGTACCCAGAACGCCGAGGATCAGGAAAGATACCACGAACATCAGCAGGGCAATACGGCTGTACCAGCCCTTGTAGCGCATGGAGCGCACAGGGCTGCGATCAAGCCAGGGCAAGACAAACAGAATGGCAATGGCGCCGAACATGACCAGCATGCCCCAGAATTTCGCATCAATACCGAACAGCGGCACGGTGACCGCACGCAGCATGGAGTAGAACGGTGTGTAGTACCAAACCGGCGGAACGTGCTCCGGCGTCTTCAGGGGATCTGCTTCCTGGAAGTTGGCGATCTCAAGGAAATAACCGCCCATTTCCGGCGCAAAGAAAACAATGGCACAGAACACGAACAGGAACAGCACAATGCCGGCCAGGTCGTGATACATGGTGTAGTAAGGATGGAAAGGCACGCCATCAACCGGTACCCCATCCGGGCCCTTGTTGGCCTTGATTTCCACACCATCTGGATTGTTTGAACCCACTTCATGCAGGGCCAGGATATGCAGCACTACCAGGGCAATCAGCACAATCGGCAGAGCCACCACATGCAGGGCAAAGAAGCGGTTGAGAGTGGCACCTGAAATCAGGAAGTCACCACGCACCCAGACCAGCAGGTCTTCACCAATAATCGGAATGGCACCGGCCAGGGACACGATCACATTGGCACCCCAGTAGGACATCTGACCCCAGGGCAGCACATAGCCCATGAAGCCTTCCATCATCAGTACGAAATAGATCGCCATGCCGAATACCCAGATCAATTCTCTGGGACGCTGGTAGGAGCCATACATCAGGCCACGGAACATGTGGATATAAACCACAAAGAAGAAAGCCGAGGCACCGGTGGAATGCAGGTAACGCAAAATCCAGCCGTACTCCACATCACGCATGATGTATTCAATGGAAGCAAACGCCGCTTCCGCGCTGGGGGTATAGTTCATGGTAAGCCAGATGCCGGTCAGCAACTGCATGACCAGAACTACCATGGACAGGACACCGAAGAAATACCAGAAATTGAAATTCTTGGGTGCGTAATATTCGCTCAGATGCTTGCGCCAGGCCTCCATGATGGGCAGGCGGGCGTCAACCCAGTCTCGCAGACCGATCATGCCGGCCATGAAACGGCCCTGGCTCTTGTTGTTGTCTACATTGCTCATATCGCTCATGCCGCATTCTCCTCGTCTACACCAATGACAAGTACGGTCTCACTCTCATAGGAGTAAGGGGGTACCTGCATATTGCGAGATGCCGGTGATCCCGCATACACACGACCGGCAAGGTCAAAGCGGGAACCGTGACAGGGGCAGAAAAAACCACCACGCCATTCGGAGTCGAAAGGCTGCGGACGCACTTCGATATGAGGTGTGGGAGAACAGAACAGATGCGGGCAAAGACCAACCAGGACCAGAATCTCCGGCTCACGGGAACGGGTCTCGTTGGCTGCATACTGAGGCTGCTCCGGATCTTCCGAATTGGGATCAGCCAGACGGCCCGGATCTTCATTGAGGACGTTCAGAGCCTCTTCGGTTCTGCGAATCACGAAGATCGGTCGGCCACGCCACGCAGGAATGGGGCCAAGCATTTCACCCGGTTGCAGTCGGCTTACATCCACACGCACCGGCGCACCCGCCGCACGTGCCTTGGCACTGGGATTCCAGGATCCAACGAAGGGAACTGCAGCGGCTACAACACCCGCAGCACCCATAACAGAGGTAGAACCCACCAGAAAACGCCTGCGGCCAGTATTAGTACTGTCGTCAGTCACCGTTCATTTCTCCTTGAGGACATGCAAAATTCAATTGAAAGTCCGCCAACAGGCGGAAGTCAGCAACCACACAGCGGGATTTGAGCGAAGCATCCTTTTGAGGTCGGCAAACCGCGGCAATACTAGTCAATTTTGCCAATTTTGGCAAGCCGCCAGCCCCGGCCAATCCAGCTTATCTTGCTGATTATTAAAGAAAATAATGATTTTTCTTGTTAAAAAAAAACGCCAACCTCCTGTCGAAGATTGGCGCTTTACTGATCGATCCCGACTTAGCGCTTGGAGAACTGAGGTCGCTTGCGTGCTTTACGCAGACCAACCTTCTTACGCTCTACCGCACGGGCATCACGGGTAACAAAACCGGCTTTGCGCAGAGTCGGACGCAATTCCTCGTCGTACTCCATCAGGGCGCGAGTGATACCGTGACGAATGGCACCGGCCTGGCCGAAGCTACCGCCGCCACGCACAGTCACCTTGATATCAAATTTTTCATTCATTTCAACAAGTTCGAGTGGTTGACGCACAATCATGCGGGCCACTTCGCGACCGAAATAGCTGTCCAGCGGGCGCTTGTTGACGATGATTTCACCGCTGCCGCTGCTCAGATAAACACGAGCCGTGGAAGTTTTGCGACGTCCGGTACCGTAATATTGTTCAGTTGCCATGGGAATCCGTGCTCTGCTTTATAGTTGCAGTGCCTGCGGCTGCTGCGCACCATGGGGGTGCTCGGAGCCGGCATACACCTTGAGTTTCTTGAACATTGCCCTGCCCAGCGGAGTGCGCGGCAGCATGCCTTTAACCGCCAGCTTGATGATCTTCTCCGGCGAATGTTCCTGCAATTTGTTAAAAGACATACTCTTCAGGCCGCCGGGGAAACCGGAGTGGGCATGGTACATCTTGTCCGTGGCTTTTTTGCCGGTCACTTGGACTTTTTCGGCATTGATGACCACTACAAAGTCACCAGTATCGACGTGAGGGGTGTACTCGGGCTTATGCTTGCCACGCAGGCGCGTCGCTATCTCGGTAGCCATGCGACCCAAAGTTTGGCCTTCAGCATCCACCAGCAACCAGTTCTGGTCGACTTCGTGAGGTTTGGCGCTGTATGTTTTCATTACTCGTATTCGGGCTTAAGTTCAGGGAGCGCGAATACTACCGGAGCAATAGCCAAGATTCAAGGAAATTCGCGCCTTCAGACACAGATTTCAGGCAGCACAGAACCCCACGCTTTTTGTGGCACCCGGTATCACCCGCCATGAGTGGCGCCCAGGTAGTCGCGGGACTGCATTTCCACCAGCCGGGAGCGGGTTCTTTCGAATTCAAATGCCAGGGTTTCGCCGCTGTAGAGCCGGTCTATCTCCACCTCTGCCGACAATATCAGCTTTACCTGCCGGTCATAGAGCGCGTCCACCAGATTGATAAAGCGTCGCACCTGATCGTTCTGCTGATCGGCCATGGCCGGCACATTGCTGACAATGACACTGTGGAACAGGCGCGCAATCTCTACATAATCAAAGGCACTGCGGGGGCTGTCACAGATGGCCCGGAATTCAAACCAGATCGCATCGCCGGCACAGAGGCGGGCCGGAATCTGGCGCCCCAGGATTTCAATGCTGCAGTTGCTGCGCCAGTCCAGCTTGTCCGTGGCGATGCCGGCAAAACACTGTTCAAGCAAGGCATCAGTCTGCTCCGTGAGAGGACTGTGGTACAAACTGGCCTGACTGAGAACACGCAGGCGATAGTCGGTGCCGTCAGCCATGGCCGCCACCCGGGTATTGGCCTTGATCAGCTCAATGGCGGGCAGAAATCGTTGCCGCTGCAGGCCGTCCCGATACAGACCATCGGGATGAATATTGGAGGTGGTCACCAGCACCAGTCCCCGGGAAAACAGGGCCTCCAGCAAGCCGGCCAGGATCATGGCATCGCCGATATCCAGCACAAAAAACTCATCGAAGCACAGCACCCTGGCCTGGTCAGCGATTTCATCAGCAATCAGCTGCAGCGGATCCTTGCTGCCCTGGTGCCGAGCCAGGTCCTGATGCACCCGGTGCATGAAGCGATGGAAGTGGGTACGGAGCTTGCGCTTCTCGTCCAGAGTCTCGTAAAACAGGTCCATCAGGTAGGTCTTGCCACGGCCCACGCCACCCCAGAGATACAGGCCCTGCACTTTTTCAGTGCCTCTCCTGCCAAGCCAGCGATTCAGCAGCCCGCCACTGACTGCTCCGCTGCGCTCGATGTCCTGCTGCAGTTCATCCAGCAGTGCCAGGATGCGCCGCTGTTCCGGATCATCGCTGATGTCAGACAATTGCAGGTCGGCAAGATATTTCTCAGTGGGCGTCATGGTGACTGATAGTGACTCACAAGCAGGAAAACTGGCGGCATTCTAGGCACTATTGGTCTTCCATGCCAGAAGCGGGCGCCCCGGTCCGGAAATTTCCAGTGCTTGTCACGGCAGTACAGTGTTGAGGCGCTTTTAAGGTATACTTGCGCGCAACAGGCAAATCTCAAAATCAAGCAAGGAGCAGACTGGTACATGATCTGGTTAGTGGCAATAGGTTGTTTAGCCATTGGTGTCGTTGTTGGGGTCGTGGGGGCCAGCCGTCTGAACAACTCTCCTTCGCGGGTGCGTGAACTCGAGAACCAGATTCGCGGCCTCAAGGAGAATCACCGCGAATATAAAGACAGTGTCAGCGACCATTTCAGCATGACTGCCGAACTGGTTCAGCATATGACCGAGAGCTATCGCGAGATGTATCAGCATCTGGCTTCCGGTGCCCAGGATTTATGTTCCAGTGAAGTTGCCAACAAACTGTTGCCGACAGATTCCGACGCCGTGTTCGACAATAACCCGGCCAGCGAAGAGGAAAAGGAACTGATTCCACCGCGGGATTATGCCGCCAAGCAGAGTCCTGACCAGAAAGGCGCACTGGCCGAAGATTTCGGCATAGATAAAACCCGGGTCGCAAAGGAACCGGGGGAAGAGTCTGAACCGGAAAACACTGCAAGCTAGCGAACAAGCCCTGCGCTAGTTCGCCACTCCGATCTATCACTATCGCAACAGAGCCCCTCCAGAACATGGCAGAATACAGTCTGACGCATCTCAAGCAGTTGGAAGCTGAGAGTATCCATATCATTCGTGAAGTCGCCGCCGAATTCGACAACCCGGTAATGCTGTACTCCATCGGCAAGGATTCCGCGGTGATGCTGCACCTGGCCCTGAAGGCCTTTTATCCGGGCAAGCTGCCCTTCCCCCTCATGCATGTAGACACCACCTGGAAATTCCGCGAGATGATCGAATTCCGTGATCGCCAGCGGGAAGAACTGGGGCTGGACATGATTGTCCATACCAACCAGGAAGGTGTGGAGGCCGGCGTAGGCCCCTTCACCCACGGCAGCGAGAAGCACACCGACATCATGAAGACCCAGGCCCTGAAACAGGCCCTGAACAAACATAAATTCGATGCCGCTTTCGGTGGCGCCCGCCGTGACGAGGAAAAGTCCCGCGCCAAGGAACGGGTGTTTTCCTTCCGCGACAAGAATCATGTCTGGGATCCCAAGAACCAGCGCCCTGAGTTGTGGAATATCTACAATGGCAAGGTCAACAAGGGTGAGAGCATTCGGGTATTCCCGCTATCAAACTGGACCGAGCTGGATATCTGGCAGTACATCTACCTCAACAAGATCGATATTGTTCCCCTGTATTTCGCCAAACCGCGTCCGGTGGTGAATATCGATGGTGTCGACATCATGGTCGACGATGAGCGCATGCCCATCGGCGATGATCAGAAAATCGAAACCAAAACCGTGCGTTTTCGCACCCTGGGTTGCTACCCACTCACCGGCGCCGTGGAGTCCACCGCCACCACACTGCCGGAAATCATTCAGGAAATGTTGTTAACCACCAGCTCGGAACGTCAGGGTCGACTGATCGATACTGATAAAGCCGGATCCATGGAAGACAAGAAACGCAAAGGCTATTTTTAGGGAGCGGACTTCAATGTCCCATCAATCGGAACTTATCAGCACTGACATTCACGCCTACCTGGCCCAGCACGAGCGCAAGGAACTGCTGCGCCTGTTGACCTGCGGCAGCGTTGATGATGGCAAGAGCACCTTGATCGGACGATTGCTGCACGATTCAAAAATGATCTACGAGGATCAGCTGGCTGCTATCGAGGCTGACAGCGTCAAGTCCGGCACCACCGGTGGCAAACTCGATCTGGCCTTACTGGTTGACGGCTTGCAGGCCGAGCGTGAACAGGGCATTACCATCGATGTCGCCTACCGCTACTTCTCCACTGCCAGGCGTAAATTCATCATCGCCGATACGCCCGGTCATGAGCAGTACACCCGCAACATGGCCACCGGCGCTTCGACCTGTGATCTGGCCGTCATCCTGATCGATGCCCGTCACGGCGTGCAGACCCAGACCCGACGCCACAGCTTCATCGCCTCACTACTGGGCATTCGCCATATCATTGTCGCCATTAACAAAATGGATCTGGTGGACTACAGCCAGGAAGTCTTTGACTCGATCCGGGAAGACTATCTGAAATTTTCTGAAAAGCTGGAAAAAGCTGATTTTTATTTTATCCCGCTTTCGGCGCTCAACGGTGACAATGTTGTTAATCACAGTGACAACATGCCCTGGTACGAAGAAGAGACCCTGATGAGCCTGCTGGAAAAGGTTGAAATCGCCGGCGATCGCAACTTCGATGATTTCCGCCTGCCGGTGCAATATGTGAACCGGCCCAATCTCAACTTCCGCGGCTTCTGTGGAACCGTTGCCTCCGGCGTGGTGCGCAAGGGTGATGAAATCACGGTACTGCCATCCGGCAAGACCAGCCACGTCAAATCCATCGTCACCTATGACGAGGAGTTGGAGCTGGCCCATGCCGACATGGCCATTACCCTGACTCTGGAAGACGAGATCGATATCAGCCGTGGCGACATGATTGCCCACAGCGACAACCTGCCCGCGGCTGCCGACAGTTTTGAAGCCACCGTGGTGTGGATGACCGAACAGGCACTGCTGCCAGGCAAGGACTACGACTTCAAACTGGGTACCCGCACCGTCACCGGCCAAGTAAAAAGCATTCGACACCAGATAGATGTCAACACGCTGGAAACCCGACCTTCACCGTCACTGGAACTGAATGAGATTGGCCTGCTTGAAATCAGTGTCGACCAGAAAGTCTGCTTTGACGGCTACCGGAAGAACCGTGCTACAGGTAATTTTATTGTCATCGACCGCTTGAGCAATGTCACTGTCGGCGCCGGCATGATCGCCGACCAGGCACAGCTGCAGCAGCCACGCCGCGAACGACACAACCAGCATGTCAGCAAGGAAGAACGGGCCGCCCGTTTTGGCCAGAAACCGGCCACCATCATGTTTATTGGGGTCTCCGGCTCCGGCAAATCAACGCTTGCCCATGGTCTGGAGCGAAGACTGTTTGATCTCGGCCGTGTCAGCACAGTGCTGGATGGAAAAACCATGCGCCTTGGAATCAGCAAGGACCTTCCCCATGACGCTGAAGGAAGAGCCGAAAACCTCAGACGCAGCGCCCATATCGCTCGCTTTGCCAATGACTCGGGTCTCATCTGCTGTGCATCCTTTGTGGCTCACAGCGCTGACTCCCGGGAGCATGCCATCAGCGTGATAGGCAAAGACAATTGCTACATTATCTATCTCAATCCGCCCATGGACGTCTGTGTGCAACGCGATCCCAGCGGTCTATATGCCTCCAGTGAAGCCAGGGACTCGGGTGATATTCCCGGCATCTCCTTCCCCTATCAGCCACCGGAGGAAGCACATCTGGAGCTGGATACCTCCAGCCTGAGCATCGAGGAATGTGTGGATCAGGTGATCACGCTGCTGCGGGGCGAAGAGATTATCTAGCAAACTGCCAGGGTGGCCGGGCCATTTTCACAAGGGCCGGCCAGCCATTGCTGCCCAGGACTTGCTACACAGGATTGTGAATATCGATGAACTGGTGTTCCAGTCCGAATTTTTCGGCCAGGTAATTTCCTGTTGCCTGTACCCCATAACGCTCTGTGGCATGATGTCCGGCGGCAAAATAGTGAATACCTGATTCCCGGGCGCTGTGGTAGGTCTGTTCCGAGACTTCACCGCTAATAAAGGCATCTGCCCCGGCGGCAACGGCCAGATCAATATATCCCTGTGCTGCACCGGTGCACCAGGCAACTTTCTCAATGGCCTTGTCGCTGCCCTGGATACCCATTGCCGTTCGGCCCAGACGTGATTGCAGATGCGCCAGCATGGACGCATGATCCAGCACTGACTCCGGCTTGCCACAGAACAACAGCGGTGACTCACCCGGATTGGCCAGGCGCTGCTCCACGGAAAAACCCAGTATGGACGCAAGCTGGGCATTATTGCCGAGCTCCGGATGAGCATCCAGAGGCAGATGGTAGGCAAACAGATTCAGATCGGCTTCCAGCAGGCGCGCAATGCGGCGCTTTTTAATGCCGCAGATTGCAGCATCTTCACCCTTCCAGAAATAGCCATGATGCACCAACAGCATATCTGCACCGGCAGCAATGGCCGCTTCGATCAGATCCTGACTGGCTGTTACACCGGAGACAATCTTGCTGATCTGGCCCTTGCCTTCTACCTGCAAACCATTGGGGCAGTAATCACGAAAGCGTTGTGGCTCCAGCAGATTATCCAGTTCACACTGGATGCGATTGCGGTCTGTTGGCATTGGAATGGCTACTCCGAGGCTGTATATTGATAGCGGCTGCGATAATAACACAGAGACCCCGGGCAGCCCGAGGAGCACCCGCTTGAGCCAATTACTGCGATTCATCCAGTTTGCCGGCTGGCCCGTCGTTTGTGGCGTGCTGGTTGCGGTGGTGTATCTGCAGTACCAGCAACTGCAAGAGCTGGCCAGCCTGCGGTCAAATCAGACTCCTGTCATCCAGCAAGTCCCCCAGGCGGTAACCTCCTACGCCGAAGCGATCCGCCGGGCCGCACCCTCGGTGGTGAGCATCACTGCCACCAGCGTAAATGTCGAGTCTGTGGAGCGCGCCGCCGAGGATCGCCTGAACCTGTATCTGGGGGAGTCCAACAGCCTGGGCTCAGGCGTCATCATCGACCAAAGAGGTTTTATTCTGACCAATCTGCATGTGGTCGACACCCTGTTCGATGCTTTCGACACCCAGGTAACACTCCATGATGGCCGTAGAACCCCTGCCACGGTTGTGGCCTGGGACAAGACTAACGATCTGGCCGTCTTGCATATCAATATGGATGACCTGACACCTATTGAAATCAGCGAAGACAACTCTGTGCATGTGGGTGATATCGTATTTGCCATTGGCTACCCACGCAATATTGGCCAGGCAGTATCCCAGGGAATTGTCAGCGCTGTCTCAGGCAACGACAGCAACACCCTGCCCATTATTCAGACAGACGCCGCCATCAATCCTGGCAACTCCGGCGGCGCACTGATTAATACTGAAGGCGAGCTGATTGGCATAAACTCCTCCATAGTCTCCGAGTCCGGCACCTTCGAAGGCATAGGCTTTGCCACACCAGCCAGTGTCGCGGTACCCGCTATGGAAGAGATGATTGTGCAGGCCATTGAAGCCAATTCAGGTTATCTGGGGGTACTTACCGGAGAAGCCCTGAATGAACAGTCCAGCGAACTGTTTTTTGGAGTCGAACATATTCGCGGCATTCTGGTAGAAAATGTTGATGAGGGCGGCGCCGCCCAGCGCGCCGGCATTCAACCCGGTGACGTGATTACCGGTGTGGGTGAAACGCCTGTGACTGACGCCCAGAACATCATGATGGAGATTCGTAACAAGAAACCCGGCGACACCATCGAGGTGCAGATCTACCGCAATGGCCAGACTTTTACCCTGCCCACCACTCTGGGATTCGGTCAGGCGATTATTATTGAACCCTGACTTTAAACCCTGACATCGCCCCCGAAATCAACTGTCCTTCGATTCAGGCCCCAAATCCGGATTCAATCGATACTCTGCTGACAAAGCGTGTGCCTGCAGGTGCTCATTGCGCGCCAGCTCCGAGGCCGTGGCGGCCAGTTTGTTGGCTCCCGATGCCGAGCAGTTGATGATTGAGCTACGCTTCTGAAAATCGTAGACCCCAAGTGCGGAGAAAAAGCGCGCGGAACCGGAGGTGGGCAGCACGTGACTCGGCCCTGCGCAGTAGTCACCCAGTGCTTCGGCGCTGTATCGCCCCATGAATATGGCGCCGGCATGATCAATCAGGTCCACCACCGCTTCTGGCTCTGCCACCGAAATCTCCAGATGCTCCGGCGCAATCAGATTGCTGGCCCTGGCAGCAGCTGCCATATCATCCGCCAGGATAAAGATTCCCCGGGACTGAAGTGACTGGGTGATAATGGCGCGCCTGTCCATGTCGGGCAGCAGGCGGTTGATGCTTGCTTCTACCTGATCCAGAAAGGACTCGCTGGTGCTAATAAGAATGGATTGGGCCTGCTCGTCATGTTCGGCCTGGGAGAACAGATCCATGGCAATCCAGTCCGGGTCGGATTCACCATCACAGATCACTGTCAGCTCTGACGGACCTGCCAGCATATCGATACCCACATCGCCATAGACCTGCTTTTTCGCCATGGTGACATAGGCATTGCCGGGACCGGTGATCTTGTCCACCGCCGGCACAGTCTCGGTGCCATAGGCAAGGGCCGCAATCGCCTGGGCACCGCCGAGGCTGTAGACGCGGTCCACACCGGCCAGTGCCGCTGCTGCGAACACCAGATAGCCCTCTTCCGAAAATTTGGTCGGCACAGTGGCGATAATTTCCTTCACCCCCGCCACCTGGGCCGGAATAGCCAGCATCAGCACAGACGACGGGTAATTGGCCTTGCCGCCGGGCGCATAGACACCCACCCGCTCCAGGGGGCTCACCTTCTGCCCGTAAACCGAGCCATCCGCTTCCTCATAGTGCCAGGAAGATTGCTTCTGCTTTTCGTGATAGCGGCGAATTCGCTCAGCGGCATGACTGAGAGCCTGTCGCTGGGATTCTGGAATGGAATCAAGCGCCAGTTGCAATTGTTCCTGGCTGATCACCAGATCATCCATGCTGGAAGCAGCAAAGCCGTCGAATCGATTGCTGTAATCAATGAGGGCGGCATCGCCGCGCTGGCGAACGTCGGCGATGATACCGGCAACTGTTTGACTCAACTCTTCGGCAACCAGCATTTCCCGCTGCAGATGAGTCTGCAGGCGGGATTCGAAATCCGCAGCGGAAGTGGCAAGTCTGCTGATAGAGAGTGCTTTTTCAGTCATGGCAATAACCCGTCTGCTCTGGCCTTAGCCGCCGGCCTCAACCGCCTGGCGCAATTTGCCAAGAATATCCCGGATCACGGCATGTTTGATTTTCATGGCGGCCTTGTTGACGATAACTCTGGATGAGACATCGGCGATCAGGTCCCTGGGCTCAAGACCATTGGCCTTCAGTGTCCTGCCGGTGTCGACGATATCCACAATGGCATCTGCCAGACCAAGAGATGGCGCCAGCTCCAGGGCGCCATTCAGCTTGATCAGCTCAATCTGTTTGCCTTGCTCGGCGAAATAGCGCTTGGCGATATTGGTGAATTTGGTGGCCACTTTCAGTCGATCCAGACTCGGCTGCCGGTTAACCGGCTCGGCGGTCATCAGGCGGCAGGTGGCAATCTTGAGATCGAGAGGTTCATAGAAACCTTCGTCTCCGTATTCCAGGATCAGGTCCTTGCCCGCCACTCCCATATCAGCACTGCCGAATTCCACATAGGTCGGCACATCGGATCCACGAATCACCATCAGTTTGACGTTATCCAGATTGGTATCAAACAGCAGCTTGCGGCTCTTGAAAATATCTTCGGCAGGCTCAATTCCTGCTGCGGCAAAAAGCGGCAGGGTTTCCTCAAGGATTCGGCCCTTGGTCAGGGCGATAACGATGTTCGCGGCACTCATGGTCTTAATTGGCTGGCTGGTCTGCAATGAATTGCTGGTAATCAGGAAGGCACCCGGCGGATCTTGGCGCCGAGCAACTGCAACTTCTCTTCAATACACTCATATCCACGGTCGATGTGATAAATCCTGTCGACACTGGTCTCATTCTCGGAAACCAGTCCGGCAATAATCAGGCTGGCAGAAGCTCGCAAATCGGTGGCCATCACCGGCGCACCCTTGAGGCTCTCCACGCCTTCCACGATTACGGTATTGCCCTCAACCTGGATCGATGCGCCCATACGATTCATTTCATGCACGTGCATGAAACGATTCTCGAACACTGTTTCGGTGATAGAACCGGTGCCGTCTGCCACGGTATTCAGCGCAGTAAACTGCGCCTGCATGTCGGTCGGAAAGGCCGGATAGGGCGCCGTTCGCAATGAGACCGAGTGGGGGCGCTTGCCGTGCATATCCAGCTCAATCCAGTTCTCACCCACTTTGATCTCGGCGCCTACCTGCTCGAGCTTGCTCAGCACAGACTCGAGAATATCGGGACGTGTATCCTTGACCTTGATGTGGCCACGGGTAGCTGCGGCAGCAATCAGATAGGTGCCGGTTTCAATGCGGTCCGGCATCACCGAATAGCTGCAGCCATGCAGACTGTCGACGCCATCGATAATAATCGTGTCGGTCCCCTGCCCCTTGATTTTGGCGCCCATTTTCACCAGGCAATTAGCCAGGTCGACGACTTCGGGCTCACGCGCGGCGTTCTCAATGGTCGTCTGCCCTTCGGCCAGGGTGGCAGCCATCATGACATTCTCGGTACCGGTCACCGTCACCAGATCCATGAAGATATGGGCGCCCTTGAGCTTGCCGTCCACCGTAGCCTTGATATAACCGTCTTCAACCACAATGGTGGCACCCATGGCCTGCAAGGCATTGATATGCAGATTCACCGGTCGACTGCCAATGGCACAACCGCCAGGCAGGGCCACTTCAGCCTGGCCATAACGGGTCAGCAGCGGACCCAGCACCAGAATGGATGCACGCATGGTTTTCACCAGCTCATAGGGTGCACTGAAATGCTTGATGGTACTGCTGTCCACCTCGACATTGAGCTTTTCATCCACCACCGGCTGTACCCCCATGCACCCCAGCAGTTCCAGCATGGTAGTGATGTCATAAAGATGAGGCAGATTGCAGACCTGCACAGTTTCGTGGGTCAGCAGGGTTGCCGCCAGAATTGGCAGCGCCGAGTTTTTGGCACCGGCAATGCGAATCTCGCCTTCGAGGCGGATGCCGCCGTTGATAATCAGTTTATCCATAGTCGCTCTGGGCTGGGCTTGCGTTAGTGGGAGTTGTTCTCTGCGTCAGTCGACAGGCGCATGGACACAGCATGGATTGCGCCACTGCTGATGTGGGGATTGAGTACCTTATAAACAGCCTGCTGACGCTTGACTGCATTCAGGCCTTCGAACACATCGCCGACCATGGTGACCAGGTACTTGCCATCACCACCTTCAACTTCGATGCGACATTCCGTGAATTCAGCTTCCAGAAGCTGTTTGATCTGATCGGGCTGCAAATCGATTCCCTGAATTACTGCCAGTTGTCGAGTACGGCGTCGATGTCATTGTTATGCTCAGACATCAAGGCGGCGAATTGGGTGTAATACTGCCGGCCCAGATTGATACCAGCCAGGCTGAGGTTCTTGAGTTTCCACTCATCGTTTTCATTCAGAAACATCTGATACTGCAGGCGCATACTGCTGTCGCCACGCAATTCCATACCCACGACCTTATCGGCCCGCGGGTCTGCATCCGGATTGCGGGGCGGCAGGAACACCAGCTCCTGGCCTTCATAGGAAGCCAGTGAGGCGCCATAAAAACGCGTCAGAGTGGTCTTGAGAATATCGGCAAAGCGTTGCTTCTGCGCCTCGCTGGCCTGGCTGGCGTAACGGGACATTACGACTTCAGCCACGGCATTGAAATCGACGAATGAGTTAAGCACCTGCTCCACTTCACGGAAATAGCGATCCCGGTCAGACAGGAAATAGGACTTGGCCTCAGCCACTGTTTCCAGCAGTGTATTCACACCCACTTCAGCAGTTTCTGCCGCCGTCATTTGCTGGGCATGCAGTGGCATGGCCAGCAACAAGGTCAGCGTGGATAGCAACAATTTCAACGATTTCATAATCTTATCTCCCATTTCAACCCTCTGGACGGGCGCTTGCCGATGCCGGGGGAAGTACTACTGGGCCAGCCTGAACCATCCCCACGCATGCGACAGTATGGGAATTTGAGTCTTAATCGGGACTGAACCCGGGACAGAAGCTGCAGTTTACATGAATTGCCAGACGCAATAAATTATTACTTGCAAAGCGTACCAAAGACCCTTCTAATTGGGCGCTTTACCGGAAGTACAAAACTCCAAACTGCATGTTTCTCGACACGATAATCATCGTCCTCGGGTTTGTTGGCTTGATCTGGGGGGCGGACAAGTTTGTGTTCGGCGCCTCGGCCCTGGCAAGAAACCTGGGAGTGTCACCGCTAATGATTGGGCTGACCATCGTCGCCTTTGGTACGTCCGCCCCGGAAATCTTTTCCTCCGCAGTTTCTGCGCTCGAAGACAAGCCTGAGTTGGCCATAGGCAATGCTCTGGGCTCGAATCTGTTCAATGTCGGCGTTGCGCTCGGCGTGGCTGCCGTGATCAGCCCTTTGCGCCCACCGGCTTCCCTGATAAGCAAGGAACTGCCGGCACTGCTGCTGGTCACCCTCGCCACCGGTGCACTGCTGTTCGATTTGTATCTCGGTGTTTTCGATGCCATCGTGCTGATAGGAATCACCGCCTATTTCGGCTATCGCCTGTTCAGAAAGCGGGTCAAGACCGGTGCCATCAGTGAGCTGGATGAAGAGGAAATCTCCGACGTCAACAATCTGCAGGCCATCGCCTATCTGATTCTGGGTCTGGTGTTACTCATCCTCAGTGCCGAAGCCCTGGTTCAGGCTGCCTCGGCCATCGCCGAAACCCTCGGGGTTTCCACTGCAATCATCGGGCTGACCGTAGTGGCACTGGGAACCAGCCTGCCGGAACTGGCTGCCTCGGTCACCTGTGTGCTGCGCAATCATCATGACCTGGCCATCGGCAATATTGTTGGATCAAACATTCTAAATCTGCTTGTAGTACTGCCTTTCCCTGGCCTGTTCAGTGCCGGTGCGGTGGAATCCCAACTCCTGTACAGAGACTATTCTTTCGTATTGGGGTTGACTGTACTGCTGGCTCTGTTCTGTTACATTGGCATCAAACGCAACAAAATGATCAGCCGCGTCAACGGCCTGGCATTCCTGCTAATCTATGCAGCCTGGTTCACTGTGATGTTTGTCCAGGTTCAGCAAGGCGGCAGTGCCTGAGCGAAATTCGCAAGCCCGAGATCGAATCAGCCTATGACAGACACAAATGCATTCATTGAGAGCGCACTTCGCACCATCCGCATCGAGCACGATTCTGTCGCTGCCCTGAGTGAGCGCATTGACGCCAGTTTCATCAAGGCCTGCGAACTGGTACTTGCCAGCAAAGGGCGTGTGGTCGTCACCGGAATGGGCAAGTCCGGGCATATTGGCAACAAGATTGCCGCCACCCTGGCCAGCACCGGCACACCCGCCATGGCCATGCACCCCGCCGAAGCCAGCCATGGAGATCTGGGCATGATCACCCCCAGCGATATCGTGCTGGCCATCTCCAATTCCGGTAACACCGAAGAACTGACCTCCCTGCTGCCCGCCCTGAAAAGAAAGGATATACCCCTCATCAGCATGACCGGCGATAGCAACTCGGTGCTGGCCCAGGCGAGCGATACGGTGCTGGACATCAGCGTCAGTGAAGAAGCCTGCCCCCTGGGCCTGGCACCCACTTCAAGCACTACCGCCACCCTGGTCATGGGTGATGCTCTGGCCATGGCCCTGCTGGAAGCACGTGGCTTTACCCATGATGATTTCGCCATGTCCCATCCGGGCGGCAAACTCGGCCGACGCCTGTTGGTCAGAGTGCAGGATTTGATGCACAGCGGTGACGAAATACCCATGGTTAGCGCCGACACCGCCCTGAGCGAGGCATTGATAGAAATGAGCCGCAAGGGCTTCGGGCTTACCACCGTCGCAGACAGTGATCGCAATATCAGCGGCGTCTTTACCGATGGTGATTTGCGCCGCGCCCTGGATGCAGGCAAGGATTTGCAGAACACCAGTATCAGCCAGGTCATGTCCTCCGGCTTCGTCAGTATCGCACCAGGGGCTCTGGCGGTGGAAGCTGTCAAGGCCATGCAGGATGCCAATGTCTATGTACTCATCGTCAAGAACGAGGGCGAACCCATCGCCGGCATTATCAAAATGCATGATCTGTTACAGGCGAATGTGGTCTGATTATGAAGTTCAATAGCTCCTTATGAAATTCAATAGCTTTTTATGAAATTCAATACCTCTGAACAAACCGTCAGGGATGCCGCCAAAGCGATCAGTCTGTTATTGCTGGACGTCGACGGTGTGTTTACCGATGGCCGTCTCTATTACAGCGACAGCGGTGAAGAGATGAAGACCTTCAGCACTCTGGATGGTCACGGCATCAAGATGCTGCGCCAAAACGGCGTTGAGGTTGGCATCATTACGGGACGCCAGTCAGCGCTGCTGGCCCGACGTGCCGACGAACTGGGTATTACTTTGCTTTATCAGGGGCGTGAGGACAAACTCAATGTACTGACCGACATCCTGGCCGAGAGACAATTGAGTCGCGAGCAGATTGCCTATGCCGGTGATGACTTCCCCGACCTGCCAGTGCTCACCAGCGTCGGCCTGAGCTTCAGCGTACCCGCCGGACACCCGGATGTACGTATGCGGGTAGATGCCATCACTGATGCCCAGGCCGGGCTGGGCGCAGTGCGGGAGATCGGCGACTTTATCTTGCAGTGCCAGGACAAATACCAGCAATTGCTGCCGTGATTGCCGGCCCTTGTCACAGGCTCTCCGTTTGTCCGCCCCATTCATGCTAAGCTGGCTGCCATTAACCGGATACTGGTGACATGCCCAAGATTTCCTATCTGATCCTCCCTGGCGTACTGGCCATTGGACTGTTTTTTATAACCAGCAGTTTCGATAGCCGGGAAACCAGCGTTGAAAACTCAAGCACCGGCTTCACCCAGGAGTTTGTTGCTTTCGCCGAAGGAATCAGCACCGAGTTGTATGATGAGCAGGGCCAGCTCAGCTACACCCTCGATGCCGACCGCCAGATACAACACCAGGATGACAGCAGCGAACTGGAAGCCCCCACGATCCGCGTCTACCGCGACTCCCGCTCGAGCTGGAATATAGTGGCCGATTCCGGCACAATTTCAGCGCCCGCTGAAGCTGGCTCAGACAACACACGCGTGATCACCATGGCCGGTGATGTGGAAATTCGCAGCCTGGATGAACAAGGCAAACCCCTGCTGATCACTACCGATGCGGTCAAGTTTTTACCGGCAACTGAAATTGCGGAGACAGATTTACCGGTAGATTTCAGCATGCCACAGATTTCCCAGACTTCTCTGGGCATGCGCGCCAATCTGGCCAGTGACGAAATTGTATTTCTCAGCGATAGCGAAGGACGGTATGTACAACCCGCCAATTAGACAGACAGTCAGTCGGGCCCTGGCCCTCAGCCTGCTATTGTTTTCTCCAGGCAGTATCAGTCTCGAATCGGACCGCGATGAGGCAGTAACCTGGAATGCCGAGGGTAATGTCACCACCCGCCTGGAATCCGGATTGCGCATACTGGAGATGTCTGACAACGTTAAAGTGACACAGGGCACTCTTGAGATTATTGGTGATCAGGCGCGGTTTGAGTATGACGCCGAAAGCAATCAACTACTTCGGGTCACAGTGCATGGCAACCCTGTGAACTACCAGCAACAACTGGACGAGGACGGTAGCCTCGTCAGCGGTTCCAGTGCCAGTGTGCTATTGCACCGGGAGGGTGAGTCACAGGAAACCATTCTTGAATTCACCGGCAACGCCAGCATCGTCTCTCCGGATACCGAAATGCACTGTGCCGCCATAGTCTATCTGGCCGACAGCAATCTCATTCGGGAGGCGACCGGTCCCTGCCAGGGTTCACTGACGCCCAATTCAAACTGATGTTGATCGCCAGCAATCTCGCCAAACGCTATAAATCCCGTGATGTAGTAAGGGATGTTTCACTGAGCGTGGAACAAGGTGAAGTGGTGGGCCTGCTGGGCCCCAATGGCGCCGGCAAGACGACCTGCTTCTACATGATTGTGGGTCTGGTACAAGCCGATTCAGGCTCTATCAAACTGGGGCAGGCTGACCTCAGTAACAAGGCCATCCACGAACGGGCCCGGGCCGGTCTGTCCTATCTGCCCCAGGACTCGTCCATCTTCAGAACCCTGTCGGTGCAGGACAATATCATGGCAATCCTGGAAACCCGCCAGGATCTCGACAAGGCCCAAAGGCAGGCGAAACTGGAAGCCCTGCTGGGCGAGTTCAATATCGGCCACATCCGCAGCAATCGCGGCATGAGCCTGTCCGGCGGCGAGCGGCGGCGTACCGAGATTGCCCGCACCCTTGCCACAGACCCGAAATTCATCCTGCTGGATGAACCCTTTGCCGGCGTCGACCCCATTTCGGTCAGCGAAATCAAAACCATTATCCAGCACCTGAAAAGCCGCGGCATCGGCATCCTGTTGACCGATCATAATGTGCGCGAAACCCTGGATATCTGTGAGAAGGCCTATATTGTCAGCGAGGGTCAGATCATCGCTGAGGGCAATGCCGAGCAAATCCTCAATGATGAACGGGTCCGGCAGGTCTATCTGGGCGAGCAGTTTCGCATCTGACCCCCTGCCCTCTGCTGTTTTCGGCCCAATACCCCGTGTTCGCCCCCAGCCTGCTTCCGTCGACAAAGCCCTGCCCGCCGAACTGGCGGCAAGCTGCCGGCCTTCGATTTTGCTATGCATGATGGGCACGATATTTGCTATACTGGGCGCAATTCCGAAGTCGCCACGGCGTCTCGGCCAACCAATCCACTGACAATGCCAGGTCAATGTCTGCATAAGCAATGAAACTGTCGCTACAGCTCAAGCTCGGTCAGCAGTTGACTATGACCCCCCAGCTGCAGCAGGCAATTCGTCTTCTGCAGCTTTCAACGCTGGACCTGCAACAGGAAATTCATCAGGCCCTCGAAACCAACCCCATGCTGGAGTTGATCGAAGGCAATGACGAGGACGACGCGCCCGCTGATGAAAATGACAAATCCGAATTCGAAAAGCTGAAAGCCGAGCTCAGCGAAAACAACCAGCCCACAGACGCCAATGGCGATGACAATAAATGGGAAGATGACATCCCGAGCGATCTCTCCGTAGACAGCAACTGGGACGACATCTACCCCAACAACTATACCAGTAGCGCAGCACCCGATGGCGAAGGTTTTGATTTCGAATCAAGGAATTCCGCCGAAGAGACCTTGCAGGATCACCTTCTCTGGCAGCTGAATCTCACCCCCATGTCCGAGCAGGACGAAGCCATTGCTATGGCCATTATTGATGCCATCGATGCCAATGGCATGCTGACGGTGGATATCGAGTCCATCCATTCCTCATTCGAGCCGGAAGCGGAGATCGAGGAAGACGAGGTACTGGCAGTACTGCACCGCATCCAGCAATTTGATCCCATTGGGGTCGGCTATCGCGATCTCGGTGAATGCCTGCTGATCCAGTTGCAACAACTGGAAGTACCCGGCAAGGAACAAGCCATTGAGAATGCCAAGCTGGTAATCCGTGATTATCTGGATTTACTGGGCAATCGTGACTACGCCCAACTGATGCGCAAGACCAAGCTCAAGGAAGCCGAGCTCAGAGATACAATCGCCATTATCGAAAGCCTCGATCCAAGGCCCGGCGCCAATATCGCCCCGCCATCCACCAACTATATTGTTCCCGATGTCATCGTCTCCAAGGACGCAGAATCGGGCAAATGGAAGGTGGAGCTGAACCCCGAGACAGCACCGAAGATTCGCATTAATAACAGTTATGCCTCACTGGTAAAACGCGCCGACAGCAGTGATGACAATAATTATCTGCGCGACAACCTGCAGGAGGCTCGCTGGTTCATCAAGAGCCTGCAGAGCCGCAATGAAACCCTGATGAAAGTGGCCACCCGTATCGTTGAACATCAGAAGGGCTTTCTGGAATATGGTGAAGAAGCCATGAAACCCCTGGTGCTGCATGACATCGCCGAGGCGGTGGAGATGCATGAATCCACAATTTCCCGTGTCACCACCCAGAAATACATGCATACCCCCCGTGGCATTTTTGAGCTGAAGTATTTCTTCTCCAGCCATGTTTCCACTTCCGGGGGCGGCGAGTGCTCTTCCACGGCCATCCGCGCCATTATCAAGAAGCTGATCGCCCAGGAAAATGCCCGCAAGCCCCTCAGTGACAGCAAGATTACCCAATTACTGGAAGAGAAAGGGATCAATGTCGCTCGCCGGACCATTGCCAAGTATCGCGAATCCCTGTCTATTCCGCCCTCTAACGAACGCAAACGCCTGATTGATTGAGGCCAGCGTTGTCCAGACCAATTTCATTGAACCGACTCGGAAGTTAAAGAGTAATTAAAAGCATGCAAGTGGAAGATATTCTTACGCCAGAGCGCTGCCATAGCCGCATCAATGGTGTCAGTAAAAAACGCATCCTCACCATCATCAGCGAGCTGATGGCTGAGCAGGTACCGGCCATGGATGCCAACACGGTTTTCAACGCCCTGATGGCTCGCGAACAACTGGGCAGCACTGGCCTGGGCAATGGTATTGCCATTCCCCACTGCCGCGCACCGCGTTGTCCTGCCATTATCGGCATGCTGATAACCCTGGAAGAAGCCATCGACTTTGATGCTATCGATGGCAAGCCGGTGGATATTCTGTTTGTACTGGTGGTGCCCGAGGAAGAAACTGACGAACATGTAAAAACCCTGGCATCACTGGCAGAACTGTTCAGCGATGAAGATTTTTGTTTCACCCTGAGACAGACCGCTGACGCGGAAGACATGTATAACATCGCCATTACCTATTAGCAGGCGTCCAAACCGATAAAAGGCGGCAGGCAATCCGGCCAGAGGCAAACTGGATTTTCACTATGAAACTGACAATTATCAGCGGCCGGTCCGGATCGGGTAAGAGTACGGTTTTACATATTCTGGAAGACCGGGGCTATTACTGCATCGACAACCTGCCAGCAGCATTATTGCCCGCCCTGGCCGATCGTATCGAAGCCGAAGAGTCCGGCATACCCAATGTCGCTGTCAGTATTGATGCCCGCAATATCTCTTCTGATCTGGAACAGGTCCCCGGCATCATCAAAGATCTCGAAGCGCGGGCATTGCATACCGAGGTCATTTTTCTGGACGCCAACAGCCAGACCCTGCTGCGCCGCTTCAGTGAAAGCCGTCGCAAGCATCCCCTTTCAAATGACCAGATCGGACTGCGGGAAGCAATCGACAAGGAATCAGAATTGCTGGAACCTTTGTCCATGCTCGCGAGCCTGAGCATTGATACCAGCAATATGTCCCTGCATACCCTGCGTGATGCCGTCAAGAAGCGGGTGGTGGAAGACAGTGAAACCGGTCTCGCCCTGTTGTTTCAGTCCTTCGGTTATAAAAATGGAGTGCCGGTGGACGCGGACATTGTCTATGATGTTCGCTGTTTGCCGAATCCCTATTGGGATACCCGACTACGTGCTCTGACCGGATTGAACAGCGAAGTGATAAGCTACCTCGACCAGCAAACCCAGGTGCAGGAAATGATCGAGGACATCTCGAACTATCTGCAACGCTGGTTACCCAGGTTTGAACAAAATAACCGCAGCTATATTACTGTCGCCATTGGTTGTACCGGCGGCCAACACCGCTCGGTGTATATCAGCGAAAAGCTGGGCAAGCGATTTACCGGCCAGATTCGCAATATTCTGGTTCGCCACCGGGAACTGGGACAGTAGGCACAAGTCATGCAGAAAACGAAAGTCACCATCATCAACAAAGCCGGACTGCATGCCAGGGCGGCCTCGAAGCTGGCCCAACTCACTGCCAAGTATGACTGTGATATCAAAATTGGCCACGACAAAATGGTGGACGGCAAAAGCATCCTCTCCCTGATGATGCTGGCGGCCGTAAAAGGCACCGAGCTTAATATCGAAGTAGACGGGAATGATGAGGACAAGGCCCTCAAGGCCATAGTTGCCCTGATCGAAGACCGTTTCGGCGAAGGTGTCTGAACTCCTCGAGGCAGCTCCAGTGCGCAACTTGCACAACACTGCGTTTTATTAGCACCCGATTGGCGTTAGAATTACGTCAACTCCGGATCCTTTGCGACCACCCTCAGCAGCCTGTCTGGCTACTGAAGCAACAGCCAGTAGAGTCCATGTACCTGACAAACCGTATTGGGTAGCCGCCATGTCCCAGACACAAGAACAACAAAGCAGCAACGATCCTGTTCTGGAACTCACCCAGGCTATCGATAGCGGCTCACTCTATCAGGTTCGGCAGATGATCAAGACTCTGCCGACGGCCGGTATTGCCCACTTGCTGGAATCTTCCCCGCCCCGCACCCGTGGCGTGCTCTGGCAGCTGATTGACAAGGACGCCGAGGGCGAGGTCATTCAGTACCTGAATGAAGACCTGCAAAACGATATCCTGCGCGAGTTGAACGCAGCCCAGGTCTATGAACTCACCGAAGGCCTGGCGGACGATGATCTGGCTGACATCCTCCAGCAGTTGCCACAACAGGTCACCACCGAAGTTCTGCAGGCCATGGACCAGCAGGACCGTCACCGGGTTGAGTCCATCCTCTCCTATGACGAGGATACTGCCGGCGGTCTGATGAATACCGATACCGTTACGGTACGCCGCAACCACACAGTGGAACTGGTTCTGCGCTACCTGCGCCGCCATGAATCCCTGCCGGAGATGTTCGATAATATTCTGGTGGTCAACCGCAAGGATCAACTGCAGGGAGTGCTGCCGCTGCGGGCCCTGCTGGTCTCCGATCCCAATACCACTGTTTCTGAAATCCTGTCCGAGGACATTCACCCCATACCCGTTGATATGGAAGCAACCCAGGTGGCGCAATTGTTTGAGCAGCACGACTGGGTATCTGCCCCGGTGATAGACAATGACGGCAAACTGGTGGGCCGGATTACCATTGATGATGTGGTGGATGTTATCCGTGACAGCACCGAGCACTCACTGATGAGCATGGCCGGTCTGGACGAAGAGGACGATACCTTTGCACCGGTCTTCAAGACTGCGAAACGGCGTGCCGTCTGGCTCGGCGTCAATCTGATGACAGCGGTGCTGGCCTCACTGGTGATCTATCTGTTTCAGGACACCCTCGATCAGGTGGTTTATCTGGCGGTACTGATGCCGATCGTGGCCAATATGGGCGGCGTGGCCGGCACCCAGACGCTCACCCTGGTTATCCGCAGTCTCGCCCTGGGCCATATCAGTCCTTCCAACAGTCGCTGGTTACTGGTGCGGGAACTTGGAGTTGCCAGCCTCAATGGCCTGCTCTGGGCTCTGGTGATCTCGGTGGTGGCCTTCCTCTGGTACGGCGATGTAAAAATCAGCTATATCATAGCCGCCGCCATGATGATTAATCTCATTACAGCCGCCGTGGCTGGCGCCTATTTGCCCATTTTCCTGAAAAAAATCAATATAGATCCGGCACTGGCCGGTTCCGTGGCACTGACAACCGTTACCGACTCCATCGGCTTTTTTGCCTTTCTGGGATTGGCCCAGACTTTTTATCTCTGACGCGGCAATATTCTGCCGCGATCCGGTTACTACACATGGATTTTGAAGATTTCGATTCGGCTGACGAGCCGGAAGCGCCCAGCAAGACACAACTCAAGAAAGAAGCCCTGGCCCAACAGGAACTGGGGGAGCGCCTCACCACTCTTGCCCCTGAAGTCTTGCAGGAATTGCCCCTCAGCGAAGCTCTGCTTGCCGCCATTGAAGAATTTCAGCGCATCCCGCCCAAACATGGCGCGGTGAAACGCCAACTGCAGTACATCGGCCGCCTGATTCGTGCCTGCGATACCGAAGCCATAGAACAAGCGCTGCGATTGCGCAGCCTGAGTGCGCACCAAACTGTCGGCCAGCCCCGTGAAAAATCCGAAATTGATGACTATTGTGAAACCTTGCTTGAGCAGGGAGATTCGGCCATCCAGCCCTTGCTGGAGCAGCATCCGCAACTGGAACGCCAGAAACTGAGGCAACTGCTCAGGAACTACCACAAGGCCAGCGCAGAAAAACAGGCCAGCTGCAGGTCTCGTCTGCGCGACTATCTGAAGTCGGTTTGTCACTGAAAACAGGCTGAATTCAGTGCCAACCGGCTCGCTATACGCTTTTCAGATTAAGTGATACCATCGGCAAGCCTGCCTGCAGAGACAGCTTGCCGACGGCACAGGTTCAAAAACAAGACAAGCGGCATGACAGCCTGCAAGACTCCAAAAATCAATAACAAAGAAACAAGGGGGAACGATGCCTGAGAACCGAGCCCATGAATACTGGAAATCCAACATTCGCATAGTTCTCTCTCTCCTGGCCGTCTGGTTCTTCATTTCATTCGGCTGCGGCATTCTCTTCGTTGACGCACTGGACACGATTCGCATTGGCGGTTTCAAGCTGGGATTCTGGATTGCCCAACAGGGTTCAATCTTTGTTTTCGTAATTCTGATCTTTGTCTACATCCATCTCATGGACAAACTGGATGACCGCTATAACGTTGATGATGGCGGCCATGCCGGTGATGAGGAGGAAATTTGATGAGCGTGCAGATCTGGACTTTCGTTTTCGTCATCCTCAGCTTCGGGCTCTATATCGGCATCGCCATCTGGTCCCGGGCCGGCTCCACCAGTGATTTCTATGTTGCCGGAGGTGGCGTGCCACCCCTGGCCAATGGCATGGCCACCGCCGCCGACTGGATGTCTGCCGCCTCCTTCATTTCCATGGCTGGCATCATTTCCTTTATCGGGCGTGATGGCACCTTTTATCTGATGGGCTGGACCGGCGGTTATGTGCTGCTGGCACTGTTACTGGCGCCCTATCTGCGCAAATTCGGCAAGTTCACCGTGCCGGATTTCATCGGCGATCGCTATTATTCCAAAACTGCCCGGCTGATCGCCGTGTTCTGCGCCATCTCCGTATCTTTTGTTTATGTCTGCGGTCAGATGCAGGGTGCCGGCATTGTCTTTTCCCGCTTTCTGGAAGTGGACATCACCACCGGGGTCATCATCGGTATGACCATCGTCTTCTTCTACGCAGTTCTTGGCGGCATGAAAGGTATTACCTACACCCAGGTGGCCCAGTACTGTGTACTGATTTTTGCCTTCATGGTACCGGCCATTTTCATTTCCATACTCATGACCGGAAATCCGGTCCCGCAACTGGGTTTCGGATCTGAACTGACGCCGGAATTTGGCGGTGGCTACTTGCTTGACCGCCTCGACGGCATGAGCGAGGAGCTCGGCTTCGGGGTTTATACCGAAGGCCAGCGCAGCACCCAGGATGTATTCTTTATTACCGCAGCCCTGATGTTCGGCACCGCCGGATTGCCCCATGTGATTATTCGCTTCTTCACGGTCCCCAATGTCAGGGATGCACGTCGTTCGGCGGGTTTTGCATTGATCTTTATCGCTATTCTCTACACCACGGCTCCGGCAGTGGCTGCCTTTGCCCGCACTAATCTCATCAATACCGTCGACAATATCGAGTACACCGAAGTGCCGGAATGGTTTACCACCTGGGAAGCCACCAATCTGATCAGTTTTACCGACAAGAACGGCGACGGGCGGATTCAGTATGTCGGCGATCCCGAGGTCAATGAACTGGATGTTAATCGCGATATCATGGTGCTGGCCAACCCGGAAATTGCAGGATTGCCAGCCTGGGTCATCGCCCTGGTGGCTGCGGGCGGCCTGGCAGCCGCCCTCTCCACTGCTGCCGGATTGTTACTGGTAATCTCCACGGCAGTTTCCCATGACTTGATGAAGCGCAGCTTTATGCCCGATATCAGCGAGCAGCAGGAACTGCGTTATGCACGCATGGCGATTTTTGTGGCCGTGCTGATTGCTGGCTATTTTGGCATCAATCCACCGGCTTATGTGGCCCAGGTGGTGGCCTTTGCCTTTGGCCTGGCGGCGGCGTCATTCTTCCCCGCCATCGTGCTGGGAATCTTCAACAAGCGCATGAACAAGGAAGGGGCTATCGCCGGCATGATCGCTGGATTCAGCTTCACAGCACTGTATATCATTTACTTTCGCTTTATTAATCCGGCAGCAGACAATGCCGAAAACTGGCTGTTTGGAATTTCACCGGAAGGAATCGGCACAATGGGCACCCTGATCAATCTCATGGTAGCTCTGACAGTGGCACGCTTTGCCGATGACCCGCCCGAAGCAGTACAGAATATCGTTGAAGATATTCGCCTGCCCGGCGAGCCTGACAAGACAACAAGCGGAACGGAAAACCCGGCCTGATCTCGCGATCAGGTGCCGTGTTTTCCGTGCTCGGTTTTTTCCCAGTACTCGTTTACCGTCTGCTTCATCTCCTTACGCATCAGTAACAGACCTACCAGGTTTGGCGCGGTCATCAGCACAATGGTGATCAGGGAGACATTCCAGACAATGGTGGTGTCGGCCAGCGCCGCGTAGAAAAAGCCCAACACATAGACGATTCGATAGGGCAATACCGACCGGGCGCCAAACAGATAGGTCATGGCCCGGTCTCCGTAATAGGACCAGGCAATGGCGGTGGAGAAGGCGAACAGCATCAGACCGATAGAAACGATGTATTGCCCATAATCCCCAAACAGACCCCGGGTAAAGGCCTGGGTCGTCAGTGGCACCGAATGCAACAGGGAATCGCCAGTGACCACAATATCCGTATCCACAAGTTGCCCGTCATCCACCTGCACGGTTTCGGTCAGGAGCTGTCCATCACGGCTGAAGCGCACGTTTTCTGCAAAGGATCTCGCATGCAGAATAGTAATCGTCCCCTCGTCTTGAGCGACTCCGTTATCCAACTGCAAGGGACCGGTATAGGCCTGCACAGTGGACTCATCACCACTGAGATAGGAAAACAGGGCTTCCACATCGCTGCTGTCGGATTCCTGATAACTGCCAGCGACAATACTCATATCCGCCCGCTGAAATTCGTTTTCGAATTTATCCATCCACACGCCAGAAGACAGAATGACCAGGCCGGTGATGGTGCAGATAACAATGGTGTCAATAAAGGGTTCCAGAATCGATACCATGCCTTCGTCCGCAGGCTCATCGGTCCGCGCAGCAGCGTGGGCAATAGGGGCTGAGCCCTGCCCTGCCTCATTGGAATAAAGCCCGCGGTTTACACCCCGATCAAAAGCGTAGGCAAAAGTAGCCCCCAGGAAACCACCCGTAGCGGCCGAACCGGTAAAGGCGTCACTGAAGATGGACAGAAAGGACGGCACCACATTGCCGATATTGGGAATGATTACGGCAAAGGCCCCGATCAGATAGATCAGCGCCATGGAAGGCACAATGGCGGCGGCAACATGGGCGATGCGGGAAATACCGCCAATGATCACCAGGGCCAGCAGAATGGACAGTACACTGGCGGTGATCAGGGGATCCAGTGAAAAGGTGCTCTCAAGGCCGGAGGCAATACTGTTAATCTGTGGCAGATTTCCGGTGCCGAATGAACTGAGCACCGTGGCAACGGCAAAGATAATCGCCAGCCATTTGGCATTCAGGCCCTTTTCCATGTAGTACATGGGACCACCGGCCATGGAGCCATCTTCAACCTGGCTGCGGTATTTGTGTGAGAGCGTCACCTCCACAAATTTGCTGGTCATACCGAAAAACGCGGTCATCCACATCCAGAAAAGGGCCGCGGGACCACCGAGGTGCAAGGCCAGTGCTACACCACCAATATTGCCGGTTCCGACTGTACCCGACAGTGCCGTGGACAGGGCCTGAAAGTGACTGGTATCCCCCGGCGCACCTTCCTTGTCGAACTTGCCGGTGGTAACACCAATAGCATGTTTGAAATAACGAATCTGGGGAAAGCCCAGATAGAGAGTGAAAAAGATACCTGTCGCCAGCAACAGGGTAGGAAACCAGATGGCACTCCCCAGAAAGCCATCCAGAAAAATCAGAAAATCATTTACTGCATCCACATTAAATCCCCAGGCAGTTGTCACATAATCCGGAATTCATTGCTCTGTTCACAGCCCTGTCATCGCCGAGCCAATGATTCCGGGTCCGGCAGAATTGCCGGTTATTCTTAAACTCTTCTTGAACTCTTCTTAAACTCTTCTTGAGCTCTTCTTAAACTCGTATCAAACCTTGTCCGTTCCCCGAGCTTCGGGGAAGGCTCAGTCGTCACTGATGCTGATGCTTGGGCCGCCCTCACGGCTACCAAGCCCGGCAATCTGCTGCTCCAGGTTAGCGGCCAGTTCCATATACGCCCGGGCCTCTGCACCTTGCTCTTCGGATGCTACCACAGGATTACCCGAATCGCTGTGCTCACGGATACCGAGTGACAATGGCAGCCGCCCGAGCACAGAAACGCCGTAATCGGACGACAGGCTGTCGCCGCCGCCACTGCCAAAAATTGCTTCCTCATGGCCGCATTGGGAGCACACATGGGTGCTCATGTTCTCCACAACTCCCAGCAATGGCACTCCCACCTTGTTGAACATCTCAATACCCTTACGGGCATCCAGCAGGGCCACATCCTGGGGAGTAGTTACCACAATGGCGCCGGTGAGGCGCGTCGACTGGGAAAGACTGAGCTGAATATCACCGGTCCCCGGAGGCAGATCGATTATCAGGTAATCCAGATTGGTCCAGGCCGTGTCATTCAGGATCTGATTGAAAGCCGAGATGATCATCGGCGCTCGCCAGACCATGGCAGTCCTGGCATCAACTAGAAAGCCCATGGAATTGCATTCAATTCCATGGGCCACAATCGGCACAATGTATTTCTGCTCACGGACTTCGGGGCGAGTTCCGGCTGGCACGCCCATCATCAGCGGAATGCTTGGACCATAGATATCGGCATCCAGCAATCCGATCTTGTGGCCTCGTCGGGCCAGGGCCAGGGCCAGATTGACCGCGGTAGTGGACTTGCCCACTCCGCCCTTGCCCGAGGCGACACAGATGATGTGTTTGATGTTTTCCAGATTACTCAAGCTGATTGCGGGTTTATTATTGAATTTACAGGCATTTTTATCGTGGAAGACAAAAATGCAACGCCTGCTGATTATCTGTGATCTGCCTGCAAAAGAAAATAGGCTGACAGAGCAGCGCTACCGTCGCTAGAATTGAGTCCATGCGCTATTTGATATTGTCTGTGTGCTTCCTGGCCGGTGCTGGCTTTGCCGCCGAGACACAGGAAGAATCTGATCTGAAGTTCGCCATCTATTCCCGTGCCTGGGGTGCCAATACCAATGACGGTATGCGGCTTGTGGTCAATAACCAGACGCCGCAACGGCTCCGCCTGCATTCCATCCTGTTTCTCAAGGACGGTGAGCCCGACTCGGCCGTCGGCATGGATCTGGAACTGGATATCCAGCCCGGCCGCTATGCCGAAACTGATCTTGCCTATATCGACCTGCTGAGCAATGACGATTGTGTCAGCCGCAGCCTGGCAGACAACTGGCGACTGGCAGAAATCTCCAACTATACCCTCAACCCTTCAGTGCGCGGCCTTATTATTGAAGATACTGACTCTTTTCGTATCTATCAGTGCGTGGAGACCGTTATCACCAGCTGGACTGATCTGGACAGCAATACCCGGCATCAGAAGGAAGAATGGGTCCTGTTTCATTTTGAGTCCCGGCAGCCCTGATCCTGCTCAGACAGGGAATAATCCTTCTGGGTACGCTTCACACCAGAGTCCACAACATCCTCCAATCATGTGACTAAAAAGTGTCAACACTATTCAGGACAGGTCAGGCACAAAAAAGGGGCCATAAGGCCCCTTTTTGCTTCTCTGACTGAATTAGCCCAGCAGAATACCACCATACTGAACAAAGAATGGTGCGAAAACCAGACTCAGAATGGCAGACAGCTTGATCAGGATATTCAGTGAAGGACCGGAAGTATCCTTGAGCGGATCGCCCACAGTGTCACCAACCACGGCAGCCTTGTGCTCCTCAGAGCCCTTGCCACCCAGATTACCGGCCTCGATATATTTCTTGGCATTATCCCAGGCGCCACCGCTGTTGGATGAGGCGATGGCGAGTACACCACCGGCGACGAGTGAACCGGCCAATACGCCAGCAACCGCCTCAACGCCAAACAGGAAGCCGACTACCAGAGGTGTGCCCATGATCAGGACACCCGGTGCAATCATTTCCCGCAGAGCAGCCTTGGTCGAGATGGCGACACACTCGGCATAGTCAGGCTCACCAGTACCTTCCATGATGCCTGGAATGGTTTTGAACTGACGGCGCACTTCTTCGATCATGTCGAATGCAGCCTTACCAACCGACTTCATGGTCATGGCGGTAAACAGGAATGGCAGTACCGCACCAATGAACAGGCTGGTGTAAACAATCGGATCCAGCAGGCTCATGGTGATGGGCTCTCCCATCAGGGTCGATGCTGCGGTAATGAAGGCTGCAAACAGGGCCAGGGAGGTCAGAATCGCGGCACCGATTGCAAAACCCTTACCGATTGCCGCAGTGGTGTTACCGGCGGAGTCCAGGATATCGGTACGACGACGCACTTCACTTTCCAGACCGACCATTTCGGCAATACCACCGGCGTTGTCAGCAACAGGACCGTAGGCATCGATTGTCAGCGCAATCACCAGCGTACCCAACATACCCAACGAGGCGATTGCCACGCCGTACATGCCAGCCAGATCCCAGGATACAAAGATACTGACAGCGATAGCCAGATAGGGCAGCACTGTACTCTTGTAGCCAAGCGCCAGGCCATAAATGATGTTGGTAGCCACACCGGTTTCACAGGAGCGGGCAACCTCTTTCACCGGGTCATAGTTTTCCGAAGTGTAGTAACCGGTCAACAGACCCACGGCCAGTCCGGCCACAAGGCCCGACAGGAAGCAGAGGTAAACACCCATATTGCTATAGGTTTCACCACCCAGCTCAAAGGCATCCGGAATCAGGGCGATGGTAAAGAAGTACATGACAATGCCCATCAGTACACTGGAAATAATCAGCAGCTTCATCAGCGCCGGTGCCACATCATCTTCAGTTTTTACACTAACCAGCAGCTTGGTAATCAGGCTGATGGGGATACCCACGGCGCTGATCAGGATCGGGTACAGCAGCGCATTGGGATCTGCCGCAAATACAACCGCACTGATCACCATGGCGGCGCAGGTCGATTCGGCGCAGGAGCCAAACAGGTCTGCTCCCATACCGGCCACGTCACCCACGTTATCACCCACGTTGTCAGCGATTACCGCCGGGTTACGGGGATCATCCTCGGGAATACCTTGCTCAACCTTACCCACAAGGTCGGCACCCACATCTGCGGCCTTGGTGAAAATACCACCACCGACACGGGCAAACAGGGCGATGGTTGAACCGCCCAGACCAAAACCGGCGATGACTTCCATCAGGATGTGATTGTTTTCAGGACCCAAATCGGACAACAGGGCACTCATCACCACGTAGACTATAACCAGTCCCAGGGTAGCCAGACCTACCAGCGCAAAACCCATGACGGCACCGGAGTTGATGGCGACGTCGAAGGCGCTGGAAATGTCTTTCTTGGCTGAAACTGTGGTACGCGCATTGCCCTGAGTGGCAACCTTCATGCCGATATAACCGGAAGCAATGGAGATGGCACCGCCAAACAGAAAGGCAATGGCTGTATAGATACCTTCGCGGGTATCGGGAGTATGAGCATCGTCGATGAGAATCGCGATGATGGCGGCAAACACCACCATGAAAATAGTCAGGAATTTGTATTCCTGCGCCAGAAAGGCCATGGCACCACGGGCGATCGCTCCGTGGATAAATTTCAGCCTGTCTCCGTCTTTTTGATCCAGTCCAAGGTCAAGCGGCACATTGGTGACTTTCTTCATATAAAAGAAAGCAATACCAAGCCCCAGTAGTGACAGAATCGTGGTTACTGTAATTGTTATTCCCGACATTTAGCTATGTCTCCCCCGATGGTTGCTTGAGATGGTTGTTTGAGCTTATTTGCGATAGTTGCTTGAAATCAAAGCGCTGGACTGTATCACAACACCAACGCTAAACAAAGCACGATGGCAGCGCTGCAAGTGCCACAACACGCGGTTTTCAGGGGATTTTTTCAGGCGCACCCACCAGAGCGGCGGGCCCGGCTTGAGGGCTTATTTGCGGCGCTTGCTCTTGCCGGCGGCAGCACCGCCTGGCTGCCCTGCCCGCGCCCGCCGGAAGGCCTGACGCAGGGCATCGACACGGGCTTGTTTGCGCTTGTGCACATGGTTTTCCCGTTGCCGTTCGAAATCTATGATTTTGTCAGCCATCGCTTACTGATTGTCGATTTGCTCAACAAGATTGTCCTTGCGGGCCTCCAGCTCGGCGATCAGATCCTTGGCCAGCGGCTCGGCGGTATTGCCCTGATCGTCGGTATTTTCATATTTGGCCTGTTCTTCAGTCAGAACTGCCAGCAATTCCTCTGCCGCGGCAATGGCTTCCTCCAATAATTCCGTGCGTCTCTCATCCGCCGCTGCCTGTGCCTGAATATTGGCAATTTGCTGCTCCAGCTCGGCAATACGCTGTAATCGCTGGCGACGCTCTGCCTCGGCAGCGGCGATGGCTGCCTGACGCTCCCGTTCGCGACGCTCTGCTGCTTCCCGCTCCCGACGCTCAGCCTCTGCCCGGGCCTGGGCTTCGGCTTCCCGGCGTGCCTGCTCGGCCTCTCGCTGGGCTTGCAAGCGCGCACGTTCGGCGGCTTCGGCCTGACGCTGGCGCTCCTGTTGTTGCGCCTGTTCACGCTGGCGTTGTTCGGCCACCCGGGCCGCTTCCTGCTGCGCTGCTACCCGGGCAGCTTCCTGCTCTGCCAGTTCCGCATCACGAGCCGCCTGGCTGCTACAGGCACCCAGCACCACGATAAAGAGCGCGGCCAGCAGGGTTCTGATAGCCAGTCGCGCGGCTTGCCAGTCCAGGCGGTTGATAAATTGCAGAGTCATAGCCAGCTCCTGTTATGGATCCTGTATTCAATCAGACCTTCATCACCAGCAGGGAAAGTCTGCGGCTTGGGGCATCGAAGGCGTCGCCAGAGGCTATCTCAGGCGCGCATTCAGTTGTAATATGGCAGATATTAACGCCAAGCTTTTGATTAATAAATTTTTTTCTGAATAAATGCCGGAAAATGTCGAGTTTGACATACTCAGGCACTGACGATTGTGATGAAGCTCCAAATCACTGAACATTTCTGTATTGACTGTGTATCGGCACCGCCGCGTTGAATTTCATGCCAAGTACAACTTGCCCACCCACTTCACCGCTCTCTCCGCCCGGCCAGGCTGGCAGGCTGTTGCTGCCATGGCAATAAAGTCCCGGCAATTGCTGAAACCGCTGTTCAAGGCCCTGCTGATATTCCTGGTCAGCTTGCCGGTCATCCTGTTGCTGGTGATTCTGGAGACCGAACCCTCCATTCCCGCTAGTGAGACCCTGCAACCGGCTGAAATGGCCCGGCTCGAGCAGTTCTTTCTGGAAGCCACGCCGCAGTCGCCGGGCAACCCCGGCCCGCATCAGGTCAGGGTAAGTGCCGGTGAACTGGATTTACTGGCCCGTTATGCCAGCCAGACTCTGGGACTGGCGCCGGATTGGCGATCCCGCCTGTCCATGGCAGATCAGACCCTGAACGCCACCTTCAGCATCCCGTTACTGCAATCCCGGCTTTCCCTCTACCTCAATCTCAACGGAACCCTGAGTGAAGCAAACGGTCACCTGCAGCTGAGTGGTTTGCAGGCCGGCAATTTGCCCATACCCAATGCCCTGACCGCCTGGGTTCTTGCCGCATTGCGCAATAATATTGCGGCCAGTGAGAGCAGCCTGGGCGACCTTTATGCGCTGGTGGACACCATTGAAGACATCTCCATCAGTCCCACCGCCATGAACGTGCAGATGAACTGGAATCCGGCCTTGCTGGACCAGTTGGGCCAACATGCCCAGCAATTGTTTATCAGCGCCGAAGACCGGCGTCGCATCATCGCCTACTACCGGCAAATCAGCCTGCAGGCAGCCGCCATGCCGGCCGATCTCGGTGCCGTCTCCCTCAATACCTTTCTGGTGCCCCTGTTTCGCACAGCCCTGGAAAACTCCCGGGCCGGCAGTGACCCGGTGGCTGAAAACCGCACGCTACTGCAAACTCTGGCCATCTATGTCAGTGATGAGGACATCGCCCAACTGGTGGGCGAAGAGGCAGCCGGGACTCTTGAACCGGCAAAATTCGTGGAGGTGCGCTTGCACCGCCGTCAGGATCTGGCGCGGCACCTGATATCCATGGCTGCCATCTCGGCCTCGGCAGGTGCCGGTGTTGCCGATATGTTATCCATTACCAAGGAGGCCTATGATGCCCGCTACCGCTCCGGTTTCAGTTTCTCGGACCTGGCCGCCAACAGCGCCGGCACACTCCTGGCAAGTTATGCCACCCGTGATGCCCAAACTGCCATGCTGATGCAGGAACGGCTGTCGATGCTGAACGATGAGACGGATTACATGCCTGAAATAGGCAACAACCGTGATGGCCTGTCGGAAGACGATTTCAATGCCCTGTATGCCGATCGAAACAGCCCGGAGTACCAGGCCCGCCTCAATGAGATTGAACAATTGATCGCCGCCCGCCCCCTGTTCCAGAACCTGCCCTGAGTCAAACTTGCCAATGGATGAACTGACTGCAGAACAACTGGCCCAATTGAAAGCGGCCTTGCTGGCCACCCAAGCCAGTCTTGAAGAACAATTGCAGGGGAACAAGAGTGCCAGTGAGGCAGTGACACTGGATCAGACCCTGGTGGGACGAGTGTCCCGTATGGATGCCATGCAACAACAGCAAATGGCCATCAGCACCCGTGCCCAGGCCGAACAACACTTGCAACAGATCAGACTGGCATTGGCGGCCATGGCCAGCGGTGATTATGGTTTCTGTCGCCGCTGCGACGAAGCCATCGGCTTTGCCCGCCTGCAAGCGCGGCCCGAAACCCCCTTGTGCATTGCCTGCCAGAACCGCCTGGACCAGCAATAGCCCCGCTTTCAATCTCCCCGGCGCTGGTGTATAACACCGCCTTCATCACTCCGGCCCGCAATTCCCAAGGTCTGACCATGGCCAAAAAAGGCTTTTTCACACGTAATCTGCATTCCGACCGCAACAGCAAACCCGAGCATGGCGTTCTGCACAAGGCGATCCATCCCTCGGTTGCCTATGGCTATGAGGATGCACGGGAGCTGGCGGAAGTATTCCAGGGTAAACGCCCTGGTTACAATTATGGCCGCCAGTTAAATCCGACAGTGACCGCCCTGCAGGATCGCATCACCGGCATGGAAGATGGCAAGGCCACGGTTGCCTTTGCCACCGGCATGGCAGCAATCGCCGCCAGTTGCCTGAGTCTGTTGCGAGCCGGAGACCATATCGTCTCCAGTGCCTTCCTTTTTGGTAACACCAACAGTTTTTTCGGCACGCTCGCCAATTTTGGCATTGAAGTCAGCTTTGTTGACGCCACCGATGCCAGTCATGTCGCCGCCGCGATCCAGGACAACACCCGCATGGTGTTTGTGGAGACCATCGCCAATCCGGTTACCCAGGTGGCGGACCTGACGGCGATTGGCGAGCTCTGCGAGCAACGACAGCTGATCTACTGCGTCGATAACACCATGACCTCACCGCATCTGTTTTCACCACGCAGTGTCGGTGCCAGTCTGATCATCAACTCCCTGACCAAATACATTGGCGGCCATGGCAATGCCCTGGGTGGTGCAGTAACCGACACCGGCCTCTATGACTGGTCCACCTTCGACAATATTTATGACACCTACCGTCAGGGCGATGCCAGCAACTGGGGAATTACCCAGATAAAGAAAAAGGGACTTCGGGATATGGGCGCCTCACTGGGCCCGGAAGCAGCCCATCATCTGGCAGTGGGCTCGGAAACCCTGCCCCTGCGTCTCGACCGTGCCTGTGACAATGCCCAGACTCTGGCCGAGTTTTGTGCTCAGCACCCGGGGGTGAAGCAATGCTATTACCCGGGCCTGCCCAGCCATCCGCAACACCAACGGGCCAAATCCCTGTTCAAGGGCTTTGGTGCAATCTTCAGCATCGACCTGATTGAGCAACTGGACTGCTTCGACGTGCTCAATCGCATGGACACCGTTATCGCCTCCAGCAATCTGGGTGACACCCGTACCCTGGCGATACCTGTGGCCCACACCATCTACTATGAGATGGGCCCCGAGCGCAGGGCATCCATGGGCATCGCCGACAGCATGATTCGCTTTTCGGTAGGCATTGAAGATATCGATGATTTGTTAACGGATTTCAGCGAGGCATTGGCCGTATGATTACCCTGCTGGCTGTGGATGAGCTTGAAGAAGGCCGCTCCAAAGGTCTTGAGCACAACAACCGTCATCTGTTCGCCGTCAAGAAAGACGACCAGATTTTCCTGTACTGGAACCGTTGCCCGCATCTCGGCACACCACTGGAATGGGAAGAAGATCGCTTCCTCGACCCCGATGGAGCCTTGATTCAATGCTCAACCCACGGCGCACTGTTCCGGATTGAAGACGGGCATTGTCTGGCTGGTCCCTGTCAGGGCAAGTCATTGCAGCCGGTTCCCTTCAGTATTGAAAACGGCCTGATCATGGTGGAAGACAAATACCTGCAACCCGTCACACTGAGCTGATTACAGACCAGGCTTTACAGGCAAACCGGAATCTCTTCCGTCAGACTGATTTCCGAGGCCTGCACATCGAAGCTGGCACGCAGAGCAATCAGCTCAACGCCGGCAGCACTGGCCTGCCTTAACAAGTCGGCATAATCCGGGTCGATTTCATCGGCCGGACTCAGGCGGTCGATGCCACTGTGCTGCACACAGAAACACAGCACTGCCCTGTTGCCCTGGCGCACCATCTCCATCAATTCCTGTAAATGTTTCTGCCCCCGCTGCGTCACGGCATCCGGGAAAAGGCCCTGACCATCGGCCTGGCCAAGACTGACATTTTTCACTTCTATATAGCAGGGAGGTTTGCCCTCGGCCTGGAGCAGCAAATCGATACGGCTGCGCTGTTCACCATAGGGAACCTCGCTGCGAATGGCATCGAAACTGGTGAGACTGCCTACCCGTTGTGACTCGATGGCTTCCCGGACGAGTTTGTTGGCCAGCCCGGTATTAATCCCTACCAGATGCTTTTTATCCACTTCGATCAATTGCCAGGTACCGGGGTATTTGCGCTTGGGATTGTCAGAGAGCGTATACCAGACCCGACTGCCAGCTTGCTGGCAATTTTTCATGGAACCGGTATTGGGGCAATGAATGGTGAGCTGACTACCATCGGCCAGTTCAATGTCGGCCAGGAAGCGTTTGTAGCGGCGCAGCAGGGTTGCCGCTTGCAGTTGCTCTGGAAGTTTCATGTCTGCCCCAGAGCCTGACGCAGGCGAGCGACGCCCTCTTCCAGGTTTTCCATGCTGGTGGTGAAAGCAAATCGCACGTATTGCCGGGCGCGATGCTCTCCGAAATCAGTGCCCGGCGTGATTGCTACCGCTTCCTTCTCCAGCATTTGCTGGCAGAATTGTTCAGCATCGTTGGAGAAACGACTGATATCTGCATACAGGTAAAAAGCGCCCTGCACAGCTTCAGCCAGTCCGAAGCCCATGGCGGCCAACTCCCGGCGCAGGTAATCACCTCGCTGGCGAAATGCCTCTCGTCGCTGCTCGAAAATTTCGCGGCTGCCAGGCTCGAACGCCGCCAGCGCTGCATACTGCGCCATGGAGGGCGCAGAAATATAGAGATTCTGAGCCAGGATATTGGCCTTCTCGACAAAAGCCTCCGGCACTACGATCCAGCCCAGACGCCAACCGGTCATTCCGAAATACTTGGAAAAGCTGTTTACCACAAAACTGCTGTCATCCACCTCCAGTACCGTGGGCATATCGTCCACATAATGCAGGCCATGGTAGATCTCATCCACCAGCACATGCAGTCCCCGGCTGTTGGCCCAGTCGCAACTTTGCTGTAGTCGCCCACGATCCAGTATGGCGCCGGTGGGATTGGCCGGTGAGGCCAGCCACAGACCAGTGGTTCGCGCATCGCAGCCAGTTTCCAATTGCGCCACGGTCGGTTGAAAATTCTCTGCCGGTCCTACCGGAATCAGCAGAGGCCGGCCCTGCACCAGATGGATAAAGTTGCGTACACAGGGATAGGCGGGATCGCCGAGCAGAATGCCGTCACCAGGACCAACCAGCAAATGGGCCAGCAACATCAGGCCGGCACTGGCGCCTGGCGTAACCAGAATACGCGCTGAATCGACCGAAACGCCGTAATTCTGCTGGTAGTGCTCGGCCAGTTTCTGCCGAAGCTGCGGGATCCCTGGAGCCGGCGTATAGCCGGTATGACCGGCATCCAATGCTGCCTTGGCGGCTGCTACCAGTGGCGCAGCGGTGGTGAAATCGGGCTCACCGACTTCCATGTGGATGACTTTGCGGCCCTGGGCTTCCAGTTCTGCTGCCCGCTGCATGACAGTCATCACCCGAAAGGGATTGATCTTGTCGAGCCTGTCGGCACCGCCGCCAGGGGCAGGGTTTCGGGAGGAATTGCTTGAATCTGTCACGGTCATGTTTGTCACAAAAGCTCACTATTATAGAGCAGTCATTCGGCTCAGTGACAGGCAGGGTAAGGCACTGGATACAACATTGATAGTGGTTAAAAATCGCGCTTATTTTTATGGCATCGACCCAAAGAATCTGGTAGCTTAGCCAGCTTTCTGAAATCCGAGCCGGACAAATCACCGATTTACCGGTAAAAAATGGAGCAGAAAACGAGCCCCTGGCGGCTCACTTAATGCACTGAATAACAGCATATTTGTAGATAACTGTAGCTGGCGTGGCTTGCTTGTTTCAAAGTTGGCATCGACAAGCGCCGGCGCAGATTCTCACGAGGCATAGCTAATCATGTCCAACGCGCAAACCACTGAATCGCAACCCGTTCTGAAAAACTTCCTCCCTTACAAGCCAAAGAAGGGTGAAGAATACATGAACGAAAAGCAGCGGGAGCATTTCAAGCAGATCCTGCTGAACTGGCGTGAGCAACTGATGCAGGAAGTGGACCGCACCGTGCACCACATGCAAGATGATGCTGCCAATTATCCGGACCCGGCTGACCGTGCCACCCAGGAAGAGGAATTTAGCCTGGAATTGCGCACCCGCGACCGGGAACGGAAACTGATCAAGAAGATCGACAGTACCATTGAGCTTATTGCCCAGGATGACTACGGCTTCTGTGATTCCTGCGGTATCGAGATTGGTATTCGTCGTCTTGAAGCCCGCCCAACGGCCAACAAGTGTATCGACTGCAAGACCCTGGACGAAATCAAGGAAAAGCAACTGGGCAGCTAAGCCCTGCAGGCTATTCCGCTTCTCTTCTGGTCGGCCATCGGGTCGACCAGCATCACCGGCAGCCCTTGTTTTCGCTGCAGCCTGATCCGTCATGAGCACTATAGCTGAGCCCGACAAGCCTACCGCCTGTTCGGGTAATACTGCCGCTTATGTCGGCCGCTTTGCTCCCTCACCTACCGGCCCCCTGCACATGGGCTCCCTGATTGCCGCCCTGGCCAGTTATCTTGACGCCCGGGCTGCCAGCGGACAGTGGCTGCTGCGCATGGAAGATCTGGATCCGCCGCGGGAACCAGCCGGTGCCGCAGAACAGATTCTCGAACAACTACGCTATCTGGAGATGCACTGGGATGGCGAGGTTCTCTATCAGAGCCAGCGTCATGATGCCTACGCAGCGGCGCTGTCGCAGCTCGACTCGAACGGCCTGCTGTATCGATGCAGCTGCAGCAGACAGCGCATCAGGGAACTGAATGGCCGCTATGATGGTCACTGCCGCACACAGGCTGTGGCCGGGGATAAAGACTGTGCCATTCGCTTGCAGACCAGCGCTGCCAGTATTGAATTTACAGACCGCATCCAGGGCAAATTCAGCCAGGCCGTAGAAACCGAGGTGGGCGATTTTGTTATTCGCCGCAAGGATGGACTGTTTGCCTATCAGCTGGCCGTCGTGGTGGACGATGGCTATCAACAGATAACAGATGTGGTGCGGGGCTATGACTTGCTGGATTCAACCCCGCGACAAATCTATCTGCAATCCCTGCTGGGCCTGCCCCGGCCCAACTACGCTCACTTCCCGGTGCTGGTGAATGATCAGGGCCAGAAACTGAGCAAACAGCATTTTGCCGCGGCAGTGGATATTTCTGAAGCAGGCCGCTGCCTCTTTGAGGGACTGAAATTCCTTGGCCTGCAACCGCCGAGGGCACTGGCTACGAGCCCCTGCGCTGCCCAGCTTGCCTGGGGTATTGAGCACTGGGATATACAGGCCGTACCCAAGTTGGCTAATATTCCCGAGCTATCTTTCTGAAGGACTGCTGTGTATATACCCCGCTACATATTGACGCTGTTGATCATCATCTATCTGCTGTTTCTGGTCAGCGTCGACTGGATCAACCAGCCTGAGGGTGCCTGGTACCGCCCCTACTTCGTCGGCTTCCTGGTGGTCTGTATCGCCGCCTGGATGCATCGCAGGAAAGACAGCGATGAATTTTGAGATCACTACCCTGGCCGCTCTGGGCAGTGGCTACCTGCTTACGCTGTTTGCCCTGGCTTTTGCTACAGACCGCGGACTGATCCCGGAAAAAATCGTTCGCCATCCGCTGATCTATGTCTTGTCACTGGGTGTGTTTGCCAGTGCCTGGGCCTATTACACGTCCATTGGCAATGCCCTGCGGGATGGCTACGGCTATCTGGCCCATTCCATCGGAATTTCCCTGGCATTCCTGCTTTCTCCCTTGCTGCTGAAACCGCTGCTGGAATTGACCCGCACTTATCAGCTCAGCTCACTGGCTGATCTGGTGGCCTTTCGTTACCGTTCGCCCTGGGCCGGCACGGCAGCCACCCTGGTAACCCTGGTGGGAGTCACGCCGCTGATTGCCTTGCAGATTCGCGCCGTCGCCGACACCGCCAATCTGTTGACTGCAGAGCTTACCGAGGGTGCCATTGCCTTCGGGTTCTGTGTTCTCATCACCGCCTTTGCCATCTTGTTTGGCACCTCCAGACAGACCGGTCGCAATCGCCACGACGGACTGGTGATGGCCATCGCCTTTGAATCCCTGGTGAAATTGCTGGCCTTCCTGGTGGTGGGTCTGTTTGCGGTCTATGGGGGCTTCGGAGGGTTTGCCGGTCTGGACCAGTGGCTGCAAACCCAACCGGAACTTCTGGGCAGCCTGAAGGAAACTGACTATTTCAGTTCTTTCCATGTGATGGCACTTCTGTTCTTCACCGCCGCTGTGGCCATGCCCCATATGTTCTATGTCACTTTCAGTGAGAACAGTGGTCAGCGGGCGCTGTCGATCGCCAGCTGGGCCGTGCCGCTTTATTTTCTGCTGATTGGCTTGCCGGTTCTGCCCATTCTCTGGGCTGGCCTGCAAGCCGGTTCCACCGCCCAGGTGGAGTATTTTCCGGTTGTCATTGGGGCCGCCTATGATGCCCCGGCCTTCACCCTGATTGCCTATCTCGGTGGCCTCTCCGCCGCCAGTGGTCTGATTATTGTGCTGACCCTGGCCTTGTCCAATATGTGTCTGAATCACCTGATCCTGCCGATTTATCAACCCAAGGCCAGTCAGGACATTTACCGCTGGCTGCTGTGGCATCGCCGGGCTCTTATCACAGCTTTGATCTGGGCCGCCTACCTGTTTCATTTTCTGCCCGACGAACGCACCGGCATCCAGATCATCGGCACCGTTGCCTTCACCGCCAGCCTGCAATTTTTACCGGGCATTCTGGCCATTCTCTATTGGCCCGAGGCCAACAAAAAAGGCTTTCTCAGCGGCCTGCTCGCGGGCGTCAGTATCTGGTTTGTTTTCCTGATGCTGCCCTTGTTCGCCGACAGTGATCCCATGTCTCTGGTGGCCCTGAACTGGCGGGAAATTGCCGCTCTGTCGCTGATCGTCAACAGCTTGTTGTTTGTCTCGGTATCCCTGTGGACTGAATCCAGTGATGAGGAACGCAGCTCCGCCGATGTCTGCGCCCTGGATACCATCAAGCGCCGCAAGCGCAGTGGCCTGGTGGCAAAGTCGCCCAGGGAGTTCATCAAGAGTCTGGCCAAACCACTGGGAGAGAGCACCGCCAGCCGCGAGGTCAAACAGGCCCTGAAGGACCTTGGCCTGGACATGAAAGACCGGCGTCCCTTTTCCATGCGCCTGCTGAGAGCCCGGCTGGAAGCCAATCTGTCGGGACTTCTGGGTCCTTCCATCGCCCGGGAACTGATCGATGGCTACCTGCCCTACAGTATCGTTTCACAACATGGCAGTTCCGACCTCAATGTCATCGAACGCCGTATCGAATCCTATCGCAGCAATCTGTCCGGTATGGCCGCAGATCTGGATAATCTGCGCCGCTACCATCGCCAGATCCTGCTCAATCTGCCCCTTGGGGTGTGCTCCCTTTCCTATGACAATGAGATTGTCATGTGGAACCGGGCTCTGGAAAAAATTACCGAGATTGAAGCAGCCGAAGTGGTTGGTTCCCAGCTCAACGATCTCAAGGAGCCCTGGCTGTCCTTGCTGAGCAATTTCCTGGAGGAAGACAGCAACCACTCCTACAAGCACTACTTCGAGGTCAACGACAACAAGAAAGCGGTAAACCTGCATAAGGCCCAGATCGCCAAGAACGACGATCAGGATTCCAGCCACGAAGGGGTGATTATTCTGATTGAGGATATCACTGAAACCGAAATCCTCGAGGCGGGGCTGACCCACAGTGAGCGTCTTGCATCCATCGGCCGTCTGGCTGCGGGCGTGGCCCATGAAATCGGCAATCCCATTACCGGGATCGCCTGCCTGGCGCAGACTATTCGCGATGAGTACGACAATGAGGAAATCTCCGGACTGGCGGAACAGATCGTGGAGCAGACTGATCGCACATCCCGAATACTGCAATCTCTGGTGAACTTCGCCCATACCGGCACCAGCAAGACCCAGTACGAGAACGAGATCGTCTCTGTGGAGGAATGCATGGACGAGGCCAAAACCCTGGTTTCACTGGACAAGAAAAGCAAGGATGTGGAGATCAGCATCCACTGCGACCCGCGGGCGCGGATGCGCGGTGATGCCCAGCGTCTGTTGCAGGTACTGGTAAACCTGATTAACAATGCCCGGGATGCCAGTCAGCCAGGCAGCGTCATTGCCATGCGCGCTGTGGTGGAGGGAGAACAGGTCAGGATCTCGGTGACCGATGAAGGCATAGGCATCCCTGCCGCAATCAAGGACCGGGTGTTTGACCCCTTCTTCACCACCAAGGAAGCCGGAGAAGGCACGGGACTGGGGCTCTCCCTGGTATTCAGCATTGTTGAAGATTTACGGGGAGAAATTGATATAATCAGTCCAGTCGACAAAAATCGTGGGTCAGGGACCGAGGTAATACTGCGATTCCCCTGGTATCAAGACTCCAACAATAATAAAGACTCTGAAATTGACAAGACAGCAGAGACCGAGGCTGGCGAGCCTCGATGAATGCGAGTAAGGTGTTCGATCTGGTGTTGGAAGATAGAGTGTTTAGATTGCAATGATGAACCAGGTTTTAGTAGTAGAAGACGAATCAGTTATCCGCAGCTCCCTCAAGCGTCTGCTGGAACGGCATGATTACAAGGTGAGTGAAGCCGGCTCGGTACGAGAGTCGCTGGAAAACTATGACATGGATGCATTCGATGTCATCATCAGTGACCTGCGCCTGCCTGGTGCACCTGGCACCGACCTGATCAAGGCCACCAAAACTCCGGTCCTGATCATGACCAGCTATTCAAGTATCCGTTCGGCCATCGACTCAATGAAGATGGGCGCCGTGGATTACATTGCCAAACCCTTTGAACACAACGAGATCATCGAGACCGTCAGCCGCATTATTCGCGAGCACGGTCAAGGCACTCGGGTGCTCGATGAAGACGCCGAATCGGCAGAACCACCGGTTCACGGCATGATAGGCAGTTGCCCGCAAATGCTGGAACTGTTGCGCCGTATTCGCAAGGTGGCCCTGACCAATTCAACTGTACTGATTAACGGCGAGTCCGGCACCGGTAAGGAACTGGTTGCCAGGGCCATCCACAAGCTCAGCAGCCGCAATGAGTCCGAGATGATTTCGGTCAACTGTGCAGCGATTCCGGAAAATCTGATCGAATCAGAATTGTTCGGTCATGAGAAAGGGGCCTTTACCGGTGCCACGGCCACCCGCACCGGCCTGGTGGAAGCGGCCAATGGCAGCACCCTGTTTTTGGATGAAATCGGCGAGTTGCCCCTGGAAGCCCAGGCGAGGCTGCTGCGGGTTCTACAGGAAAACGAGATCCGCAAGGTGGGCTCTGTGCAATCGAAAAAAGTCGATGTACGCCTGGTGGCGGCAACCCACAGGGATCTGAAACAGCTGGTGGAAGATAACCTGTTCCGTGAGGATCTCTATTATCGAATCAATGTCATGACCCTGTTAATCCCGCCCCTGCGCGAGCGTGGCAATGACATTCTCGAGTTGGCAGATGCGATCCTGCAACGCACCTGCAAGCGCCTGAAAACCCCCATGCTGGAGTTCAGTGACGGCGCCAGCCGGGCTATCGCCAAATACCCCTGGCCCGGCAATGTGCGCGAGTTGGAGAATGCCATCGAACGTGCGGTAGTACTGGCCGAAACTGACAAGATTGGTGAGGAACTGCTGGCCATTGATATGCAGGCGAAAATAGGTGAAGACAGTCAGCAGCCCATCGCCGACCCGGAAGCCAGCGCCGAGCCTATCGAAGAGTTGTCACTGGAAGACTATTTTCAGCGCTTTGTGCTGGAGCACCAGGATTCCATGAACGAAACCCAGCTGGCGAAAAAGCTGGGCATCAGCCGCAAATGTCTGTGGGAAAGACGCCAGCGCTTTGGCATTCCACGCAAGAAAAAGAGCGCCTGACCCTCATCCCGGCCAGTCCAGGTCGAATTGAACAGCCCGTTTCACCGGCAGCTTTGCTGTCCATCGAATCATCTTTCCGATTACTGCCCGCTTTATCAGGGTAAGAAAGAGCCCTGGCTAATAGCTGAATCAGCCTGGATTGTGGGCAAAACCCCAAGGTACGGGGCTCTCGAGAAATATTTAAGATCTGTAATATTTGTTACTGCTACCCTTCT
>JALEHB010000251.1 GCA_022763285.1 Pseudomonadales bacterium | reverse complement strand
GCCTGGCGCAATTGTGTGCTGAAGGCGAACAGGGCGCTGACGCCGGTGACATGGACCAGGACAATATTATTCAGCAGCGCGGTGGCAAAAATCAGGCTAAGAAAATCACTCAAGGATTGAGCAGGCTCCGGGTCAATTCCGCTTGCGCGGAGTCTGGGTTGGCAACAATCGTGTCAAAGGCGCGATTCTATCACGCCTGACTCGGAGCGCTTAAGCCGGAGCTGCTTGCTGTCTATTCCTCGAAAAGGCCCAGGGAGTGAGCCGAGGGAATGCGGTAACGATTCAGGATCTGTTCTTCACTGGCCAGTGCTTCGGCGTGATTGATGACCATCTGATAGCCATTGCTGTTTTCGAACACCACGTTTTCGGCCTCGTTCCGGCGCAGCATATTGGCAAAATGCTGAAAATCCCGAATTGGCTCACCGTTGACATAATTGACGATCCAGTTGCGCCAGTCGTGATAACCCAGATTCACATCGGCGGCCAGTACCTGCAAGGCCACCACCAACTGGCGGCGATCCGGTGAGCTCCACTCATTGCGGGCCTGCAGCAGGCTGACCGGGGCAGTGCGGCTCCAGTCATTACCCCAGCGTTTGATGAGATTCATATTCAGGGGCACAAACAGCACGCCACCATAAATGCTGTATTCCGGGATGCGATCGAACTGCTCTGCCGCCACCAGGCTGTAACTGGACAGGGCCGGTTCCGCCGACAGGCTGATTTCCTGCTCAATGCCTTCGCGGGAGAAGGTGAGTGTCACTTCCTCGCCGATATGGTGCATATCGATGGCATATTTGTAATCGGTGAGCACATCGTCGGTAATGCGAATGGTGCCGTCATCGGCGATGTCATAGTCATCCACTTTGAGGATGACATCATTTTCCCTGAGGATCTGGTCGGCGGGGGAATTCTCAAACACCTTGATAACCAGAACGCCATTCTGATCTTCGCTCAGTCCGTAAGCCGCCTTGGCCGAGGGGCTGTCCAGGGTCTGGGTGCGAAAGCCAAGGTCGGGAAATCCATCCAGTTCCTCATCCAGACTGTCGGTGAGTACATGGCGAATGATACTGGGTGGCACAAAATAGCCGAGGTTTTCGGCCCGGCCACCGGCATTGGCCTGCATCACCACGCCGACTATCTGTTCATCCACAATCACCGGCCCGCCGCTGTTACCGGGATTGATAGCCGCGTCGATCTGGCCGGCCAGCAGATAGGCGCCGGCATGGGCATAGACCTGTTGCTCTACCCGGGACAGGATGCCCTTGGTAATTGACAGGGATTTACCGCCGATGGGATAGCCATAGACCGACACCTCCTGCAGCGGAGCGGGCAGGTCACCGATAGCCAGAGCCTCGAGGTCGCTGAAAAAACCGGGTTCATCCACCGTGATAATGGCCAGGTCCGCCTCATGGGAGACAAAGATTACTCTGGCCTGATAGCGCTGGGGGTCATTATGTTTCTGGGCCTGCACATAGCTGGCATTGGCCACTACATGGGCATTGGTGAGAATCCGGTTGCCGGCGATGACGGCGCCGGAGCCGCTGCTTTGCCTGGGGGTTAACAGCCTCCAGGGGGTGAAATAGTCCGGCGCTGCCTGGGTGGTATAGATCTTGATGACCGAGTCCTGGATGGCGCGGATTTCGCTGCTCTGCGCCAGAGCGCTGGCGGGCAGGAGCAGATTCAGCAAAAGCAGTCCCAAAAAGCTCGTGGACAGGACAAGGCGATGACAGGCTGGGCGGGAGAAAAACTTCACGAGGACTCCTTCAGGCAATTGATACGGGGCGCTCAGACCGGCTGCCGCAGGCAAACCGGTCGGGCAAGCTTATTACGTTGCCCGACAGTTTACCAATACGTTCTGGAAGGGGGAGTTCGGATCAGGTGACCCGCAGTCCTGCTGCGGCGCCGCTGTCGGGTGACAGTAACCAGATGTCTTCGCCACCGGGGCCGGCGGCCAGAATCATGCCCTCGGAGACGCCAAACTTCATCTTGCGCGGTGCCAGATTGGCCACCACCACGGTCAATTTGCCCACCAGGTCTTCCGGGGCATAGGCAGACTTGATGCCGGACAGCACGGTGCGCTCGATGGTCTCACCGTTCTTGTCCTTGCCCAGGTCCAGTTTCAGGCGCAGCAGTTTGTCAGCACCTTCCACCTGTTCTGCTGCCACAATGGCAGCAATACGCAAATCGACCTTGGCGAAATCGGGGAATTCGATAATGGGCTCGAAACCCGTGTTGTCCTGCTCGCTTTGCTGATCTGCTTTGGTCGCCTTCTTTGCTGAGGATTGTTGCGTCTCGTAGTTCTTCTGGGTTTGTTCAATCATGGCTTTGATCTTGTCCATTTCCACGCGGGTCATCAGCGGTTTGAATTTGTTGATTGTGTGATCAAGCAGCAAAGTATCCAGGTCACTCCATTTAAGCGGGTCCACTGCCAGAAAGGCCTCGGCCTTTTCGGCCATGGCAGGCAGAACCGGCTTCAGATAGATCATCAGCAGACGGAAGGCATTGATGCCGGTGCTGCAGATGGCTTGTAGTTCGCTCGATTGCTTGTCGGTCTTGGCAATCACCCAGGGCTGCTTGTCATTGATGTACTGATTGGCCTTGTCGGCAAAGGTCATGATCAGGCGAATGGCCTTGCCATATTCGCGCTGTTCATAGAACTGACTGACTTCCTCAGCGGCGCCCTGAATTTCCTCCAGCAGGGGCAGATTGTCCGGCTCCAGGGCCAGCTTGCCTGCAAAACCCTTGCCGATGAAGCCGGCGCAGCGGCTGGCGATATTCACCACCTTGCCCACCAGGTCGGAGTTAACCCGCTGGGCGAAGTCTTCCAGGTTCAGGTCCAGGTCATCAATGCCGGAGCTGAGTTTGGCGGCCAGGTAATAGCGCAGGTATTCGGGGTCGAGATGATCCAGATAGGTGCGGGCATTGACAAAGGTGCCGCGGGACTTGGACATCTTGGTGCCGTCCACAGTCAGGAAACCGTGTACATAGACTGCTGTCGGCGTGCGATAGCCGGCGCTACTGAGCATGGCGGGCCAGAACAGGGTGTGGAAATTGACGATGTCCTTGCCGATGAAGTGATAGACCTCGGCCTCACTGTCGGCCTTCCAGTAGTCATCAAATTCATAATCACTGCGTTTGCAGAGATTCTCCAGGCTGGCCATATAGCCGATGGGGGCGTCCAGCCAGACATAGAAATACTTGCCCGGGGAGCCGGGAATCTCGAAGCCGAAATAGGGCGCATCACGGGAAATATCCCATTCGTGCAACTCATCATCGAGCCATTCATTCAGCTTGTTGGCCACCTGATTTTGCAGCGTGCCGCTGCGGGTCCAGGATTTCAGCATGTCGCGAAATTCCGGCAGGCGAAAAAAGAAATGCTCTGATTCTTTTTCCACTGGCACTGCACCGGAGATCTTCGAGCGTGGCTCGATCAGCTCCGCCGGGCTGTAGGTAGAGCCGCAAACTTCACAGTTGTCTCCATACTGGTCGGGTGCCTTGCATTTGGGGCAGCTGCCAATGATGTAGCGATCCGCCAGAAACAACTCCTTCTCCGGATCATAGAGCTGGGTTATGGAGCGGCGAGCAATATGCCCGTTGGCATCCAGCGCCTGGTAGATGCTGCTGGACAGTTGCTGGTTCTCTTCGGAGTGGGTGCTGTAATAATTGTCGAAGCCGATATGGAAGCCGGCGAAATCAGCCTCGTGGCTGGCTTTGACTTCAGCAATCAGTTCTTCTGCAGTGATTCCCCGTGCCTCGGCGCTGAGCATAATGGCAGTGCCATGGGCGTCATCGGCGCAGACGTAGAGGCAGTCATGGCCGCGCATCTTCTGAAGTCGCACCCAGATATCGGTCTGGATGGTTTCCATCAGATGGCCCAGATGGATATCACCATTGGCATAGGGCAGGGCACTGGTAACGAGAATCTTGCGTGACTTCACTGGGGGTTCCTTGCAGAGAAAGCGGATTGAAAAGGTCGAGGGTTGCGAACAGGGCGCTCAGGCCAGGATCAGATTTCCACCATTTCGAAGTCTTCCTTGCCAACACCGCATTCAGGGCACATCCAGTCGTCGGGTATTTCGTCCCAGCGGGTGCCGGGGGCGATACCGTCTTCCGGCAGACCCAGTTCTTCGTCATAGATGAAACCGCAAACTACACATTGCCATTTCTTCACGTATGTTTCCTCCATTGAGCAGGCTCAGACTGGCGTTCAGTTCAGGCCGACTGGGCCCGCTATCGGCCTTGGCCTGCAGGGATCAAGTATTGAGTTCGGGCTGCCCGCACTCCGTTTGCTTACTGGCGGCATTGCTGCTGTGTTTTCTGCCGCAATTCTTGCCGGTTATCAGACAGAGGTCGTAATCGCTTGCCGATCAGCCCTCGGATGGCTGCGAAGTTTACTGGAATCGGCACCGAAATTCAGCCTCTTTATCCCCGGCCAGGGAAGCAGGACTGGGCCAATAAACAGGTGAATCGCTGCCGATTTGCCATTATCATGCGCCTTTTTCCCGGGCTTCCCGCCCCGCACCAGGCTGCAGAAAGGACAGGCGCAAGCATGAGTATCAAGTCAGATCGCTGGATTAAGAAGATGGCCCAGGAACAGGGCATGATTGAGCCCTTCGAGGCCGGGCAGGTTCGCTATGTGGACGAGCAGAAAGTAATTTCCTACGGTACCTCCAGTTATGGCTATGATGTGCGTTGTGCCAGTGAATTCAAGATATTCACCAATGTGCACACCACCAATGTGGTGGACCCGAAAAATTTTGATGAAGGCAGCTTTGTCTCCATCGATGAGCCGGTCTGCGTGATTCCCCCCAACTCCTTTGCTCTGGCGCGGACGGTGGAGTACTTCCGCATTCCCAGCGATGTGTTGACTGTCTGCCTTGGCAAATCCACCTATGCCCGCTGCGGCATTATCGTCAATGTGACCCCTCTGGAGCCAGAATGGGAAGGGCATGTCACGCTGGAATTTTCCAACACCACGCCACTGCCGGCGAAGATCTATGCCAATGAAGGTGTGGCGCAGATGCTGTTCTACCAGTCGGATGAACAGTGCGAGGTGACCTACAGGCAGCGCGGCGGCAAATACATGGGGCAGACCGGAGTGACGCCCCCCAAGGCCTGATCGGCAAGCCCGCCAAAGAACCGAACACAAAGCGCCAGATCTCTGGCGCTTTTTCGTTGTGGCGCCAGAAAGCTGGCGCAATGCCGCCCGGCAGACTTTTTTGAGTTTCGCTTCAGGGGATGGTTTGAGCCTGTTAAACAGGGGCTTTGCTTGCCAGGCCCAGAAAAATCAAGCAGTTGGAACGGAACTTGCACTCCGTAAAGGCAGGAAACGGAAAATAATAATCATCAGGCCGAGGATTGCGCTTGATGAACAAAGTTCTGTTACCTGCCAGCAACAAGGAGTAATCCCGATTGCTGTGAAAACTAGATCGTAAGTTCTGCGATTAACTTGAATGAGCGCTGCAGGTTCCGGCTTACCAGACCTGACTCATCAGAGCGCTAAGCAATTAATCGACAGGCTTTGGAATTAGTTTAGAGCCAGACAGGAAACTGGCTCGCTGCAGGTCAGGGAAAGCAAACAGAACCCGGGGAATGGACTCCGACTGAAGAAGAAACAGCCAGGGGCAGAGGCCTGAAAGCGCTTTGCAAACTGGCAAAACCGGGGACATAGCAGTGACGCCAGCCTTGACTGGAACACAGGATATTCTATTAGCATGGCCAGTAGTTGGAGCCGGTGCACGGAACCCTCTCGCCGCCGAAAAATCTGTTATTCCCTATCGCTTGACGAGTTACCTCACGACGCCTTCCGGCAAAACTTTTCAGGTCAACAATAAACTGGTCAGAGACTCGCAGCAGGCCCATCCCGGGTTTGACTGTGGCTGTTCCCTGACCTTTGGTACTGCAGTTTGTACTTCTAATAAACGGGATGACTGACAATGACTTCAGCGAATGGCGCCTCCGCCGTCAATAAACCACCCATCAAAAACGCCATCGAAGGCGCCGATCTCAGTGAAGTGGTGGATCGTTATGCGCCTCTGGTAAAACGCATTGCCCATCATCTGTTGTTGCGTATGCCAGCAAGTGTGCAGATTGATGATCTGATTCAGTCCGGCATGATCGGCCTGCTGGAAGCGGCGAAAAAATACGATGTCAGCAAGGGAGCCAGCTTTGAAACCTATGCCGGTATCCGTATTCGTGGCTCCATGCTGGATGAAGTGCGCAAGGGCGACTGGGCGCCGCGTTCGGTGCACCGCAAGTCACGCAAGGTGGCTGAGGCTATCAAGGCTATTGAAGCCCGCACCGGCCAGGATGCCAAGGACAAGGAAATTGCCAGGGAGATGGATATCGACCTGAATGCCTACTATGCCATTCTCCAGGATGCCTCTGGTTCGCGCCTGTTCAGTTTCGATGATGTAATGGAAGGGGATGACTCTGCCATTGAACTGGCGGCGGGGGAATTACCCGGCCCCTGTGATGGTCTGCAGCGGGATACCTTCAAATCCCATCTCTCCCGGGCCATCGATGGCCTGCCGGAGCGGGAAAAACTGGTGCTGGCCCTGTATTACGATGAGGAGCTGAATCTTAAGGAGATCGGCGAAGTCATTGGCGTCAGCGAATCCCGGGTTAGCCAGATACATAGCCAGGCAGCCATGCGCCTGCGGGCCAGGCTGGCAGACTGGAGCTAGTTTGCAGCGGCCTGCCGGCGGAGCGGGCCGTGATTGCCATTGAATTCATTCATTGAATTCGCCTCCTGCACGCCTCTTTTATCTCAAGCCTGTGTCAATGAGCGGCCCGCGCGGACGCCGCCGCGCAATCAGGCTATAATCGCGCCTCCTGTCAATCACCACCGCTGCGGACCCATGCACCAGGACTCTGTAAAGACCAGCCAATCGTCAGCCGACGACCTGATTACCGCTCAACAATTGTTTTGTGAGCGGGATGACCGGGTGCTGTTCAGCAATCTCGAATTCAGCCTGCGCCGGGGCCAGGTGTTGCAGATCAAGGGCAGTAATGGCACCGGCAAAACTACTCTGCTGCGCATTATTTGTGGCCTCAATCAGGGCTATGAAGGTGAACTGAACTGGCAGGGCGAGCCCATGGCCGAACACCTGGAATCCTTCTATGGCGAGCTGTTGTATATCGGTCACCGGGTTGGCGTGAACAAGGTGCTGACGCCGCTGGAAAACCTGCGCTGGAGTGCCGGCTTGCAGGGACCGGTCAGCGAAGAGCAACTCTATCAGGCACTGGCGGATGTGGGGCTACGCGGTTTCGAGGAATCAGCCTGTGGCAGTTTGTCCGCCGGCCAGCAACAACGTGTGGCACTGGCCCGGCTGCTGTTGAGCCCGGCGACACTCTGGGCCCTGGACGAACCCTTTACCACCCTGGATGTGTCGGGTGTGGCCTTGCTGGAAAAACTGCTGGCCGAACATGCCGGGCGGGGCGGGGCAGTGCTGGTGACAACCCACCACGCGCTACAGGTGCCGGACCTGAAGGTATTGAATCTTGGTTGAGACAGCGGCACAAACTTCCACGGCCCAGGCCTTTCTGGCAACCCTGAAGCGGGATTTGCTGATTGCCTATAAAAGAAAGAACGATATGGTGAACCCCTTCATGTTCTTTCTGATCGTTGCCACCCTGTTTCCCATTGGTATTTCGCCGGAGCCGGAGCGCCTGAGTGAAATCGCCGCCGGCGTGCTCTGGATATCGGCGCTATTGGCCAGTCTGCTGGCCATGGACAATCTCTACCGGGCAGACTATGAAGATGGCTCGCTGGAGCAGTTACTGCTCAGCCCTCATCCTCTGTATTTCATGGTGCTGGCCAAGAATATCGCCCATTGGCTGGTGAGTGGCCTGCCGGTGGTGCTGGTCTCACCGCTGATCGCCTATATGCTCAGTTTGCCGGAAGGCTCCTTCGGGGTGCTGTTTCTCACTCTCTTACTGGGCACCCCGGTGCTGAGCCTGTTGGGTTCTATCGGCGTGGCGCTGACTGTGGGCCTGGGCAGTCGTGGCCTGATTCTGGCCATGATAACCCTGCCCATGTGTGTACCGGTGCTGATTGCCGGCACGCTGGCGGTGGAGCAGACCCAGAACGGGGCCTCGCTGATGGGATTTCTGGCCATCGAGGCCGCCATGTTGCTGGCGGCCCTGACGCTGGCGCCACTGGCTTCGGCGGCGGCGCTGCGTATCAGTGTGAATTAGGCTGGACCGGGATGCCGGGCGACGGGTAGCTGCTTTCTATAGTCCAATTAGACTATAAGCGCGTATTTACAATGAGTTACAATAAGTAACAGGGCCGCTTTTCGCTGCCATGTTATAGTGCCTTGCGGCCAAAATTGACGAAACAGACGGAAAATTAAAGACTTATGTGGACCTGGTTTCACAGGCTCGGATCACCAAAATGGTTTTATGAGATATCGGGTCGCTGGTTGCCCTGGCTGACGGCTGCCATGCTGCTGTTTTTGGCAGTGGGTGTGGTCTGGGCCCTGCTGTTTGTGCCCCAGGATTATCAACAGGGCCTGACCAATCGCATCATGTATGTGCATGTGCCGGTGGCCAGTATTTCCCTGGCCTTTTTCCCCATGATGGCAGTGGCCGGCACCGTGTCGCTGGTGTGGAAGATGAAGCTGGCCGACATGGTGGTGAAGGTGGCGGCGCCTCTGGGTGCCTGGTTTACAGCCCTGGCACTGGCTTCCGGTTCCATCTGGGGCATCGACACCTGGGGTACCTGGTGGGTCTGGGACGGTCGATTGACCTCCCTGTTACTGCAGTTTTTCCTGCTCATCGGCATGATATCCCTGCGCTCGGCGCTGGAGGACGGCGATGCAGCGGCCAAGGCCTGCGCCCTGTTTTCAATAGTCGGTTCCATTAATGTGGTGGTGATCAAGTATTCTGTGGACTGGTGGAATACCCTGCATCAACCGGCCACCAATTTTACCGCCGACCCAAGCCAGCCCAATGGTCCCGAGATCTGGGTGCCGCTGTTGTTAATGGTGATTGCAGTCTATCTGTTTTTCATCATCAGCGTGATTCTCTCCACCCGCAATGAGATTCTTTATCGTGAGCGCCGTGCGCAGTGGGTTGAGGAGCTGGTGAGTCAGTCCTGAATATTCTGGTTGATGAAACGGTCCCAGGAAGCAAGTCAACAACATGAGACATCAGACAGAAATAGTGCAACACAGAATTTATCGAGAATCAGAGAAGTAACGAGCGACCATGATCCAGTTTTCCAGTTTTCAGGAGTTCATCGAAATGGGCGGTTATGCGTTTAACGTATGGTCGGTTTATGCCCTGTTCACTGTGTTCCTGGTCGCCAATCTGCTGTTGCCAATGCGTCGCCGCAAGCAGTTGTTGCGTGAGTTGAAAAGACGTCGCATTGCCGCAGAGCAAATGCAGAAAAATACTGAGGAATCGGCCCGTCTGGAACGAGCCGCCAGTTCTTTGGGAGAAAGCACATGATGAAGCCACATCGTCGTAAACGCCTCGGCATCATATTGTTTATTGCTGCCGGGCTCAGCGTTGCCATCGGTCTGACCCTGTTCGCCCTGAGTCAGAATATCGATCTGTTTTTTACCCCAACCCAGGTTGCCCAGGGTGAAGTAAATCCGGGTGACCGGGTGCGCATCGGCGGAATGGTGCGGGAGGGCTCGGTTGAGTCTGCCCAGGACAGCCTGCAGGTGCGTTTTGCCACCACTGACTATGTTCATGATGTAGACGTATATTACGAGGGCATCCTGCCCGACCTGTTTCGGGAAGGACAGGGCGTAGTGGTGGAAGGCAGCATTGACCCCAATGGTGTCTTTCAGGCCTCGCGAGTGCTGGCCAAGCACGATGAAAATTACATGTCGCCGGAGGTGAAAGCGGCACTGGATGCTGCCGGTGCCTCAGCCGACAACCATCCCATGCAACCGGAGAGCTAGATGATACCCGAGCTCGGTTCCTTTTCCCTGATACTGGCACTCTGTCTGAGTGTGATACTTGGCACGCTGCCGATAATAGGTGCCCATCGACACAATGTGCTGTGGATGAGCCTGGCGCGCCCCCTGGCGGCCGGTGTGTTTGTTTTTACCGCCATCGCCTTACTGATCCTGGCTTATGCCTTTATTACTGATGATTTCTCGGTCAGTTTTGTTGCCAATCATTCCAACACCTTGCTGCCCACCCGTTACAAGTTGACGGCAGTGTGGGGCGGTCACGAGGGCTCTTTCCTGGTGTGGACCTGGATGCTGACGGCCTGGACCTTGACCGTAGGTGTATTCAGCAAGAGCATGCCGCTGGATTTCGTGTCCCGGGTGTTGGGGGTGCTGGGGCTGCTGATTGCCGCCTATATCCTGTTTATGCTGGGTACTTCCAATCCTTTCGACCGTATTGTGCCGCTGCCGCCGGCAGACGGTGCTGACCTCAATTCAGCCTTGCAGGATATCGGGTTTATTGTGCACCCGCCGACGCTATATATGGGCTATGTGGGTCTGTCGGTGGTGTTTGCTTTTGCCATTGCCGCCTTGCTCAGCGGACGCCTCGATGCGGCCTGGGCGCGCTGGTCGCGACCCTGGGCCAATGTTGCCTGGGCCATTCTTACTATCGGTATTGCCCTGGGTAGCTGGTGGGCCTATTACGAGTTGGGCTGGGGCGGCTGGTGGGCCTGGGATCCGGTGGAAAATCCGCCTTTGATCACCTGGCTGTTCGCGACCGCATTGATCCATTCCCTGGCGGTGACCGAGAAGCGGGGTGTGTTCAAGAGCTGGACAGTGTTGCTGGCGATTCTCGCCTTTGGCGGCAGCCTGCTGGGTACCTTTATTACCCGATCCGGTCTTTTGACTTCGGTGCACGCCTTCGCCAGTGACCCGACCCGGGGTGTGTTTATTCTCGGTATTCTGGGTATTTTTCTGGGTGGCTCCCTGCTGCTGTACGCCCTGCGCGCGCCACTGATGAAGTCTGATGTCGGTTTCGGTCTGTTCTCCCGCGAACTGTTTTTGTTGGCCAATAATGTCATTCTGGTGGTGGCTGCGGCCTCGGTCTTTCTGGGTACGTTGTTCCCCATGGTCTACCAGGCCATTACCGATGACCTGATCTCAATCGGGCCTCCCTACTTCAATGCCATTTTCTCACCGCTGATGATGTTGCTGGTGGTGCTGTTGGGTATTGGGCCTCTGAGTCGCTGGAAGCGAACCTCGGGCAGCTATCTGCTGCAGCAATTGGGCAAGGTGGCTATTGCCAGTGTGGCGCTCGGCATCGTCATACCACTGCTGGTGCTGATGGAGATCTCCATCGCAGCCACGGTAACCCTGATTCTGGCGGTCTGGATTGTGCTCAGTATGGGCAAGGACATGCTGAATCGTTCCAGCAACAAGGCCAGCCTCATACAGGGCCTGCGTTCTTTCAGTCTCAGCTACTGGGGCATGCAACTGGCCCATTTCGGTATCGCGGTAATGCTGGTGGGTGCCGGGCTGACCAGTTATTTCGCTTCGGAGAAATCAGTCTTGCTGGAGCAGGGGCAGTCGACCGAACTGGGCAGATACACATTTACTTTGCAGGACAGCTATCCCATCGAAGGACCCAATTACGTGGGCAGTCGCACTGACTTGCTGGTGCAGCGCAATGGTGAGGAATACACCATTCTGCATCCGGAGCGCCGTGTCTATGTGGCAAGTGGCACGCCCTCGACAGAAATGGCCATTGACTCCGGTTTTCTGCGCGACCTGTTCATCACCTTGGGTGAGCAGAAAGAAAGCGGCGCCTGGTCCATGACGCTTTATATCAAGCCCTTTGTTCGCTGGATCTGGCTGGGTGCCATCTTTATGGCACTGGGCGGCAGCATCGCTGCGGCCGACAAGCGCTATCGTCGCCTGCGGCAGCGCAAGTCTGCCGAACAGCAAGCAGCCAGCAAGGGCGCTGCTGAACTGCAACCGGCATCCTGAGGTCTGATTATGCAACGTTGGAAGTTTTTCATCCCGGCCTTTGCGTTTCTGGCACTGGCGGTTCTTTTGTGGCGAGGTCTGTATCTGGATCCACAGGAATTGCCTTCCATGCTGATCGACAAGCCCATGCCGGCCTTCGAGCTTACTACGGTGGAAGGTGAGCAGGTCAATAATGCCGACCTGCCCGATGAAATGTTTCTGCTCAATGTCTGGGGCAGCTATTGTCTACCCTGTCTGGTGGAGCATCCTACCTTCATGCGCCTGGCAGAGGAGGGGGAGATTCCGGTAGTTGGAGTCAATTACCGCGACCGCCAGGATCTGGCCCTGAACTGGCTTGATGACAATGGTGATCCTTTTGCCTTCAGCATTCTGGATGAGTCCGGGCGATTCGGAATCGACCTTGGTGTCTACGGCGCCCCCGAAACCTATCTGGTGGACGGCAATGGTGTGATTCGCTATCGCCATGTCAGTGTGCTGGATGAGACTGTCTGGCAGGAGGAGTTTCTGCCGGCCATTGAAGAATTGCGCGCCGAAGGCGGCTCTTGATGAGAATGAGTCTGTCCAGGTTTCTCCCCCGGAGGCGCGGGCTGTTGCTGATCCTGCTCACCGCCAGTTTCTGCCTGTCCCTGTTCAGCCTGCCGGCGGCAGCGCAGGTAGATACCTTTCAGTTTGACACGCCCGAGCAGCAGGAGCGTTTTCGTCGGCTCTCCAATGAATTGCGCTGCCCCATGTGTCAGAACACCAATCTCACCGGCTCCACCGGCGGCGTGGCCGAGGATCTGCGCCGCGAAGTTCATCGCATGATCATGGAAGGCTGGACCGATGAAGAAATCGAACAGTTTATGTTTGAGCGCTATGGGGATTTTATTTTCTACCGGCCGCGGCTTCGCCCCGAAACTATCCTGCTCTGGTTTGGCCCGCTTATCTTTCTGATAATCGGTGGCCTGGTGGCCTGGTCGGTCTGGCGACGTGCCAGTTCAGACCAGGATGAAGTTGCCGAACTGGATGAAGCGGAACAGGCTCGCCTGCGGGAACTGCTCGACAAACAATCTTGATACGACTCTGACTGGAAGCCCATTTTGTTCTGGATACTCACTGCCTGCCTGTTTGTTCTCGCCCTGACGTTCGTGCTGCTGCCTCTCTGGTGGCGACGCAAGGCCAGCTCCTATGAGTCAGAGACCCTGCGCAAGACTGCCAATATCGCCCTGTTCCATGAGCGCAGTAACGAGTTGGAAGCCGATCTGGCCACCGGTGATATCGACAAGCCGCAATATGATCGCCTGATGCTGGAGTTGCAGCAGAGTCTGCTGGCAGATATCAGTGAGGCGGAAAAAGAAGAGCTGGCCCAGGCACGCTTTGAGGCGGGCAAGAGTGATGTGGCAAAGACAGAAAGCGGCAAGTTCGGTCTGACCTTTGCCATCCCGGTTATTCTGGCCCTGTTGGTTCCAGCCGCCGCCTATGTGATGTATGAGCGCTGGGGCTATATTGATGAAGTGTCCCTGATGGATCTTTACCAGCGCACGGTCAATAACCCCGGCGATCCCCAGGAGGCCCAGGAATTGATCGTGGCTCTGGGTGAGGCGGTGCAGGCCAACGAGGAGCAACCCTGGGCCTGGTATTTCCTGGCCGAGAACTTCGCCAATATAGGCATGTTCAATGAAGCCCAGATTGGTTACCAGCGCTCGGCCGGCCTGCTGGATGACAGCCCCGACAAGGCTCTGGTGCTGGGCCGCGTGGCACTGGCCATGTACGTCAATGCCGATCTGGAAATGACGCCGGAAGTGGAAGCGGTCATTGCCCAGGCCCGCGAGTTGAATACCAATGAGACCTCGGTGCTGCAGTTACTGGCAGCCAATGCCGAGCAGACTGAAGACTGGGAATCTGCGATCGAATACTGGCGCCTGTTGATTCAGCAAAACCCCAACTCACAGCAAGCCCAGGAAATGCGCCGCAGTATTGCCATGGCGCAACAACGTCTGGCCGGCGAGTCAGGCGAGGCCATGGCCGGTCCGGTGGTGCAGGTTCGGTTGCGATTGGCGGAAGGTTTGAGCCTGGATCAAAACTTGCGGGTTTTTCTGGCCGCCCGCAATGCTGAACAGGAGGGTATGCCGCCTCTGGCTGCCGTCAGTCTGACAGTTGCTGATCTGCCAGCCGAGATCGAACTGGATAACAGTTCGGCAGTGGGGCCTTTCAATCTGTCATCGGCTGACAGCATTACTGTATCGGCACTGGTATCCCAGCGCGGTTCGGCCACTCCCGAGGCAGGTGATTATCGGGTTGAGTCTGAGCGCCTGTCGCTGGATGAAGAACGCATCAGTGTGGAACTGCTGATCAGTGAGCAGATTCAGTAAAACGCGACAGCGGCCGCGCCAGCAGAGCCCGGACTCGTGAGCGGTTACTGGGCAGAATTCCTGGCCATTGCCCTGGCTCATCTTTTCGCGGTGGCATCACCGGGCCCCGATTTCGCCGTGGTGTTGCGGCAATGTGTGACAGCAGGCACCCGTGCTGGAATCTGGACTGCGCTGGGAGTCGGGGCCGGCATCTATCTGCATGTCGCCTACTGTATTCTTGGGGTGGCCCTGTTGCTGTCCCGTTCAGAGACCTTGTTTGGTATCACCAAGCTGATCGCGGCAGCCTATTTGCTGTTTCTCGGCATCCAGGCAATCCGGGAATCACTGAAACCCCAGGCTCTGCCACAGTCAGCCAGTGATGAGGTGTCGGTCAGACCCTGGCGGGCATTCGGGCTTGGTTTTTTGACCAATGGCCTGAACCCCAAGGCGACGCTGTTTTTTCTGGCCCTGTTCACTGTGGTCATTGATCCGGATACACCTCTGATTCTGCAGCTGGGCTACGGCTTTTACCTGGGGATTGCCACTTTCGCCTGGTTCGCAGGCCTGTCCCTGTTATTGGGTCGGCCGGCAGTGCGAGAGTTCGTGCTCAGGGCCGGGGTCTGGTTTGAGCGCGGCATGGGGCTGGTGTTGATATTGCTGGCGGCACAGATTGTGCGCAGCCTCTGAGGGATCGCCGACAAGCAATGCAGGTCGCCGCCCATGTGCATCTGATACCCCAGGTGCGTTATAGTGGCATAATAGACATAGCGCCATAGCGTGAAAGCACAGTCCCACAGGAATCCGCCAATAACCCTGCCGGGTCAGGGGTTTAAGGGGCTAACAGGAAGCAAGAAGTGACACAGAAACCTGACAAGATGCCAACAGAGCTCATCGACCGCTTCGGGCGAAGGGTGGACTATGTGCGTCTGTCGGTCACAGACCGTTGTGATTTTCGCTGCGTCTATTGCATGACCGAAGACATGACTTTTCTGCCACGCAAACAGATTCTGTCACTGGAAGAACTGCATGAGGTGGGGCGGGCCTTCACCGAACTGGGCGTCAGAAAAATTCGTCTTACCGGGGGTGAGCCCATGGTGCGCAAGGATGTGATGTCATTGATTGAAAATCTCGGCGCGCTGGATGGTCTGGAAGAGTTGTTGCTGACCACCAATGGTGCCCAGCTGGACAAGTACGCGCCGGCTCTCAAGGCGGCCGGCGTCAACCGCATCAATATCAGTATCGACAGCCTCGATGAAGAGCGCTTCACCCGTATCTCCCGAGTTGGACAATTGCAGAAGGTACTGGAGGGCATTGATGCCGCCCGCGCAGCCGGCTTCGAGCGAATTCGTCTCAATTCAGTGATCATGCGCGGCTATAACGAAGACGAGGTCCTGAAGTTGGCGGATTACGCCATGGACCGTGAAATCGATATCGCCTTCATCGAAGAGATGCCTCTGGGCGAAGCGTCGGATCATGATCGTCAGGACACCACCTGCAGCAATGACTGGGTCCGCCAGGTGATCACCGATAAATATGAACTGGTGGACAGCGCCGAGCGCACGGCCGGTCCCTCACGTTATGTGCAGGTGGTGGGCAAGAACAGCCGTATCGGCTTTATCTCTCCGGTGTCCCATAATTTCTGTGAAGACTGCAATCGGGTCCGGGTCACGGTTGAAGGGCGATTGCTGCTCTGTCTGGGTAATGAGCATTCCGTCGATCTGCGAGCGATCCTGCGAGATCCTGGCAAGGATTTTAATGACCTCAAGCAGGCCATCGTGGACTCCATGGCCATCAAACCAGAGCGTCACTATTTCTATGACAAGGATCATGTGCAGCCGGTTCGCCTGATGAATATGACCGGTGGCTAGGCCTTGCCGGCCCCTGATTCGATTCACCCCCAAATCCCCATTGCGACTTTGAGACCAATCATGAGTGTTGAGACGCCCCTGAATATTGCTGTAATTACCGTATCTGATACCCGTACCCCGGAAACCGATAAGTCCGGTGATGTGTTGGCGGAGAGCTTGCAGAAAGCCGGGCATAAATTGCAGCAGCGCGACATTGTGGCGGATGATATTTATCAGCTGCGCGCCGTAGTCTCGGCGGCCATCGCCGACCCTGAGGTCCATGCCATTCTCATGACCGGTGGTACCGGCTTTACTGCCCGGGACAATACCCAGACCGCCATCCAGCCGCTGTTCGATGAATCCATTGATGGCTTTGGTGAACTGTTTCGGGCTCTGTCCTATGAGGAGATTGGCACTTCCACCATTCAGTCGCGGGTCTTTGCCGGCTTGGCCAACGGCTGCATCATTTTCTGTCTGCCGGGCTCCCCAGGAGCCTGCCGAACTGGCTGGGACCGTATTATTGCCGAACAGCTGGACAGCAGTCACAAGCCCTGCAATTTTGTCGACAAGCTGAAACTGGCTTAGGAATCTGCGGGTTTCTTGATAGCCGTACACGCCAGAGCTGGCCTGTAATCTGACCGGGTTGAGCAATCTGTTAGGGGTGCTGGAGCTGGGTGCCGGAGCTGGCGGGGGCGGGCTGCACAGAGTGCAGAAATAAAAACGCCAGCGATGCCTGGTGGCAAACGCTGGCGCTCAGAGAACGTCTTGCGTGGAAGGACTCAGCATAGGAGCCTCCTGTCTTTGTAGTTTAAGCAGCGATGTAGACGATTGCAGCAGGTACAGCCAAGGCAGCCACTACCAGGGCTACACTCACTACAGTTGCTTCAACGATCGGCCGCGCTTTTTTCAGAGCCTGTGTCATATCCTTTCTCCTTGATACTAATGGTTGATGGGGTTCTCTTGTGTGTGGGGCTTCGCCCTCAACACGATGCGTATAGTAACAGGTTACGTCCGGAAAGGTAACACTTTTGAGTAAAAAAGCGCGCATCGGCGCAATAAGTAACAACCTGTTGTCATTGTTGTTTGTCAGTTCAAGAAAAAACTATATAAAACAGAATGCTATGGATATATTGGTGGCCGGGTCTGCGACGGGCTACCTGTAACAGTTTGTAAAAAATCGTTTAAAAAGAGTCACTAAGGCCGCCAAGGAATTTCATAGGAAAGGGTTTAACGGCCAAGTTTTCCGTAACTTTAGGTAACAAATGAGTAATTTGTTACCAATGTGCTGCAGCTCTGGGGAGTGTCACTGATGAGTACTCGGAAACCACTGGATTCAGCCCTGGCCGGGCGCCGGATCGCGCTGCCGGAAAGTCGGCAACTGGATGTGCTGGCTGCCCTGTTTGAGCGGCGCCAGGCCCGGGTGCGGCGGATTCCCCTGATTTCCATACATGACAGCCCCGACCAGGCGGCCATCAGTCAGTGGCTTGAAGAGTTCATGGCCAGGCCGCCGGATATGCTGATCGTATTGACCGGAGAAGGTTTGCGGCGACTGCAGGCCGCTGCCGGCCGGTTGGGGCGGGAGCAGGATTTTATCCGGGCGCTGGGTCAATGCGAGTGCCTTTGCCGTGGCCCGAAACCGGGGCGGGTATTGAAGGCCATGGGCTTGCAGGCGGATCTGCTGGCGGCGGCGCCCACTACCGACGGCGTTATCGAGACACTGGGGGAGCTTGATCTGGCAGGCAAGCGACTGGCTGTACAGCTCTATGGCCAGGACCCGAATCTCAAGTTGAGGGCTTTTCTGGATCAATGCGGGCTCCACAGCTATAGCACCGTTGCGCCCTATATCTATGCCGATGAGGCAGAAACGGCCCGGGTAGAAGCCTTGATTCGGGATCTGGCGGCCGGCCAGCTGGACATGATCGCCTTCACCAGTCAGCCACAGTGGCGCCGGCTGTTGAAAGTGGCTCGTGAGGCCGGGCTTGAAGCGGGGCTCAAGGCTGGTTTGGGCAGAGTGCTGGTGGCCGCGGTGGGTCCGGTGGTGGCGGAGCAGATCAGGAATTCCGGATGCGAAGTCGCGGTGATGCCGCAGCAATCCTTTTTCATGAAGCCGCTGGTCAGGGCGGCGGAGCAGGCATTTGCCGACAGGGCGGGGCCGGTAGAGGAATAGGGTGGCTTTGGTTAGAATGCGGCGCCATCAGTATTGGGCTGATACGCCGGGCAAGCGTCAATGTCTGGCAAGAGAGGCAGACAAGAGAGACAGGCAAGAGAGACAGACAAGAGAGACAGACAAGGGAATCGACATATGCGCATCATGACTTTCAACTGTAACGGCATTCGCGCTGCAGCGAGAAAGGGATTTTTCGACTGGCTGCCTTCGAGTGAGGCGGACATCGTCTGTCTGCAGGAAACCAAGGCGCAACTGGATCAGCTCAGCGATCCGGTATTTCACCCGGCGGGCTATGACTGCCACTATTTCGATGCGGTGAAAAAAGGCTATTCCGGCACCGCCCTGTTTACCCGTAAAAAGGCGGATAAAATCAGCCGGGGCCTGGGTAATGAAATTGCCGATACCGAAGGTCGTTATCTGCAAGCTGATTTTCCCGGGCTGAGCGTGGCATCGCTGTATCTGCCATCGGGCTCCTCGGGGGAAGAGAGGCAGGCCCGCAAGATGCAGTTTCTGGAATTCTATATCGAGCATATGCGCTCATTGCGTCGCAAGCGCCGGGAATTCATTATTTGCGGTGACTGGAATATCTGCCACAAGGAAATTGATCTCAAGAACTGGAAAGCCAACCAGAAAAACTCCGGCTTTCTGCCGGAAGAAAGGCAATGGCTGGATGAGCTATATGATCAGGTGGGGTTTGTGGATGCCTTTCGGGTGGTCAATCAGGAGGAGGATCAATACTCCTGGTGGTCCATGCGCGGTCAGGCCAGGGCCAGGAACGTGGGCTGGCGTCTGGACTATCACGTGGTGACGCCGGGCCTCAGGGACAAGGTAAAATCAGCACAAATTTACACCGATGAAAACTTTTCCGATCACGCACCGGTCATTATTGATTATGATTTGTAAATCATCAGGAACCCCTTACATGATGAAAGCATTGCAAGCCTTCTCTGCCGCTTTGCTGCTGGCTCTGACCTCGTCTTTGCAGGCCCAGGATCTGGTGGCCATTATTGACACCAGCAAAGGGGAAATCCGCGCCGAGCTGAATCAGCGAGCAGCCCCCACCTCGGTAGCCAATTTTGTCAATCTGGCCACGCGTGGTTTTTATGATGGCCTCACTTTTCATCGCTGGGTGCAAAACTTCATGGTGCAAGGCGGGGATCCCCAGGGCGATGGCCGGGGAGGGCCGGGTTACCGCTTCACTGGTGAGATTTTGTTGAAACATAATCGGCCCGGTATTTTGTCCATGGCCAATTCCGGTCCCGGCACCGACGGTAGCCAGTTTTTCCTGACCCATCTGGCCACACCCCATCTGGATGGTTTGCATTCAGTGTTCGGGCGGGTCACGGCCGGGATGGCCGTGGTACAACAGCTCAGGCGTCGCGACAGCATCAACAGCATTCGTATCGAAGGGGATTTCAGTGATTTGTTTCAGCGCAAACAGGATCAGTTGGCCGAATGGAATGCCGTGCTGGATGAAAACTTTCCGGATTTGCGGCCGGCGCTGACGCCGACCGCGCCCTGAATACTAGAACACTTTCTTGAAGGGTTTGACCATTACCCGGGCGTAGACACCGGCTTCGACATAGGGGTCGGCATCGGCCCATTGTTGGGCGGCACTCAGGCTGTCAAATTCGGCGATTACCACTGAACCGCTGAATCCGGCCTCGCCTGGATCATCCGAGTCGATAGCCGGGTTCGGTCCCGCCAGCAACAGGCGTCCGGCATCGGCCAGCTCCTGTAATCTGGCCAGGTGTTGCGGGCGCACGGACTGGCGGCGGCTGAGGCTGTTTTCGATGTCTTCACTGATAATGGCGTAGTACAACGTGGTTCTCCTTGACTGATCAGGGCCGGGCCCTGAGGGTGATCGCCCTGATTGATCCGTTGCATTAGACAGCGGATGCAATACACTCACGGTCCCGTTCAAATCTTTGGGGCAAGGACCGTAACAGGCAGTTCTGATACATGAGTGAATATTACCAAGTCCACCCGGAAAATCCGCAACCGAGAGTGATTAACCAGGCCGTCAAGGTGCTGCTGGCTGGCGGTGTGATCGTCTATCCAACCGATTCCACTTATGCCCTGGGTTGCCATATTGGTGACAAGGCGGCGCTGGATCGTATCCGGCGCATTCGACAGTTGTCCAGCAAACACAATTTCACCCTGGTTTGCGCTGACCTGTCCTCCCTGTCCAGCTATGCCCAGGTGACCAACACTGCCTACCGGATACTCAAAGCCTACACCCCGGGACCCTATACCTTTATTCTCAAGGCAACGCCGGAAGTGCCGCGCCGTCTGATGCATCCCAAGCGCAAGACAATCGGCCTGCGGGTACCAGATCATCCGGTGGCCCAGGCGATTCTGGAAGGCATGGGGGAGCCCATCATGAGCACCAGCCTCATCCTGCCGGACCAGGATCAGCTGGTGGATCCCTATGAGATGCGCATGAAATTGGGCAAGCTGGTGGATCTGATTATCGATGGCGGCGCCTGCGGTCTGGATCCCACCACCATGGTGGATCTGGTAGAGGGTGTTCCACAGCTTATCCGTCAGGGTAAAGGTGACCCTGACCCTTTCCGGTGATCACAGGTATAATCCAGCAGCATCACAAGCAACCAAGCAACCAAGCAACCAGGGGAGAATCAGTTGTCTACTGCAGTTTCGCAACGCCGTGTCCTGTCAGGGATGAGACCAACAGGGCGCTTGCACCTGGGGCACCTTCACGGGGTCCTCAAGAATTGGATAAAACTCCAGCATGAATACGAATGTTTTTTCTTCGTGGCTGACTGGCATGCCCTGACCACCCATTATGGTGATCAGGATCTGTTTTCGGAAAATGTGCTGGAAATGGTCATCGACTGGCTGGCGGTGGGGGTTAATCCCGGCTCCGCAGCCCTGTTCGTGCAATCGCGTGTGCCCGAGCATGCGGAGTTGCATTTGCTATTGTCCATGATTACTCCTCTTGGCTGGCTGGAAAGAGTGCCCAGTTACAAGGATCAGCAGGAAAAACTGGTAGACAAGGACCTGGATACCTATGGCTTTTTGGGCTATCCCTTGCTGCAGGCGGCCGACATTCTGATTTACCGGGCCGGTTTTGTGCCAGTGGGTGCCGACCAGGTGGCCCATGTGGAATTAACCCGGGAACTGGCCCGGCGCTTTAACCATATCTATGGCCGTGAACCCGGCTTTGAGGAAAACGCCGAGGCGGCGATCAAGAAGATGGGCAAAAAGGCGGCCCGGCTCTACAGCCAGCTGCGCACTGCCTATCAGGAACAGGGTGATCATGAAGCCCTCAGCAAGGCCCAGGCGCTGTTGGGCGAGCAGCAGAATATTTCCATTGGTGATCGCGAGCGCCTGTGGGGCTATCTGGAGGGTGGCGGCAAGATGATTCTGGCCGAACCCCAGTCGCTGCTGACACCTGCCGCGAAGATGCCGGGTCTGGACGGGCAAAAGATGTCCAAATCCTATAACAACACCATCAGCCTGCGTGAGCCCATTGATGATGTCACCAAAAAGATCAGCACCATGCCCACCGATCCGGCCCGGGTGCGTCTGACAGATCCCGGTGATCCGCTCAAATGCCCGGTCTGGCAGCTCCATGAGACCTATTCTGACGAGAAAACCAAAGACTGGGTGATGGATGGCTGCAAAAACGCCGGAATCGGCTGCCTGGAATGCAAGAAACCGGTGATCGATGCGGTGGTGGCGGAACTGGAGCCTATCCAGGCCGAGGCCCAGCAATACGAAAAAGACCCGGATGTGGTGAAATCAATCCTGGCGGAAGGCAGCGAAACCGCCAGGGAGTCGGCCCGCGAGACCCTGGCAGAGGTGCGTTCCGCCATTGGCCTGAGTGACTGGTAGGCTGCTGCCGGCCATTGCTCGTCAGAATCACAAGACAGGGCCGGTTGCGATGGGCAATCGGCCGCTTTATCGGTTAAAATTCGCTGCTTAAGCCATCGTCGAAGAAGCCAGTTTGACTGCCACCGAAAACGAAGAAGAAAACGGCCAACCCGAATCCGCGGGCGAGTCCGCCACCCCGGAAAATACTGAAGCCGTCGCCCCTGAACAGCAGGAATTGCCGCTGGCCATTGTCGCCGGAGAGGCCTATACCGAGGTTCCCAAGGACCTGTACATTCCGCCGGATGCCCTGGAGGTATTTCTGGAGGCCTTTGAGGGGCCCCTGGATCTGTTGCTGTACCTGATCAAACGCCAGAATATCGATATTCTTGATATCAATGTGGCGGATATCACCGATCAATACATGGCCTATGTGGATCTGATGCAGTCCGGGCAGTTCGAGTTGGCAGCCGAGTATCTGGTGATGGCGGCCATGCTGGCGGAAATCAAATCCCGAATTCTGTTGCCGCGGCAGGAAGAGCAGGAAGAGGACGAGGACGATCCACGCATGGAGCTGATTCGTCGTCTGCAGGAATACGAGCGTTTCAAGAAAGCTGCCGAAGATATCGATGAAATGCCGCGTCTGGACCGGGATATTCAACTGGCCAGTGCGGCCTTGCCGAAGATTGAACGCATCACGCCCGATCCTGAGGTGGACCTGGATGAGGTGCTGAAGTCCCTGGCCAGGGTGCTGAAGCGCAATGATATGTTCGAGCACCACCATATCCAGTTTGAGACCCTGTCCACCCGGGAAAAGATGTCAGAGATACTGGCGCGTATTTCCCCCACCAATTTTGTTCCCCTGGTGTCTCTGCTTCTGCGGGAAGAGGGCCGTCTGGGTGTTGTAGTAACCTTTCTCGCCATGATGGAATTGATCAAGGACTCGATGGTTGAAATTGTGCAATCAGACCCCTTTGGGCCGATCCATATCAAATCGCGAGGCTATCAGGAAGAAGCTGTAGTGGCGGTAGACAATGAGTGATGTAGATAACAAGGTCAAAATGATCGTTGAAGGCCTGTTGATGGCCGCAGGCCGGCCTCTGTCTCTGGACAATATCACCGCGGTGTTCAGTGAGGACGAAAAGCCCGACCGCAAGGAACTGAAAGATGTCATGGAAGCCATTCGGCTGGACTGTGATGACCGGGGTTTTGAACTGGTAGAGGTGGCCTCCGGTTTCCGCTTTCAGGTGAAGCAGGACATCAGTGATTGGGTAGCCAAGCTCTGGGAAGAAAAGCCACCTCGCTACACTCGGGCACTGCTTGAGACCCTGGCGCTGATTGCCTACCGGCAACCCATTACCCGTGGTGATATCGAGGAAATACGCGGTGTTGCGGTGAGCTCCAATATTACCCGCACGCTGCTGGATCGGGAATGGATCCGGATAGTGGGTCATCGTGATGTGCCTGGCCGTCCGGCCATGTTCGCTACCACCAAACAGTTTCTCGATTATTTCAATCTCAAGAGTCTGGAAGAACTGCCACCTCTGTCCGAAATCAAGGAACTGGACAAACAGGAAGAAAAGCTGGATCTGAATGCAGAGCTGGCCAAGCAGCGGGTGATCGATCTGCCGGAGGAGTCGGTGGATGAGAACAGTCTGGAGCTGAGTGAAGAAGAAAAGGCAGAGATGCTGGCCGAAGAAGAAGCCATTGAACTGGCCAAGAAGCCCCTGGATGAAATTCTCAGTCAGGACCCGGCGCGTCAGCAAGCCGAGGCTGAGGAAGACGGTCAAGAGGATGACGGTCAAGAGGACGACGATCATCAAGAGGGTGACGACCAAGGCGAATCTGTACAGGCCGGACAGGACGACGCAGAAGTCCTTGCAGTCGACACTGGTGACAGTGATCTTGATGAAGTTTCTCAACCCGGTGAGTCAGAGGATTTTGACGCAGCTGAGCAGGGTGAGGCGCTTGCTCTGGACGAAGAGGCATTCCCCCATGACGACGCTGATGTCAGCGCCGGTCCTGATCAGGCTGGTGCCGATGAGGTGGAGCAGGGGCAGGATGACGGCGACGAGTTCGTTGAGCTGGCTGGCGGAGACGAGGCGGAAGCGGACGCAGACGAAGCGCAAACAGAGCCTGCCATTGCCTTTGAAGCTGAAGCAGCTGATGACGATGAGGCCATTGAAGAAACGGATGAGACCATCGATTTCACTGCCACCGATGCTGAAGAAGATGCCGCGGCAGCCGATGAGACAGCAAACGATTCTGAAACAATCAGGGATGAGAACGAAGTTGAAGATGAAGGGCCGCCTGCAGACGCCGGGCACGACGATCGTTCCGGTGGCAATTGAATGTCAGGCCAGACTGGCTTGAGACTTTCCCATGGATAATACTGAAAAACTGCAAAAAGTGCTGGCCAGGGCGGGCTACGGCTCGCGCCGGGAAATGGAAACCTGGATCAGTGCCGGGCGCGTACGGGTTAATGGCAAGGTCGCCGGCATTGGCGAGCGCGTTTCCGATGCTGACCAGATTGTGGTGGATGGCAAAAAGCTGGCTCCGCAAAAGAAAATCAAGGAAGAGCGGCGGGTACTGCTCTACAACAAGCCCGAAGACGAGATCTGTACCCGCAAGGATCCGGAAGGGCGTCCTACTGTCTTCGATCGGCTGCCGCCCATCAAGCATGGTCGCTGGGTCTCTGTGGGTCGCCTCGATCTCAATACCAGTGGCCTGCTGCTGTTTACCACCGACGGTGAACTTGCCAACAAACTGACTCACCCCAGCTCAAACATCGATCGCGAATACGCCGTGCGGGTCATGGGTGAAGTGACCCCCGATATGGTCAAGCGCATGCATGAGGGCGTTATTATCGACGGCCATCTCTGTCGCTTCACGGACATTCAGTATTATGCCGGTGAGGGCATAAACCAGTGGTATCACGTGGTGGTGATGGAAGGCCGCAATCGAGAAGTGCGCAAGCTCTGGGAATCACAGGGCCTGAAAGTGAGCCGTCTGAAACGGGTGCGCTTCGGCCCTATTTTTATCCCCAGCACCGTGACCCGGGGCAAGTTCCAGGAATTGAACAAGCAGGACATCGACAAGCTGATCAAGGCTGCCGAGGCCAGCGATTCCTGAGTCGCTATTTCTTGTCTGAAAACGCCGAGCCCAGTTGCTGCCACTGCTCGGGGTCAAAATCCCTGGCATTGAGAGCCTGGCCATGAATGCCGGCAGCTTGCTCGCTGAACAGAAACAGGTAGGCAGGCATAAGGCTTTCTGCGCTCGGTACTGATTCGGGATTTTCGGCGGGGTAGGCGGCGCGGCGCATTTCGGTGCGGGTGCCGCCGGGATTGAAACTGTTCACCTTGATATTGCTGGTGGCCGCCAGTTCATCCGCCAGAGTCTGCATCAAACCTTCCACCGCAAACTTGGAAACAGCATAGGCGCCCCAGTAAGCGCGACCTTTCCTGCCGACGCTTGAAGAGGTAAACAGCAAGCGGGCGTCCTCACTTCTTGTCAGCGAGGGCAGCAGGGCCCGGGTCAGATAAAAGGCCGCGTTGACATTGACCTGCATCAGATCCTGCCAGTCCTTTTCCGGATAGTACTCGATGGGACTCCTGGCACCCAGCAGACCGGCATTGTGAACCAGCCCATCCAGCCTGGGAAATTGCTCCTCGAGAGATTCAGCCAGCAGTTTGTAGTCCTGCTCGCCGGCGGTCTTGAAATCCAGTGGATGAATAATGACCCGACCGGGGTGGCGGCTTTCGATCTCATCATAGATTGCTTCCAGTTTCTCCTGGGAGCGACCCAACAAGATAACTGTGGCGCCATGGTCGGCGAGACTGCCTGCCAGTACCTTGCCGATACCATCGCTGGCGCCGGTGACGAGAATGGTTTTATTGGCGAGCAGGTCGGCTGGAGCTTGATAATCGGTCATAGTGTCAGGGCTTGATTGAGGTCAGG
>JALEHB010000250.1 GCA_022763285.1 Pseudomonadales bacterium | reverse complement strand
ATGTCTTCAATAGTGACTACATCAGCGGCGGCAGCAGCGCCGGATCTGCCATCGCTACGGCCCTGGGTCAGGTGTCTTTCGCCCTGGGTACCGATACCGCAGGCTCTGGTCGGGTGCCCGCCGCTTTCAATAATCTGATCGGCCACAAACCCACCCGGGGCTTGCTCAGTAATACGGGTGTGGTGCCAGCCTGCAAATCCCTCGATTGCGTATCCATCTTTGCCCTGAACTGTGAAGATGCTGCCCATGTGCTGGATGTGGCTGCGGTGGAAGACAGAACTGATCCCTATTCACGAGGCAATAAAGCCTTCAATAACAGTGCTTACTGGCGGGACGACAAACCGGCGGCTTTCAGTTTCGGTGTGCCGGAACAACTGGATTTTGACAGCGAAGGCAATGCAGAGGCGCTCTTCGCCGCGGCCTGCAGCAAGCTTGAAGCTCTGGGAGGCCGGGCTGTAGCCCTGAATTTTGAACCCTTTGCGGAAGCAGCCAGATTGCTCTATGAAGGACCCTGGGTGGCGGAACGTGCCTGGGCGACAGCGGAGGTTGCAAGAGAAGCCATGCTGCCAGTGATTCAGGAAATCCTGGCCAGTACTGACAACTTTGCCGTGACCGATGCATTTGCCGCCGCTTACCGCTTGCAGGCACTGAAGAAAATCTGTGATGAGGAACTGGCCAGGGTCGATATTGCGCTTATACCCACCACACCGGGCTGCTATCGCCGCAGTGAGATTGCAGAGCAGCCACTGGCCTTGAATTCCAGGCTGGGCACCTACACAAATTTCATGAATCTGCTGGACTATGCTGCGACCGCAGTGCCGACCGGCAAACTGGATTCTGGCGTAAGTTGGGGCGTGACGCTGTTTGCTGAAGCCTTCAGCGATATTCGTCTATTGAGTGTAGCAGGGGCCTTGCAGCGCGAACTGAATTTGCCTATGGGAGCCACACCGCACAATTTATCAGCCACTGCTTGCACGGGGCGGCCAACACCAGCCGAAACGGTAGATGTGGTTGTTTGCGGTGCACATTTGTCCGGTCAGCCACTTAACTGGCAACTCACAGACCGTGGAGCTGAACTGCAACATGAAACCCGTACTACAGCGGCCTACGCACTGTATGCACTGCCAGATGGGAAACGTCCGGCACTCGTTCAGAGTGAGGTTGGTGCCGCCATCGAGGTTGAAGTCTGGCGCATGCCCATGGGCGAGTTTGGCAGCTTTGTAGCCGGCATTCCGGCGCCACTCGGTATTGGCAAGGTGTGTCTGGAAACAGGAGAGACAGTTGCCGGTTTCATCTGCGAGGAAGGCGGCATAGCCTCGGCCACTGACATTTCCAGCTACGGCGGCTGGCGCGCCTACCTTGCAGCCCGGTAAGGTCAGGGTCCCTGATGGCAGGGTCCTTTCCCGCTATCAATCACTTTTCCAGTGGCAGGACATTGTACTGTCAGCAGGATGATAACCTTGTTGTTCAGTAAGGCAGGACAACTACCCGGCTAGTGAAAGCGGATAGTTGTCCTGGGTTAGCTGTGAAGATAGAGCAGAGAAACTGGATGGCTTACAGTTGATCCCAGGTATGCCATTCAGGATCACGGCCAGGGTAGGCGACATCGGGAAATGGCCATTCCTGTTCCAGCCATTCGCGCGTCCACTGGTACAACTCCTCGTCAAAGCCGGCCTCATAGTCGGCACTGGTCACCCATAGGGAAACTTGTGCCTCATAACCATAGCCTTTCTTGCTGACCGGCCTGACATAAATGCAGCCCATTTCCCGCTGACCATCGCTGGACAGTACGGCATAGGCGAAAGATTCGCGGTTTTCGAAGCGCTGCTGTTCATTCAGCATATCCTGCATGGCATCTTCGGCCGTAATGTCTTCGCGCGGCCAGCGGTTGCTGCGGGTAAAGGTTTCCTGCAGATGTTCAATGGAAGACATATAGGCCTGATAATCCAGCTCGACTACCTCGGGTCCCAGGGGCACCAGTTTGAACTTGTCTGTTTCAACCAACACCGGTGGTTCGAAATCTGCCGGAATAAAGGGAATTTCCGGTTCGGCCTTTTTCGCCACCATGAACTGTCTGTAGCCATCAGCCATGGCTCTGGCGCAATCACCGGGCGTGTCGCGCGCGCCATCGGTACGCTTGCAAGGTCCTGCGTCGACCTCGGGCAAGTTCTCACGAATCCAGACGCGGGCTTCGTAATAGATTGGCTGATCATTGGAACTGGTACGGACATTGACGATGTCGCCGTCTTCAAAGGTCAGATGGAAGGTATCGGTGACGTGAAAGTCTACTTCCAGAGCCACCACCGGATCATCCTGAACGGTTACCGGGCAAACCACCAGCTCTGCGGTCTCGGCAGTACATCCCGGTCGATTCATGACCTTGTAATTACCGCCTTCGGCCCAGGCCTGATAAGAAAGAATGCCTGCCGCAGAGTCTCCTGCGGTGGTTAAAAAAGACCCCAGTGCTTCAGGATCAAAAGTATAGAAAGAATCAATCATGGCCTCGGCTTTGGCCAGGTTCGCTTCCATATCATCGGCGACAGCCGCTGTGCTGAATCCTGCCGCGGCGCAGATAAGGGAAGAGGCGAGCAGAGAGCGTCGTTTGCGTTTGAATGTGCTGCCTTTGTCACTACGGCCTTTCACCTGACCGTGCCTGATTCCGTTCGCTGAATAAATCTTGCCCATGTTTGTTATGCCGACCCCTCTGTGTCTGTTTGGGGCAGTACGTTTACTGCCAGTCTTGTTTGCGAGTTACCAGGCCCACCGTAAGCTTTATTACAAGCAGGAATTCGCCTGGCCATCGGGGCGCAGTCAGCCCGTTGCCGATGCAACGGGTGACTGTCTGCCCAACTGTTCCTTCTATTACTTACAGCAAGAGCCATGCCACTGAGCTGGCACGCCAAGTGCCTGATTTATGTGCCTTCGGGCTAAAAAGGCCATAATAATCTGCACCCAAATGGCCCGTTTCTGCTCATTCGCACCAGCATTGTGATTTCTTGCTTGTGCTGCTTCAGGGCATGGATGGTAAGTAGCAATGCGGCTTGAGAATTGTTGCTATGAACTCACAAACTGCCTACCAATCAATACCGGATTATGGAAAGCTTGGCTCTCAATCAATAACTGCATTCAGGTTTCAGGGGCCGCATCCGGGAGCCAGGACCTGCTGTAGAAAAGGTGTATGATTGCAGATGTTCTATTTCAAATTACTCATCGCCACAGTTCTGGCCATAGCGGCCTGGCTTGCCACCGTTTTCTTTACTGCCTTCTATGGCTGGTGGATGTCGGCTATAGCAGAGCCAGGGAACACAGAACAGTTTTATCAGGCTGTCAGCGTCATGTTGGAGGAAGAGAATCCGGGCAATGCAGGCCTGGTCCTGATCTCTGCGGGTGAGGTCAGTCACCGGTATTTTTCCACCGGCGCTGATGACATCGGTCCTGACACGGTGTTTGCAACGGCTTCAATGAGTAAGTGGTTGGCGGCCTTTGCAGTCATGAAACTGGTTGAGGATGGGCAACTGGATCTTGACAAGCCAGTTGACGATTATCTGACGCGTTGGCAGCTTCCCGCCGGCGATTTTGATAATAGCCTGGTGACTGCTCGCCGCCTGCTTAGCCATACCGCGGGATTGTCAGATGGGCTTGGTTTCGGTGACTATCTACCTGATGAAGAGCTGCCGTCTCTGGAAGAATCCCTGAGCAATCCACGTGCCTCCTCCGACAGAGAGATTAGCATGGCAGTGAGCTCTGAGCCCGGAACCGAGTGGCAGTACTCAGGTGGCAGCTACCTGTTGCTTGAACTGCTGGTAGAAGAAGTCAGCGGGCAGAGCTTCGATAGCTATATGCGGGACTCGTTTTTCGAGCCACTCGGCATGGATCATTCAGGCTATGACTATCTTGGCAGCTTTGCAGACAATGCCGGTTCCTATGATCCGAATGGACAGGCAGCAACGGTATTCAAGTATGCCTCCAAAGCAGCCACTGCCTTTGTTACATCCAGCGCAGATCTGTCGAGTTTTGTGCTTTCACAAATCCCTGCCTCCGGTCTGGACAATCCTCTCTCCCAGGACACAATCAGGGCCATGCGCGAGCCCCACGGACGGACTTCCGGTGTCGATATCTGGGGCCTTGGCACGATTCTGTATTCACCCACCGGGAGCGATGATTTTGTTTACGGCCACGATGGCGGCAATGAGCCAGCCATCAATACCGTTGCCCGGATCAATCCACAAATCGGTGATGCAATCATAGTGCTGCTCACCGGGCATCCATCGTTGGCAACCAGAATCGGCTCAGAGTGGGTGCTATGGCAAACCGGCTACCCGGATGTGTTGGATCTGGATGCCGTGTTTGACAGCATGACTCTGCCAATCCTGATCGGCAGCTTGCTGATTCTGCTGCTGGCCTTGTATGTCGCATACCGGCACTACCGCAGACAGCATTCCAGCGCACTGACCTAGGTAGTGATAAATGGAGGTTCAGCAAGGCGCTTTGAGTTCTCATTTACGCGCGCCTTGTGATCATGGATAGTTGCCGCCAAAATAGGGTATGTCTCTTACTTATCGCCCAGCAGTCAAAGCGGATCTTCGCGCACTCGTCGAGCTATTGGCGGACGACGAGCTCGGCGCTCGAAGGGAAGATCTTCAACAACCACTGAACAAAAAATACCAGCAAGCCTTCGCTGTCATTACGGGTGATCCCAATAATGAATTGACGGTTGTGGAGTCAGACGGTGAGTTGGTGGGAATGTTGCAATTGACATTCATCCCCTACCTCACCCACACCGGCTCCTGGCGCTGCCTGATCGAGGGGGTCAGAATTGCCAGAAGCCAGCGCGGCAATGGGCTGGGATCACAAATGCTGCTCTGGGCGATTGATCGCGCCAGGGCGAGAAACTGCAGCATTGTGCAGTTGACCTCGGACAAACAACGGCCCGATGCACTGCGCTTTTATCAATCACTGGGCTTCAAGGCCAGTCATGAGGGGCTCAAGCTGAGTCTGTAAACAGATCGCGCCGCAAAACGAATAACGGAACACTCGCAACCTGGCAGATGACTGAAACCCCGGTTCTCGCGGTTTACTCAACAGGTATATAAATATCGGTGAGACTCTTTCCCTTCATAGTCTTTGGTGGCTCAGTGACATAAAGCTCAAAAGGGAAACTGTCTCGTGGTTTCTCCGCGCTTTTGAATAGCCACTCATGGTACATATAGTCCCAGGCCTCGCCATACTCGGCTGGCGACATCTCAAAATGTCCGACAGCAAACTGGCCTTTGATTTCCATTACCGTGATATTGCCCGATTCCCTGACTGTTGAATCTTTGGGGATGGTCATGGCGATACTGGTTCTAAGATTGTCACTGCCTGTTATGTGGGGATTGTCATGATAGAGCGTCATGACTTTGGTTGTGGCCGGGTCCAGTAGTTCATTCTGCTTCGCAAACTCCATCAATTCAGTGAGCAGTTTGCGGGCGTTCTTGCGGAATTCCACATAGGAACCCCTGAAGCGGTTATAGATCACTCTCTCATGGAATAATTCTTTGCTGATTACAGGCTTTTGCATTGTTTAGTCCTCCTCTGGCTATTCTGGAGGGTAGTCAGGAAGAAAACTTGTCAATTCTTGCTTTCCTGAACTGGCGTGGACTCATTCCATAATGACGCCGAAACGCTCTGCTAAAGGCGCTGGAATCGCTGAAGCCATAGCTGTGGGCAATATCAGTGAAGCTTTGCTCGCTTACCAGTATCTGCATTGCGGCTCTTTCCAGTTTTACTCTTGAGACAAACTGGTACCAGGTTTCTGCTGAGCATCGGCTGAACTGGCGATGGAAATGGTACTTCGAGATGTGCAGGTGATTCGCCAGATCATCAAGGCTGAGTTTGCTGTGTAGATGCCTCTCCAGATAGTCCTCTGTTTTATTCAATAACTGGGTACAGTTCATGATTCTGGCTCTATAGCAATCAAATGGGCAGATTCCGGCAGCCGGAATAATTTATGGCACTGTCCTCGATTCTTGCAGCTCTTGACCTAAAAGAGTAGCCTCGAAAGTAGATTCAACCTGCTGCGGGGATCACCATGAAAAAGAGCAATGACAAGCCATGGTTCATTAAACTGCCAGTACTGTTATTCACAGTTTTCGTCATCGGCATCAGCACCTTCGCCCAATCCCTTTACCCACCCAATATTCTGGACATGAAAGGTACGTTTTCCAGCGGCGCCGCCCGCGCCATGGGCGAACCCTTTGTGGGGCTAACCACCTCCGACGGTCGTATCGAGGGCCTGTACCCGATTCGCGCCACCGGTGTGTCAACGGCACCGATCCGGCAGGCCGCCGATGCCTTTCTGGCCACGCTGGACACTATCGATCTGAGTCGCAGTCACTTTGCCATCGATGACCCTGAATGGCGGGACTGGTCCAATGTGGATGTGGGGATTTTTCCGCGCCGGGGCATCAGTCTTGAAGAGATGAGCGAGGCACAGAAACAGGCGGCCTGGGATCTGCTGGAAGTATCCCTGTCTGCCCGGGGTCTGGAACAAACACGCCGTATCATGCGTACCGAGCAAACCCTGTTTGAACTCAATGGCGAGCCCATTCGCTATGGCGAGGAGAAATACTATTTCACCTTCATGGGCATCCCTGATTCCGGGGAACCCTGGGGCTGGCAACTGGATGGTCATCATCTGGTGATCAATTATTTTGTGCTGGGGGATCAGGTGGTCATGACCCCGGCTTTCTGGGGCGCCGAGCCGGTAATTACCGAGAGCGGGCGCTATGCCGGCAATATCATCCTGCAGCAGGAACAGGACCGGGGCCTGGCCTTGATGCAATCACTGGATGTCGGCCAGCGAGCCCGCGCCACCATTAATCCGGACAAGACCCGCAACAACCAACTGGCCGCCGCCAATGAAGACAATCTGGTGCTGGACTATGAAGGCCTGCCTGGCTCAGACATGAGCGGTGCCCAGAAGCTGCAGTTGCTGGAGTTGATGGAGACCTATGTGGGCAAGCTGCGCGACCCCCACGCCGAAGTCACCATGGAGGAAGTGAGTGAGCACATCAATGATACCTGGTTCGCCTGGATTGGTAGTGCCGAGGATGATGCCGTTTTCTATTACCGCATTCACAGCCCGGTGATTCTGATCGAATTCGACCACCAGAACCCGGTGGGTACCCTGGAGAAAAACACCCCGGGCACCCCCACCCGTAATCACATCCACAGCATTGTGCGCACGCCTAATGGCAACGACTACGGCAAGGATTTGCTGGCCCAGCATTTGGCGCGTCATCCGCACTAAAAGCAGGGGACACTCGCAATTTAGCAATTTAACCCTGTCCTTAAGTTGCCAAGTTGTGAGTGTCACCAAGATTCACTGATTATCGTACCCGGTAACGACCATCCGAGTTGATATACAGCATGGTTTCGATTTCAGTTTCAAGGTGATGTTGGCCAGCTACACTGGCTTCAAAAAAGCTGCCAAGTTGCAGTGTAGTTTTACTGTCGCTCTCCTGCCATCGATAACTGAGCAGTCCATTGACAATAACCGCTTTGAGTCCTGCACCGGATTCGATGCTGCCATTGAAACCGGCGGGTAATTTCAGGAAACTGCCGTTGGCATTGGTGGCTTTGCGCCACAAGTAGGCAATCTGTGCTCCGTCTCGCTCGAGCCATTGAGCATCGCCGCTATCCAGCCATACCAGATTCCTTGTATCTAAATTGAAGGGGCGTTCGCCGTTGTCGAAGGCCTCTTCGCTGGGCTGAACCAGATAAGGGCCGCTGTCGATCTCAAGATAGATAAGATTGTTTTGTCCATTGGCAGCAGTGACATGGACCTCACCGGCAGGTTGCATCCAGAAAGAACCGCTGGGCAGCCACATAGATTCTGCACCCGGATCATCATTGTGCATTTCACCCTCAATGACGATGCCGTGGTAGGAAATATTATGGATATGGGCTGGTGAAGAGAAACCCTGAGGAAAGCTGACCAGCATGCCGGTGGCAATGTCCTTGCTGCGGTCTCCCCACAAATTAGCAGCCCTGGGGCTGGCGTCACCGCGCGCCGGGTTCAGTAACCCCCAGTCAACACTGGCCCTGTCTACGACCCGATTCTCGGCCGCTATTATGGATAGAGCTGTGAGGCTGGTAAAGACAGCCATTAAAAGTATGATCAGGGATTTCACGATGTACTCCTTCAACGTTGTTCTTGTGTAGAACGGGACCTGGTCCCAAAGT
>JALEHB010000249.1 GCA_022763285.1 Pseudomonadales bacterium | reverse complement strand
GCTCAGGCTGATCCAGGCCAACGAATACCGTAGTAGCGATATCCCGGTTAAATCCTGAAAACCAGAGTTCCTGGGGACCATTGGTAGTGCCGGTCTTGCCCATCAGATCGCCCCGATTCAGTTCACGGTGCACCCGGGCACCACTGCCATCGGTAATCACCGAGCGCAGCATGGAATTCAGGATGAAGGCCACCCGGGCATCGATAATGCGCGGGGCAGGCTGATACTGGCTGCCGTCTTCACCGCTGTTTTGCGAACAGTCAGTTTCACAGACCAGTTTCGGTTCGGCTCGATAGAGCACACCGTCGGCGGCGGTACGAATTTCCCGGATCAGCCAGGGGTCCACCTTGTAACCGCCATTGGCAATGGCTGAATAGCCGGTGACAATTTCCAGGGGTTGCACGTCCTGGCTGCCCAGGGCCACGGTCAGGTCATTGCGCGGAAAGTTTTGGGTCTGGAAACCGAACTTGGCGGCAAAAGGCAGAACCTTGTCTGAGCCAAGTTGGTCGTAAAGTCGCACCGCGGGCACGTTGCGGGATTCCTGCAGGGCATAACGCAGGGTAATGGGGCCGAGAAAATTGTTCTCATAATTATTGGGGCGATAGTCACCACGGGTAATGGGTGCATCATTGATGGTAGTAGCAACGGTATAACCGTGCTCCAGCGCAGCCCCATAAAGAAAGGGCTTGAAATTCGAACCCGGTGGCCTTGCTGTGGTGACACGATTGACCTGACTGCGGCCAAAATCATAGCCTCCCACCAGGGCCAGAATTGAACCGTCATCGGGCGACATGGAAACCAGGGCGCCCTGGATTTCCGGAATCTGGCCCAGCTCCCAGCCGCCCTCACGTTGTTTGACCCGAATCAGATCGCCTGCCTGCACCACATCAGCAGCCACTTCCGGTGGCGGCCAGGCTTCATTGCGGCTGCGGAAAGCATAGGCCCAGGAAATACCATCCCAGGGTACCTGGATGCTGTTACCGGATTTCAGCAGGGCAGTGAAGGAGCGCTCCTGCACGGCGGTCACAATGGCCGGTTGCTGATTGCCATATTCCGACACCGACTGCAGCTGTTCCAGCCAGACCTGTCGGGGATCCAGCAGATCGGGCGGGTAATGGGCCTGGGGGCCCCGGTAGCCGTGGCGTTTGTCGTAATAGGTTTCGAGACCGTTAATCAGCGCCCGGTTCGCCGCCTGTTGTTTGTCGCCGTCAATGCTGGTGATAACTTCAAAGCCGCGGGAATAGGTTTCCTCACCGAACTGTTCATAGAGCTGCTGACGCACCATCTCCGCCACATAGGGCGCCTCTACCGCAATATTGCGATTGCGGCGACGGGCGGTGACCGGCTCGGCATTGGCCTGCTCGTATTCGGCTCGGCTGATCATGTTTTCGTTCAGCATATTGCGCAGCCTTACTTCGCGGCGGGCGATGGCGCGCTCCGGATTGGCCAGGGGGTTGCAAGTGGATGGGCAGGGCAGGAGAGAAATCATCATGGCTGACTCGGCGAGGGTCAGTTCGCTCACTTGTTTGCCGTAATAGACAAAGGCGGCGGCGCCGATGCCATCGGCGCCGGCACCGAAATAGATGGTGTTGAGATACAGGGTCAGGATTTCTTCCTTGCTGAGTTCCCGCTGGATCTGCAGGGCAAAGGGGATTTCCTTGAATTTGCGCAGGTAGACATTGTCACTGTCGAAGGACAGGTTATTGGCCAGTTGCATGGTAATGGTACTGCCGCCGCCCATACGATTGCCGGTGATAAAGCCGTAAAAGCCGCGGCCGAGGGACCAGATATCCACACCGGGGTGGGAGTAGAAGCGCACATCTTCGGTGGCGATCAAAGCATCGGTCAGCACCGGGGGGATGTCTTCGAACTGGACAGGATTACGGCGATTGCCAATTTCATCAATCAGGCGCATGTCTGCGGTGAATATTCGCAGTGGTGTTTCCAGCCGGACATCGCGATAGGTCTCGGCTGCAGGTAGCAGGGGAGCGAGGTACAGATAGGCGGCCATGGCCACCATGACGACGCCACAGAGCGCGGCACCGCCCAGCAGCAGACACCACTTTAACAAGGATTTCAGACGCCTTTGCACGAGGATTGCCAGCCCTGAGGGGGTAAAGTTCGATTCATTGGAAGGGCCGATTATACACTTGCCGCATTGGAATGACCCGGCATTAGCGACTATTTTACCGTCCTCAATGGGGGCTGGCGTGGCTTTCCAGGCCCCGGGGCAGGGGCCAGGCGGGTCTCTGCAAGGCCAGTAATGACGGGCAATACAGGCAGATGCCAAACGTGAACCGAGTCAAAGATTTGAGGCCTTGCATGGTTCATTATTAAATGGTGAAGTTGTTTGTTGTGAAAGTCTGATAATTAATTGAAAACTATATAAAATATCAAAGCGGCCGATACTGAAATCTGGAAGGGGAAACTTTCTTAGGAAAAATTGGTAAATCGTTGTATTTTATAGATATTATGCAACGTGAACCCGGCATGTAGCAGGCATTTGCGGCATCCGGGAGGGCTGTTTTACGACTCTCCGAGCCCTGGTTTCGGAGAAAAATTGCAGAAAATTTGGGATTAATTCAGTGCTGGACAAATTAAAAGACATCGCGGCATTTACCAAATTGGGTAAAAAACCCAGCACCTTGCTGGGAGTGGATATCAGTTCGACAGCGGTCAAGATCCTGCAACTGAGCCCCTCCGGTAACAGCTACAAGCTGGACAATTACGTGATTCGCAATTTGCCAGCCAATGCCGTGGTGGAAAAAAACATCAGTGATACCGACGCCGTCGGCGAGTGTATCGGTGCCGCGGTCAGTCTGCTCAAGCCCACCATGAAAGACGCTGCAGTGGCGGTGGCAGGTTCGGCGGTAATCACCAAGACCATTGAGATGAGCGCCAATCTGACCGACTCGGAAATGGAAAACCAGATTGTGGTGGAAGCAGACCAGTACATTCCCTATCCCCTGGACGAGGTATCCATTGATTTCGAGCGCCAGAAGCTGTCGGATCGCAATCCGGAACTGGTGGAGGTGTTGCTGGCTGCCTGCCGTCGGGAAAACGTCGAGTCCCGGGTGGCGGCGCTGGAAATCGGTGGTCTGGAAGCCAAGGTGGTGGATATTGAAGCCTATGCCATCGAACGGGCCTACACCCTGCTGGCGCAACAGATCGGCTCCGATGATGACCAGACTGTGGCCATTGTCGACGTGGGCTCCATGACGACTACATTGAATGTCATTCTGCAGGGCCGGACAATTTACACTCGGGAACAAATGTTTGGCGGCAATGCCCTGTCAGAAGAAGTGCAGCGGCGATTCGGTTTGACGGCGGTGGAAGCCGAAACCGGCATGAAGCGTGGCGGTTTGCCGGATGAGTATGAACTGGAAATTCTTGGGCCCTTCAAAGAGACTGTGGTGCAGCAGGTTAGCCAGACCCTGCAATTCTTTTTCTCTTCCAGTCACTACAATGAAGTGGATCATATTCTTCTGGCCGGGGGCGTGGCGGCCATCGAGGGTCTTGCTGATCTTTGCCAGGAAAGCCTGTCCACCCCGGTGACGGTGGCCAATCCTTTTGCCGGCATGTCTATCGGCTCCAAGGTGAGCAAGGCGCAGTTGGCCAATGATGCACCGGCGCTGATGATAGCCTGCGGACTGGCGATGCGAGGCGAATACTGATGGCACAAATCAACCTTTTACCCTGGCGCGAGCGCCTGCGGGAAGAACGACGGCGGGAATTCCTGTCGATTCTGGTGGGTGTCGTCATTATTGCTGCTGGCCTGTTGTTCCTGGTGGACCGTTACTTTAATGGTGAAATCAGTACCCAGATGGCGCGCAATGATTTCCTGCGTCAGGAAATTTCAGTGCTGGATGCCCAGGTAGCTGAAATCAGTGAATTGCAGCAGCAGAAGGAAGATATTCGTGCGCGCATGAGCGTCATCACCGATCTTCAGGGTACGCGCCCGGTAATCGTGCGTATCTTTGACGAACTGGTGAG
>JALEHB010000002.1 GCA_022763285.1 Pseudomonadales bacterium | reverse complement strand
TGGAAGACCTGCAATATGAAGAAGTTTTCGGAGCCCTGTTTCAGTATCCGGACGTCAATGGCGCAATTACAGATTTCAGCGATGTATTCGCAAAACTTCATGAACACAAGGCCATTGCCATTGTTGCCGCCGACCTGATGAGTCTTGCCCTGCTGAAGCCACCGGGCGAGATGGGTGCGGATGTTGTGCTGGGCAACAGTCAACGCCTCGGAGTACCCATGGGCTATGGCGGGCCCCACGCAGCCTACTTTGCCACCCGTGACGAATACAAACGCGCCGTGCCAGGTCGCATCATTGGAGTTTCGGTGGACAGTCGCGGCAAGCAGGCCTATCGCATGGCCTTGCAGACAAGGGAGCAGCATATTCGCCGGGAAAAGGCCAATAGCAATATCTGTACTGCCCAGGTGCTACTGGCCAATATTGCGGCGCTTTACTGCATGTATCATGGTCCGGCCGGAATCCGCCGTATTGCCGAACGTATTCACCGCCTCACCACCATCCTGGCTTCGGAACTCAAACTACAAGGCCTGAAACTCAAGAACCAAACCTATTTTGATACCCTGACACTGGAACTGGACAGTGAAACGGAACAACAAATACTGGAGCGGGCAGCAGCAGCCGGCATCAATCTGCGCGCAGGGCAGTTGAGTGAGCCCGGTACGATTGGCATCAGCCTGGATGAATGCAGCACGGATGAGGATGTGCTCACGCTTTGGCAGGTAATACTGGGCAAGGAAATCTCCAGAGACCGACTGCAAGAGCTGGATGAGGAAATTGCAGCAGGCAAACAGGCCAGTGCGATACCCGCAGCTCTGCATCGTCAGTCAGACTACCTGAGCCATCCGATGTTCAATCGCTTCCACAGCGAAACGGAAATGATGCGTTATCTGAAGCGCCTGGAAAATCGGGACATCTCCCTGACCCATTCCATGATTCCCCTGGGCTCCTGCACCATGAAACTCAATGCCGCAGCAGAAATGATTCCGGTGAGCTGGCCCGAATTTGCCAAGCCCCATCCGTTCACACCGGTGCAGCTGATGACTGGCTATCAGCAAATGATCCGTGAACTGGAAGCCATGCTGGCGGAAATTACCGGCTTTGATGCAGTCAGTATGCAACCCAATTCCGGTGCCCAGGGTGAATACGCCGGTCTGTTGGCGATCCGAAACTACCTCGACAGCAATGACGGCAAGCATCGCGATGTCTGTCTGATCCCCACCTCGGCCCATGGTACCAATCCTGCCAGCGCGCAGATGATAGGCATGAAGGTGGTGCTGGTGGCCTGCGACGAGGACGGCAATATCGATGTTGAGGACCTCAGGGCCAAGGCCGAGAAACATGCCGACACCCTGGCTGCCCTGATGATTACCTATCCCTCAACTCATGGTGTCTATGAGGAAGCGGTCAAGGAGATCTGCCAGATTATTCATGACCATGGCGGCCAGGTTTATATGGATGGTGCCAATCTGAATGCACAGGTTGGGCTGGCCAAGCCCGCTGATATTGGCGCCGATGTTTCCCATGTGAATCTGCACAAGACTTTTTGTATTCCCCATGGCGGTGGAGGGCCCGGCATGGGCCCTATCGGTGTCAAGGAACACCTGACCCCGTTTCTGGCGAATCACAGCCTGATAAAAATTGATGGACCCGATGAAAGCAACTCGGCCGTGTCGGCAGCGCCCTGGGGAAGTTGCGGCATTCTGCCCATATCCTGGATGTATATCGCCATGATGGGCGGTAGCGGTTTGTTAAAAGCGACCCAGATAGCGATTCTTAATGCCAACTATATTGCCAGTCGCCTCAAGGACCATTACCCGGTTCTCTATACCGGCCGCAATGGCATGGTGGCCCATGAATGCATCATCGACATGCGACCCCTGAAACAGGCCAGTGGAATCACCGAGGAAGATGTGGCCAAGCGCCTGATGGATTTCGGCTTTCATGCACCGACCATGTCCTTTCCAGTGGCAGGCACTTTGATGATTGAGCCGACGGAAAGCGAGAGCAAGGATGAGCTGGACAAGTTCGTGGATGCCATGATCCGGATTCGTCAGGAAATAGCCCAGGTTGAAGCCGGCGATATCGACCCCGAGAACAATCCCCTGCGCAATGCGCCCCATACCATTGAAGACATGCTGGACGCCGGCTGGGATCGACCCTACTCAAAGGAAGAAGCGGTCTACCCCGGTGGCAAGCGCAGTGAGAGCAAATACTGGCCTGCGGTAAACCGTATCGATAATGTCTATGGGGACCGGAATCTTTTCTGTGCCTGCCCGGCAATAGACGCCTACGAGGAATAGTCCGGCGATTGCCGCCGATCAGGAATTTTTTCTGAAATCCAGCAGTGAACTGCCCATGTGCTGCAGTTTTTCCATCTGCTGGTGAATGCGGTTAAGACGGTCCTGCAAGGCTCTCTTGCTGGCAATGATTTCCTCGTCGTCGGCCTGCTCAAACTCCTTGTAGGAAGAGTAGACTTCGGCTCGCTCTTTCTTCAGCTCTTCCTGCTTGCGCTGCTTGAACTCATCCACCTGGCGGCGCACAGCCAAACCGGGAATCAGCACGATGGATATGGCCAACACAAAGGGCATGGCCAACCAGAACAGGAACAGAACCCGGCCCAGACTACTCTGCAAATTGGTCCACTCGGCGTTAAACATGTAAACCGCCACCAGCAGGCCAACCAGAAAAAGCAGGCTGGCGAATACCCACAAGGAATCTCCCAGAGCCTTGATGCCACCCTTGCCATCCGGATTATTAGGGTCCAGTGTGTACTGCAGGTTAGGCGCCAGGCGAACATACAGGGCGATGATGGAAAAAATTCCCCATAGCCCCATGCCCGCGGCAAAACCGGTCAGCATGCAGCCAAGATAATAGGACAGAAATGGCAGACGTGCCTCGGCCAGCGATTGTGGAATACCCAGAGTCTGGGAAACGGCACAGGTCATCAAGCCGAAGATCAGACCAAAGACAGCATAATTACGATTGGTCATGATGCGCCTGAGGAATTGCTCGGTAGACCCGGACGGGTCATCGTGAGTCAGCATGACAGACAGGCTGTTTCGAAACACCGCAGTTGCCATATACAGGGCCAGCAGACTGGTGCTGATGATAATGCTCAACACCCAGGCATACTGATCGAAAAACACCGCCTTGTTGTGCAGATTCAGAAACTGGAACAGGCTGTAGGCAGCACCCACGGCAATGGACAGGCTCAGCTTCTGAGCCCAACTCAGTGGCTTGCCGTCCCGACAGGGATCAAAAAAAGGATAAAAGCTGATGGTTTTGTTATTCATGATTGCTGCCAGAGTTCCCCCTGCTGACAAATCAATACTACTCGAATTTCCCGTCCTTTCTCCAGTAAATCAAGACATTATTTGAAATTGACATGGCGCCTTTGGGCCAGCATTTTTCTGTCAGAAC
>JALEHB010000248.1 GCA_022763285.1 Pseudomonadales bacterium | reverse complement strand
TCTGGATAATGGGCGGGAAGCCGGGAATCGTGCTCAGGGCCCAGAGGGCGCCTTGCTGCAGAAAACTTCCGTCGATGGCCTGGGCCAGTGCTTGCATGGGCAACTGCCTTTTTTATGTTTTTCTTGTTATGTGGCTGCCTGGCCTGTGCCGCATTGTGGGTGGGCAAGTGCTGCAGCAGCAGCCCGAAAGCGGCGGCTGAGTCTCAGTCCGCCGCTTCGGTTTGGGGTTTTCTTTACAAACCCTTGTCTGTCACAGCGCCTTCCGAGGCGGAGGTGACATGGGCGGCATACTTGGCCAGCACGCCGCGCTTGTAGCGGGGTGCCGGTTTTTGCCACTGGGCCAGGCGTTTTTCAATCTCAGCGTCACTCAACTCCAGATTCACGGTATTGGCTTCGGCATCGATGGAGATTTTGTCGCCGTCCTGAACGATGGCGATAGGGCCGCCTTCGGCTGCTTCCGGTGTCACGTGTCCCACAACAAAGCCGTGGGAGCCGCCGGAGAAACGTCCGTCGGTAATCAGGGCCACGTCATTGCCCATACCCTTGCCCATAATGGCCGAGGTGGGGGAGAGCATTTCCCGCATGCCGGGGGCGCCTTTCGGGCCTTCGTAGCGAATCACAAGTACATCGCCTTCTTTCACGGTGCCATCCAACACGCCTTTGAGGCTGTCTTCTTCCGATTCGAACACCCGGGCTGTACCAGTAAAACTCAGGCCTTCCTTGCCGGTGATCTTGGCCACCGAACCGCCGGGGGCCAGGTTGCCGCGCAGTACCCGCAGGTGGCTGTCTTTCTTGATGGGATTGTCGAAGGGGCGAATGATGTCCTGGCCTTCGGGATAGGGCGCCACGTTTTCCAGATTCTCCGCCAGGGTCTTGCCGGTGACAGTCATGCAGGAGCCATCCAGCATGCCGGCGTCCAGCATCATCTTCATCAGGGGCTGGATGCCGCCGATCTTGATCAGCTCGCTCATCAGGTATTTGCCGCTGGGCTTGAGGTCCGCCAGCATGGGAATGTCCTTGCCGAGGCGGGTGAAGTCATCCAGTTCCAGCTCCACGCCAATGGTGTGGGCCATGGCCAGCAGATGTAGCACCGCGTTGGTGGAGCCGCCCAGGGCGATGGTGACCTTGATGGCATTCTCAAAGGCTGCCCGGGTCATGATGTCCGAGGGTTTGATGTCTTTTTCCAGCAACTGCATGATGGCCTCGCCGGCGCTGATGCAGTCGTTTTCCTTCTCGGGGGAGATAGCGTCCTGGGCCGAGGAGTTGGGCAGGCTCATGCCCATGGCTTCGATGGCCGAGGCCATGGTGTTGGCGGTATACATGCCACCACAGGAGCCGGGGCCAGGGATGGCGGTATCCTCGATCTGTTTCAGTTCAATATCCGAGACCTTGCCCGCCGCATGGCCGCCCACGGCTTCGAACACCGACACCACATTGGTGTGATTGGGGCCGGGCTGGATGGTGCCGCCATAGATAAAGATAGAAGGGCGGTTCAGGCGCGCCATGCCCATCAGCAGGCCCGGCATGTTCTTGTCGCAGCCGCCGATGGAGATAATAGCGTCGTGGCCCATGCAGCCTGAGACAGTTTCCACGCTGTCGGCAATCACTTCCCGGGACACCAGGGAGTACTTCATGCCCTCGGTGCCCATGGAGATACCGTCGGAAATGGTCAGCACATTGTAGATGATGCCCTTGCCGCCGGCCTCATCGGTGCCCTTGTTGACGTCTTCGGCCAGTTTGTTGATGTGCATATTGCAGGGGGTCACCATGGACCAGGTGGAGCAAATGCCGATCTGGGGCTTTTTGAAGTCTTTGTCTTCAAAACCTACGGCGCGCAACATGGCCCGCGAGGGAGCCTGTTCAACGCCATCAACCACCAGTTTGGAATGTTTTCTTAAGTCCTTGTCTGCCATTGGAATTCTTTTAACTCTTGAGAAACTGCTTTAAGTGAGAGCAAGCCTCCGGCAGCCATGCTGCAGGGGCAAGTGGCGGCTACTATACCGCAACGTTCGGTTCATCGCATGCCCCTTACTTTGGGGCTGCCAATCGAGGTATAGTGACCGGGTTCGTCATGACAGGGAAGGCCATGGCGCACCGGATGCAGACCGATATGCTGCGCTGGTATTCCCGTCGCCCTGACGCGAATAAAAAGTAGTAGAAAAGTAGTAGATCAGAATCCAGGAATCCATCATGAAGCAGATTTTTTCCCGGCTCAGCTTGTTGGCCGTGGTCATGAGTATGTTCGCCGCTGCAGCCGTTCAGGCCCAGGATGGCGAGGCCCTGTATGAACAGTATTGTGCCGCCTGCCACGACGACCCGGTAGACCGGGCGCCGAGCCGTGCCGCATTGGGGGACTATAACGCCAATGCCGTCTTCCATGCCATGACCGCCGGGATCATGCAGACCCAGGCCGCCAATCTCACCGAAGAGCAGCGTATTGCTCTGGCCGAACATCTGACCAATACCAATTACAACCGCAGCCGGGTGGAAAGCTATGCCGCCTGTGCTGACCCCCTGTCGGGCCTGGATCTGCAGGCGGCGGGCAACTGGAATGGCTGGGGCACGGATTTGTCCGGCCAGCGTTACCAGGATGCCACTGGCAGCAATATCAACGCGGCCACGATCGATTCCCTGGAAGTGGCCTGGACCATGGGGGTGGAAGCCGCCAGCAGTGCCCGGGGCAATGTCACGGTAATCGATGGCGTCATGTTTTATGGGGCGCCCTCGGGCATGGTGCGGGCCCTGGATGTGGCTACTGGCTGCCAGTACTGGGATTATGCCGCTATTGGCGAGGTGAGGGCGGCCATGTCCGTGGTGGAACTGGATGGCGCGCCACTGTTGGTGCTGGCAGATCTGACCAATCGGGTCTATGTGCTGGATGCCCTTACTGGCACCAAGCGCTGGCATGCGGATGTGGATGACAACCCCTGGGCGGTGAGCACCGGTGCGCCGGCGGTACACGACGGCAAGGTTTTCGTGCCGGTGTCTTCCATGGAAGTGGCAGGGGCGGGTAATCCCCAACACATTTGCTGCACTTTTCGAGGCAATGTGGCGGCCCTGGATCTGGCCACTGGCGAGAAGCTTTGGCATACCTACATCATGAAAGAGCCGGAACAGGTGGGCAGCAACAGTGTCGGCAATCCGGTACTGGCTCCCTCCGGGGCACCGATCTGGTCTTCGGCCACCATTAATCCCGCTCATAACCGTGTGTATGTGGGCACTGGCCAGAACTACAGCCGCCCCACCAGCGATACCAGTGATTCGGTGATCGGTTTTGACATGGACAGCGGCGCCATGGACCTGGTTTATCAGACTACCGCCGACGATGCCTTTACCATGGGTTGCAGTGGCCGCGAACAACACCCCAATTGCCCTGACCCGGGCCCGGATGTGGATATCGGTGCGCCGGTGCTGACCACTACCCTGAGTAATGGCCAGGATATTCTGGTAGCGGGCACCAAGGGGGCGATGGTATTTGGAATCGATCCGAACACTGGTGAGCGCCTGTGGGTGGCCAATGTGGGCCGTGGCAGTCCCCTGGGTGGCGTGCACTGGGGCATGACCTATGTGGATGATGTGGTCTATGTGCCGGTGTCTGACCGCATTCCCGGTGGCAGCAGCGATCCCCAGCCGGGTCTGCACGCCCTGGATATGAAAACCGGGGAGTCCCTGTGGTATGCGCCGGCACCGGAGCGCTGCGAGCAGGGTAATTTCAGTTGCAGCAATGCCTATTCCTCACCAGCCTCGGCCAGCAACGATCTGGTAATTACTGGCGCCCTGAATGGCTATCTGTTTGCCCACGACCGTGCCACCGGCGAGTTGGTCTGGGAGATGAACACCCGCCGCGAGTTTGACACACTCAATGGTGTGACAGCTTCCGGTGGTGCCATCGATGCCACCGGCCCGGTCATCAGTGGCGACTATCTGATTTTCAACAGCGGCTATGCCACTTTTGGGCAATTGCCCGGTAATGCTCTTATTGTGATGAAATTGCCGGAGTAGCTTGCTTTTCTTATCCTGATATCCCCTTGTCTGCAGGCTGTGTGGTGATGAGTCAACGTGTTGCCGAGGGGGCATCAAGCTTGTTTCAGTGTGTCGATCACGTGACAAGGAATTGGCGATTTGTGAAAGCTGGAAAATTCGATTCAGACTTCGATTCTGGCAAAAACATTTCAGGCTCTCTCGATCTGTACAGAATCAGGAAATCAGGCCGGGAGCAGAAGCGAGTCCATGTCGACTTTCCAATCTGGATGATCGACTCGCTCGACAAAGAAGCAGCACGCCTGGGGGTTACCAGGAAATCCATCATAAAACTCCGGCTCGCTGAAAGGTTGGAAGAGCCCGCGAAATAACGCCTGCTGTTAATGGTCGCAGCCTTGGCTGTGACCTCATATTGATAATATCGTTATCTGTCAGTTCCACTGTATTTTCAGATCGCGCTGAGATTGAGCACAATCTCTCAGATATAAATTGATCAGACTCTGATATGGAATTCCTTTTGCTTCAGCGAGTTCTTTGAAGTAACCAATAGTATCCTCATCGAGCCGAATAGTAATTTGTTTCTTAAGCTTCTTGGCATAAGGATTCTTAACAGATTCGGAGAAGTCATAACTCTTACGCATTTCTAAAACCCTCATAGGACGTTCTTTCCTGCTTCTGAGCCTTGCGAGCAGAAATTATGCGAATTGTGTCTCCAGAACGGATGCAATGGCAGACGACCAGGAGCCGTGAGCTTATGCTGGTTCCGGGGAGGATGAACCGGTCTTCATCAGCGGAATGGTTGGGATCGGGTATCAGGCGTGCAAACTCGTCAGTGAAAGCTGTTTGGGCTTCAGAGAAAGAAACTCCATGCTTCGCAATATTCGATGCCTCTTTCTTAGGGTCCCATTCGAATGCAAGATGAGCCATGACTCATAGTGTAACTACAATGTAATTATAGTCAAGGGCGGCTCTGTGCCTGCCGGGGCAGACAATAAACAGCTCAGCATTCGTCGCGCTTCGCCATACTGTGATTTTGAGGATGAGTGGGGAATTCGGAGATAAGGTCCGAAAACGGCCAGTTTTCTGGTCCTGGAAGGCGTATGATGGCAGGCAGTTTTTCACTACAACCTGTCTGCCGCTATGTCAGCCACCATATCAGCACAAGCCGAACATAATCTGTTGAACCCGGACGATTACGAAGCAGCCCGTCAGAGCCGCGATGCGCGCTTTGACGGGCGTTTTTTCGTGGGGGTGTTGACCACTGGCATCTACTGTCGGCCGGTCTGTCCGGTGCGTATCCCGCGCAAGGAAAACGTGCAGCTCTATCGCTCCGCCGCGGCCGCGGCAGCCGCTGGCTTTCGACCCTGTCTGCGATGTCGGCCGGAGTCCTCCCCCGGTACCCCGGCCTGGAGCGGGTCGTCATGGAAAGTCTCCAGGGCTCTGCAACTCATTGACCGGGGTTTTCTCGATAATGACTCGGTGGAAGTACTGGCCGGCCAACTGGGTATCGGGCCCCGGCAGCTGGCACGCTTGTTTCAGTCCCATCTCGGGGCCTCACCAGTGGAGGTGGCCCAGACCCGGCGCCTGCATTTCGCCAAGAAGCTTATCGACGAAACCAGCATGCCTCTGGCAGAAGTCTCTTTTGCCGCCGGCTTCGGCAGTGTGCGGCGCTTCAATGCGGTTTTCATCAATACCTATGGCCGCTCACCCAGGCAACTGCGAGACAAACAGGGCAGGCAGGCCCGTCGCCAGGCCAGTCTGCAACTGACTCTGAGTTACCGTCCGCCCTTTGACTGGCGCGCCATGCTGGCGTTTCTGGCCTACCGGGCCATTCCCGGGGTGGAGGTGGTGACCGACAGCAGCTATGCGCGCACTTTTTCCATTGACGGTGAGCAGGGGCATTTTGAAGTGCGCTTCGGCGAGCAGAGTCATGCCTTGCAGGTACAGATTGTGGCGCCTCAATCGCACCAGCTCACCCATATTGTGGACCGTATCCGCTCCATCTTTGACCTCCGGGCCGATAGTGCATTTATCGATGAGAATTTCAGCAAAGACAAATTGTTAGGGGCTGTGGTTAAAGCCAACCCTGGCCTGCGCGTACCCGGCTGCTGGAGCGGTTTTGAGGTAGCGGTGCGGGCTATTCTGGGACAGCAGGTGTCAGTCAAGGCTGCCTCCACTCTGGTGGCCCGGGTGGCAGCGCGCCATGGCAGCAGCTACCACGCCGATGACAAACCCGAAGGCCTGGACTATGTGTTCCCGGAAGCAGAGCAACTGGTCAATGCCGACCTGAATAAGCTCGGCATCGTCGGCAGTCGCATTGCCGCCATCCAGGCCCTTGCGGGAGAGGTGGCGAGCGGCGATCTGCTGATGGATTGCAGTGTCGACAGCGCCGACTTTGTGGCGCGCATTTGCGAGATCAAGGGTATTGGCGAGTGGACCGCTCAGTACATCGCCATGCGCGCCCTGGATGATCCCAATGCCTTTCCCCATTCGGATCTGATCCTGCGCCGGGCCGCTGCTGCACCGGGCCAGACTCTGACGCCCAAACAATTGTTGGTCCGGGCCGAAGCCTGGCAACCCTGGCGCGCCTATGCGGTGATTTTATTGTGGCGTCATTACGCCAGCCTGAATAATTGAGCGTTTGTCTGATGCTGTGATCAGCGGAGGTAATTCGATGCATTACTACCAGTATATGGAAACTCCCATCGGCAAGTTGCTACTGGCCGGTGACGGCGACAAGCTGACATTGCTGGGCTTTCCCGGCGGCTCTATGGCCCGTCGCCATGAACCTGACTGGAAGCAGGATCCGGCCCCCTTTGCGGAAGTGCGGCAGCAACTTGAACAATACTTCGCGGGGCAACGCCAGCAGTTTGATTTGCCCCTGGCCCCGGCCGGTACAGAGTTCCAGCAGCGGGTCTGGAGCGCCTTGCAGGAGATACCCTTTGGCGAAACCTGGAGTTATGGCGAGCTGGCCAGACATATCGGCAAGCCGAAGGCATCGCGGGCAGTAGGGGCGGCCAATGGCCTGAATCCCATACCGGTCATCATTCCCTGTCACCGGGTTATAGGTGCCAGCGGCAAGCTCACGGGCTTTGGCGGCGGCCTGGAGACCAAGCGCTATTTACTGGATCTGGAGTCTGCAACTCTGGCTCCGGCGCTACTCTGATCTGAATCACCCTGGCTTTGAGGAACCCTGCTGGCTTTGTGCAGTCCTAGGTATGGGGATCGGGTTTTTCAGTGCTGTCTTTGAGTAAGGCAGTCAATCGTTTGCGACACAATAAGCATGCAATGGGATAACGGGCAGGGCGCGGAACTTGATAGTCCGGCAGCGTCCGCTGCCATCGATAAGCAACGCGAAAGCCGGCTGATGCAGTTGGCAATACTAATGAGCCTGGGCTTGCATGGCCTGCTGGCCCTGTTGCTGCTGCGCGATCAATCCTTGCCGCAGCCCGCCAATCAAAGCACTCCGCAGTTTGTGCGCATTAATCTGCTGCCAGACAATCCTCTCATCACGCCGCCTGCTGAATCATTGTCGGAACCTGAAGCTGAGACTCCTGATGCAGCAACCGTGTCCAGCGAAGACAATCCCCCGCCATTGCCTGCAGTGGCAGAAGAGCAGCAAGCAGCGGTGGAGGCCATAGCTGCTGAAGTGGAGCCAGCCTTGCCGGACAATTTGACGCCGCTACCGGAACAAAATGCTATAGCCACAGACACTCAGCCAGCCGAAGCGTCGCCAACGGATGCAAGGCCTGCAAGGCCTCTGATCAATCTCCCCAATGTGGACGTGGTACAGAGCACCCTGCAACAAATGCAGGATGCCGAGCGTTCGCAGTTATGGCTGCGGGATTGCACGCGACGTCAGGAAGAAAATGACTTGCTGGATTGTGAACCTTCGCAGCAGACAGATTACTCGGCTGCCCGCCGTAGCAATACCTATGACCGAACCTATCAGTCACTGCAGCCGGTGCGCAGTATCAGTCGTAGCGAACGCACGCTACCTACTATCACCGAAAACCAGGCGGCACTGGCGGCGCGTCTGGCGGAGGCTGACATCAATCAGGGACTGGCTGACTATCTGCTGCAACAGACCGAGGCGGCAATCAGCGAAGGCTCCAGTACCGGCAATCGCAATATTGATCAAATCATCCGCATGACCGACCGATCGGCTGCGGCGCAACAGGCCGAACGAGTGCTGGGGGATGCCTGGATTCAACTGCGAAGTCGTGAATTGCAACAACGCAGGCGGGTCGAACCTTGAGCTGTGAACCACAACTGCGCCCAGCAATTTGGTGTTGTGATAATCCCTCAGCATCTGTTGACAGAGTTATCATTTATGATAACATGCAAAGATGACATGGAAAGTCACTTTCTTCGATAACAAGGTTAAGGAGGAAACGCTTCGGTTCCCTTCCGGGATTCTGGCGAACTTCCTTCACATACTTGAAATTATTGAGGAATTTGGCCCAACTATCGGTAAACCCTACACCGCTCCAATGGGAAATGGCTTATTTGAGATTCGAGCCAAAGGTAAGGAAGGTATTGGGCGCTCGCTCTTCTGTACTGTAAAGGGTCAGGAAATAATTATCCTGCATTCTTTTATCAAGAAGACCCGGAAAACGCCAAATAGAGCGCTGGATAAAGCCCGCAATCGGATGAAGGAGTTGTGACATGAGTAGACCTGATTTGAAGACATTTAAAGAAGAGGCTCTCAAAAAGAAAGGGGTGAAAGAACAGTATGAGGATCTTGCTCCGGCCTATGAAATCCGCAAAAAGCTGATCGCCTTACGACGAGAAGCGGGTTTTACACAAGAAGAAATAGCAGTAATGCTCAACACAAAGAGGAGCAATATCTCCAGGCTGGAAAGTGTAAATTCAGGCATCTCTCCCAAGCTATCTACTCTCACTGATTATGCAGAAGCCATAGGATATAAACTTAAGATAGATTTTATTCCTAAAGCAGATGCGGAGACATAACAGTCGAGTCAAAAAGGGCGACAGGGTACGGCATTATTGCCTGAAAATGTGTTTTTGACACAAAAGTTGGTATTGCTGTTATAAACAGGTCTATAATGCGCCCGCAACACCTTCCAGCCTCAAGAGGACCAGCCAATGAAGCTACTAACCGGATTTTCAGCGACAGTCTGAGCCCAGCGGTTATCGCGCATTCTATTCAGTCGGTTGTATCGGAATAATCAGCAGGCCACCCCGGTCAGTTTTCCATTCCTTTTCTATCAGCCTTCCAGCCCGCCCGAAAACTGTAACCTGACCAGTCAGCTCAGGCCGTCAATGAACACCAGATACTTGCAACGCCTTAGCGTTGTTACCGCTTTGCTTTACCCTGGTAATTGACATGACAACAAATACAACGAATACAACTAATACTGCCGCCAGTGAAGGCAGCAAATTCAGCCGTGCCTGGTCGCTGTTCAAACAGTCCCTGCGTGGTGATACGGAATTGAATTACACCGAAGGTTCCATAGCCCGGGTGACGATTCTGCTGGCCATTCCCATGATTCTGGAAATGGCCATGGAATCGGTGTTCGCCATTGTGGACATTTTCTTCGTGGCCGGTCTCGGTACCGAGGCGGTGGCTACTGTAGGTCTGACCGAGGCCATGATCACCTTGCTCTATGCGGTGGCCATTGGTCTCAGTATGGGTACCACGGCCATGGTGGCGCGGCGCATCGGTGAGAAAGATCGCGAAGCGGCTTCCCTGGCGGCAGGGCAGGCACTGTGGATCGGTGTCTTTGTCTCTGTCATCGTCGGCCTGATCGGTATCTTTTTCGGCCGTAATATCCTGTTGCTGATGGGCGCCGACGAAGCCGTGGTGGCAACCGGTGAGACCTATACCCGCATCATGTTCGGTGGTTCTTTCAGTATTGTCTTTCTGTTTCTGATTAACGCCATCTTTCGTGGAGCCGGCGATGCCAATCTGGCCATGCGGGCGCTGATCCTGGCCAATGGTCTGAATATCATCCTCGATCCCTGTCTGATCCATGGCTATGGGCCATTTCCGGAGATGGGCGTCACCGGGGCTGCTGTGGCCACCAATATCGGTCGCAGTGTGGGCATGCTGTATGGGCTTTATTACCTCTGCGGGGGTGGTGGCCGTATTCGCCTGCATCTGAAGGACATGGGCATGAAGCTGGCCCTGATCTGGTCCCTGATCCGGATTTCCGCCGGAGGTATTGCCCAGTTTCTGGTGGCAACAGCCAGTTGGGTGTTCCTGATGCAGATTGTGTCCGGCTTTGGCAGTGCGGCAGTGGCCGGCTATACCATTGCCGTGCGTATCGTCATGTTCACCCTGCTGCCGGCCTGGGGCCTGAGTAATGCCTCCGCCACCCTGGTGGGGCAGAATCTTGGCGCCGGTTTGCCAGAGCGGGCCGAAACCACGGTCTGGCATATCGCCCGCTACAATGCGTATTACATGGGGCTGGCGGCGCTTGCCATGCTGCTGTTTACCCAGTCTATTGCCGAGTTTTTCACTGATGAGCCTGAGGCCCTGGCCTATGCCGTGCAGTGTCTGCGCATCTTTGCCTATGGCTATGTGTTCTGGGGCTTTGGCATGGCCATCATCCAGGCTTTCAATGGCGCCGGGGATACCATGACGCCTACCTGGATCAATATCTTCTGCTTCTGGATTGTGCAGGTGCCGCTGGCGTATTTTTTGGCCCTGACGCTGGAAATCGGGCCGGTGGGGGTGTTCTGGGCGGTGTTTGTTTCCGATATGCTCACTGGTATAGTAGGCGTCGCTTTTTTCATGCGCGGCAAATGGAAAGAGCGCGCCGTCTAGGCCTCGACTCAATGCCCGGAATCAGAACTCGCCATGCTCAGTAGCCAGCAACAGATCATCACCCACGTTCAGCAATGGCTGACCGCCGACAAACCGGTCTGGTTGTGCACCATTCTGAAAACCTGGGGCTCCTCACCGCGCCCGGTGGGAGCCATGATGGCCTGTACCCTGGATGGAGAGCTGGTGGGTTCCATCTCCGGGGGATGTATCGAGGAGGATTTTCTCGAGCAGCTCCGGGATGGCAGCCTCAAGGCCCAGTTTGACGAGGAGGGCGGCAAGCCGTTCAAGGTCAAATACGGCATGACCGAAGCGGAGCAGGCGCGGCTGCGTCTGCCCTGCGGTGGTCAGTTACATGTGCTGCTGGAGTATATCGAGCCCGATGAGGCCAATCGTACGGTATTCACTCGCCTGCGCAGCGACCTGGAAAATCATACCCTGGTAAGCCGCATCGTCGATCTGGAAAGCGGTACCATCAGTGCCCGCGATGAATCCAGTGATGAGGCGGTGATTATTGACGAAGGGGTCATGACGCACAGCCTGAGCCCCATGTACCGACTGCTGTTACTGGGAGCAGGGGATGTGGCCAAATATGTGGCAGAGATGGCCCTGGCCCTGGAATACGATGTCACTCTCTGTGATCCACGGCCGCGTTATCTGGATAACTGGCATGTGCCTGGCGTGGAGACCACCTCCCGTCTGCCCGATGACATTGTGCGTGAACGCTTCAGTAATCCCTACAGTGGCATTATCGCCCTGGCCCATGATCCAAGGGTGGATGACATGGCCCTGATGGAGGCGCTCAAGACCGATGCCTTCTATGTGGGTGCCATGGGTTCCGAGCGTACCTCGGCAGCCCGTCGCGAACGGCTGCCAGAGCTTGGGCTGAGCAAGGACGAGATCGATATTCTCCATGCCCCCATCGGCTTTCAGATCGACAGCAAGACCCCGGCAGAAATCGCCATTGCCATTATGGCCGAGGTGACAGCTGTGCGCCACGGCGCTCTCCGGGACTAAAATCCCTCCTCACTCTCCTGCAAACCAAAGCGCATTACCCTCCGTCCAAGCTGGCGACTGTAGTGATAGGCACAGTCCCGGTTCGTAGCCCAGTGTCACATAAGCGCAATATCCCTGCGCTAGGCTGCGATGTTTTCTGAGTATCAAAGAAGGAGTTGTAATGTTTGCCAGCAGGATTGTCGGCCTTGTTTGTCTGTGTTTGTCATTGATGGCCTGTGAAATGGAGTTTGTGGCACCGCCACCCCCGGATGCCGCCATCGTTTTCCCTTTGGCTGAAACTGATCCGGTTGGCAGCGAAGGCGATGCCGCCGATGATCCGGTGATCTGGGTGCATGAAAGCAAGCCTGAAGCCAGCCGGGTGATTGGCACCGACAAGGATTTCGGTATTGAAGTCTACGATCTGGATGGCAATCGTCTGCAGCGGATAGCCGCTGGTCTGACCAACAATGTGGACCTGCGCTATTTTGAGGATAACGCCCGCTATTCGGCCCTGGCTGCCGCCAGCAACCGCAGTCACAACACTATCAGCCTGTTCCTTGTGGACCGCCAGGGCCATCTCACCTGGCTGAGCGATAACGAAATCGACACCGGACTGGCGGAACCCTATGGCCTGTGTATGTTCAACAACGCCGATGGCATGCAGGTATTTGTCAATGATACCGATGGCAGCTATCAGCACTGGGGCCTGTCGGTCAATGACAGCGGCTCTGGTCTTCCCACGGTGAGTGCCGAGCTTTGGCGTGAATTCTCCGTGCCCAGCCAGCCCGAAGGCTGTGTGGCCGATGATGCCAATGAGCGTTTGTTTCTGGGCGTGGAAGCAGAAGGGGTGCGCACCGTCGCCGCCAGTCGTACTGCCTCCACTGAGCTGACTACGCTGGTGGATATCGACGGCACTATTCTTTATGCCGACGTGGAAGGCATGAGCCTGTATCTGGATGGCAATGGCGGCTACCTGATCGTATCCAGCCAGGGCAACTACAGCTACGCCGTGTATGATCGCCTGCCACCGCATCAGTATCGTGGCAGTTTTGTCGTGGCCGATCTTGAAGACGGCAGCATCGATGGTTCCGGTGAGACCGATGGTCTGGATGTCAGCAGTGCCAACCTTGGCCCCAATTATGGGCAGGGCATGTTGGTAGTGCAGGATGGTTTTAATACCCTGCCCAGTGAAGCCCAGAATTTCAAATACATCCCCTGGGCGCGCATTGCCAGCGCGCTGGGTCTGAACTAGCAAATTATATCCCGCCACTATGAGTGACAGGCAGGCCGATCCCCGGACCTGCCTGCTTATTACTTTTCCGTTCTGTCACAAAGCTGATAAATAAAAAGGCCAAGTGGCCCCTGTTGCATCATTGTCATATTCCGGTAGCAGATCTGTCACGCGTGTGTCACAGAGATTGGCTAGGGTAGGCGCGCACTCTACTATCCAAGGGAACCAATTAATGAAAGCACAGTTCACCAAGAAAACTCTTTCTCTCGCTATCGGAATGGCCTTGTCTGGCCAGATGCTGGCGCAGGAAAGCATTGAGGAAATTACCGTTGTCGGTAGCCGCGCCAGCTTGCAGTCAGCAATTCAGAAGCAGCGCGATTCTGACAAGGTGGTTGGAGTTATCGATTCCGATGCTCTGGGTACATTCGCCGACATCAACGTAGCAGAATCACTGCGTCGCATCTCCGGCATCATGGTGGAGAACGACCAGGGTGAAGGGCGCTATGTGTCTGTTCGCGGCATGAATACCGATCTCAATGCCATGACCATCAACGGCGTCAGCACCGCTGCTCCGGAAGATCGTCGCGGTATTATTCTTGATGGTGTGCCTTCCGATCTGCTGGACAGCATGACCGTCTACAAGACTCTCACACCAAATCTCGATGCCGACACCATTGGTGGTGCCATCGATCTTGAAACCATTACCGGTTTCTCCTATGACGAGATGTTCGTTCGCCTCAAGGCCGAAACTTCTTATAACGAATTAACCAGTGATGCCAGCAACCCCAAACTGTCAGCCACTTTCACCAATCGCTGGGATGTCAGCGGCGGCGAGTTTGGTGCTGCGCTGGTATTGAGTGATCAGGAACGCCACATTATTGCCCACAACAATGAAAACGGCGGTTGGGGTGATGTTGCCCCCAATGACGATTTTGAAACCCGTTACTACGACCTGACCCGTGAACGTCAAGGAGTGGTGCTGGCGCTGGACTATCGCAGCGACTCCGGCAACAGCTATTTCGCCCATGTATTCCATAATGAATACTCTGACCAGGAGTGGCGCGCCAAATGGGAAACCCGTGATGGTCTGGAAGATAATGAGCCCGTTATCAGCGGCTCTGTGTTCAGCTACGCTGACAGCAAGGTGGATACTGAGAGCCGCAATCGTACCGAGCTTCGTGAAATCACCTCACTGCGCCTGGGCGCCAGCCTGCAACTGAATGATCGAAATCGTATGGATGTGGAGTTCTTTACCTCCGAGGCCGAACAGGATGACCGCGATCGCCAGGCGGTTATTTTCCGCAGCGATACCATCGACCAGCCCATCACCTACGACAACAGCGATCCAAAGAAGCCGGTGGTGACTTTTCCGGCAGCGTTCTACGATCCATCCAATTTCGCGCTGGATGCCTTCGAACGAGAGTTTACCCTGAACACCGATGAGGACATCGGTGCCAAGGTTGATGTAACTTTCGATCTGAACAACAACACCCAGCTGCAGTACGGCGTGAAGATTCGTCAGCGTGAAAAACTCAACGCACTGGTATTCTGTGCCTACGAGCCCACGGCTGACATTCTGTTGAGCTCAGTGAACTTCACTTCGCCGGAGAATTTCTTCAACGTGGCCAATGGCCCGACCGCCAGCTTTGATCAGGTCAAGGGCTTCATCGACAATCTCGGTTCCGGTTCTACTGCGCTGTCTGATGGCAGTAGCTGTCAGAACCCCGGCTCACAATTCGAGCTGAGTGGCGATGAAGATGAAGAGTCTATCCCGGCTGACTGGACTACCGAAGAAGATGTGCTGTCAGGCTATATCATGGCCACCACCACTACGGGTAACGCCACCTGGGTGTACGGCCTGCGCTATGAAGACACCGATACCACCTATCGGGGCAAGGCCTTTGATGGCGGATTCGCCGGCTTCACCCGCTTCGAGAACGACTACGGCTTTGCCGCACCTTCCATCAACCTGAAGTATGAAGTCGCGGCCGACCAGATTGTGCGCGCGGGTGTTTTCCGCTCCCTGGTACGCCCCGGTTTCCAGGAGTCCAATGCCGGTGCCATTGTTGATACCGAAGACAATGAGATCGAAGGCGGTAACCCGAATCTGGATCCGACCACGGCCTGGAACTTTGATCTGACCTACGAGTATTACATGAGCGACCTCACCTTTATCGGTGCCGGTTTGTTCTATAAGCAGATCGATGATGCCATTGTTGAGGTTGAATCCACTGATTCGGTATTCCGGGGCCAGCTTTACGATGTGGCCGGTACCTTTATCAATACCGACAACGCCGACATCCGTGGCCTGGAATTCTCTTTCCAGACCGCCTGGGAGAATGGTTTGCTGTTCGTGGCCAATTACACCCTGTCCGATGGCGAAACTGATTTGCCAGCCGACTCGGTCAATGGCCAGCGTACCATCCCCTTCTTCAAGCAGGCCAAGCATACTGCCAACCTTTCGGTAGGATATGACAGCGGTGCCTGGGACGTCCGTCTTGCCGGTAACTATCACAGCAAATTCCTGGATGAGATTGGCGACGATGCAATGACCGATCGCTACACCGATGACTACATGCAGATCGACCTGACGGCGCGTTACACCGTCAACGACAATCTCACGGTCACAGCTGAAGCCATCAACCTGAACGACGAGCCAGAGTATTACTACTTCGGTAACACCAGCCGTCTGTCCCAGTACGATGAATACGGCACTACCTACGGTCTGGGACTGCGTTACACCTTCTAGGTTCGCAGCCACCAGGTGCTAAGCTACCTGGAACTCCGCAAAAATAAAAAAGAGAGGCTTCGGCCTCTCTTTTTTGCTCGGGATTTAGCTGTCACCAATGCAAAAAAGATGGATCGAACTCATTGAAACCCCACTGCCCAATGTGTGGCGATGGTTGGGTAACAGGTAGGGGTCCCACGCAGTGGGGGTTGACCTGTTACCCATCCCCCACAACTCAAAGAATGGTCAAAGTATCCTGCACGAAATAATCCAGGACAGATCCGAACAAGTAGAATCCACGCTGCTCAATGTGTGGCGATGGTTGGGTGACGGGTAGGGGCCCCGCGCAGTGGGGGTTGGCCCGTTACCCATCCCCCACAACTCAAAGAATGGTCAAATTATCCTGCACGCAATAATCCGGGACAGATCCGAACAAGTAGAATCCACGCTGCTCAATGGGTGGTGATGGTTGGGTAACGGGTAGGGGCCCCATGCAGTGGGGGTTGGCCCGTTGCCCATCCCCCACAATTCAAAGAATGGTCAAAGTATTCTGCACGAAATAATCCAGGACAGATCCGAACAAGTAGAATCCACGTTACTCAATGGGTGGCGATGGTGGGTAACGGGTAGGGGCCCCACGCAGTGGGGGTTGACCCGTTACCCATCCCCCACAGCTCAAAGAATGAACACAGGCCCGTCTTTACAGGCGCGGCCATTGAATTTCCTACTGATCAATCTCCCGCTCAATCCCCATCTCTTCCATCACCTCCAGACGCCGGGCCCCGGCCAAAATGCCAATGATGCCGTAGTTGCCCTCATGGCAGGCATATTCAAACACTGGCTCATCCATGCGGGTAATGGGCATCTCGCCGCTCCACTGGGCGGAATAGACAGTAGGGTCGTCTACGGTAAAGCCATAGACCAGTTTGTCCGGTCCTTCGAAGCGGAAAGTCTCGATCACGGTCAGGTTTTCGGTATCGGCACCGCGATAGGTCTGCCAGGGATTGTAGTTTTTGGTCTCCACGATCAGAGTATCGCCCTCCCAGCGACCGATAGAGTCGCCCATCCACTTCTGCAGGGCACTGGAGCGTAATTCATCGCGCTCATCGCGAATGGGAATAATGCGGGCGTCATGAATCATCTCCACAGTGATGACCACATAGCCCGGTGACTGATTGATCTGGAAATGGCTGTTGTACATCACCGGGGTCATGACCGGACCAGAGCTGTTGCCAAAAGACAACAGGCAGCGCTCACCGAGGCTGCGACCCTCCGGGCCGTCATTGCTGCGCGTGAAGGCTGGCTCGAAGCCTGCCAGCCGTTCCGGAATGCGGCCATTGGGCGGATCGATAATGGCAGAAGTGCGGTATTCGCCATCAATGGTGGGCAGAAACATGCCGCGGTCAGTCCAGAACAGGTCGTAATTGCCAACCGGCGGCAAGGCCTCGGCGGCCGGGGCGGGGCGATCGGGATCCAGGGGCTCGTTGTCCTGTTCCACCTGCTGCTGGGCGGCGCGCTCCAGGCGTTGGGCTTCCTCACTGCTATAGGCCTGTTGGGTGCCCAGCTCGGGCGCCCGCTGAAAGGGCATGACGGTGTTATTGCGCCAGTAGCCCTGAAAATCCGGAACTCCCCACTCGGTGCGGGGAATGGCGCCATCCTGGGCCATCAGGTTGCTGCTCAGAACAGTGATTGCCAGGCTTGCGAGGGCTGATCTCATGCTGGAACTCCATTAATAATTTGTTGTAATTATCTGAATTTAATGGGGAAAGCCTTATTCGGCATTGCCGTGCTGACAAGACCGGAAGCCCTAGTGTCGCTCCCGGCCAGCTTTTTCTCAAGGGGCCAGCAGCGGCCAGGGACGGGCTTGTTCAAGTTGCCGCGCCAGACGCAGCAGCAGGGCATCCTGGCCCCAGGCGGCGGCGAACTGGCTACCCAGGGGCAGGCCATTGCTGTCCCGGTGCAGCGGTACAGACATGGCGGGCTGACCAGTGCCGTTATAGAGGGCGGTATAACCGGAATAGTGGCGGTAGCGCTGGCCATATTCATTGAGATCGGCGCTGTTCATGTCCAGCCAGCCCAGGCGGGCGACCGGCATATTCAGCACCGGTGACAGAATCACATCATAGTCCTGATGGAAGCGGGCCAGCCCGGCCGCTACCTGCTGCAGGCAATCCACTGCCTCGATGTAGTCTTCTGCGGTGATCTTGCTGCCCAACTCCGCCATCAGACGTGTGGACGACTCCATCTCGGCCCTGGCCAGGGTCTGATCCAGCGCTTTCAGACGTTCATGCACTGCCTGCCAGGTATGCAGGCAGATTAACTGGTTCATGGCCCCTGCTGCGGCCTTGAAGTCCACTGGCAATTCCGGCTCTTCCACCTGATGGCCCAGGTCCTCACACAGGCGGGCACTGTCCATCACCGCCTGTTGGCAGTCCGGGTGCATGGCCAGGCCAAAAGGATGACTGCTTTGCACGGCAATGCGCAGGGTCTCGGGCGGCTCCTGGCTGGCTTCAAGAAAGGGTTCGGGGGTGGCGGGACGGGGAAACAAGCCTGCTTTGTCCACAGCCAGCAGGTCCAGGAATGCCGCCGAGTCACGCACACTGCGACTGACAACATGACCCACGCTCATGCCGCTCCAGCATTCCCCCAGTTTCATGGAGGCAGGTGTCAGGCCACGACTGGGTTTGAGGCCAAACAGGCCGCAGCAGGACGCGGGTATGCGAATGGAGCCACCGCCATCGCTGGCATGGGCCGCCGCGACAATACCCGCTGCCACCGCGGCCGCGGCACCGCCGCTGGAGCCGCCAGTGGAGTAATCAGGATTCCAGGGATTGCGGCTGGCGCCCTGGCTGGCAGGTTCGGTGCTCAAGGTCAGGCCAAATTCCGGGGTATTGGTTTTACCCAGGGCAATCAGGCCGGCATCCACAAATCGCTGCACAATGGCGCCATTGCTGTCGGCAATATGGCCCTGGTACAGCTTGCTGCCATAGCCGTGGGGCAGGCCAGTCAAGGCCGACAGATCCTTGATCAGAAAGGGAATGCCCGCCAGGGCGGAGCGGCTCAGAAAATCGCTGCCGCTGTGGATGACAGCCGCTTCTGTGGCGGCCAGCTCATAGCGCTCGCTGATAATGGCATTGAGAGAGGGATTGAGCTGCCGGGCTCGCTCGATGGCCGCCTGAATCAGTTCGGTGGCGCTGAAATCACCCCGGCGCAGGCCTTCGGCCTGGGCCAGAGCATCGAGTTGCAGATAGGAGTCAGTATCCAGCACGGTCGGTGATCAGAACACACCCGGTGAATCGTCGTCCTTGCCCACCAGGCTCAGGCCGCCGT
>JALEHB010000247.1 GCA_022763285.1 Pseudomonadales bacterium | reverse complement strand
TTCGACGAAGTAGAGCAGATCACCGTCGCTGTTGTGGATGGGCAACATTTCCACATCCACGTGCTCCTTGCCCCGGGGAGTCTGATGAATATGCAGCACCCGCTCCTTGTGTCCGGATTCCCGGGCTGCGCCCAGGGGGCAATCTTCGCCGGCCTGATCACAGGGCACATCGTAGCCATGGGAAACCTTGAAGCAGTTATGGCGCTGACTCAGGTCAATAGCGCCGAAGGCTTCAACATAGAGTTGGTTGGTGGCAATGATTTCGTAGTCGGCTGATACGAGGATGGCGGGGTACTCGAAGCCTTCGAGCATCTCGGCCATGGCGGGGCGCTGGTCACTGGCAATCAGGGTCATGAGTTTGTCAAAAATGGCAAAAATTTTCGTCATTAATGGCAAAAAAAAGAGTGCTGGGCAAGAGGTTTTTACGGGCCTTCTCGCTGTGATGGAAAATAAGTTAATAAAAACAGAAACATAAGAAATCAGAGCAGGGTTGGCATGAGCTCTGCAATAGTCAGTGCAAGTAGTAGAGATTTAGCAAGAGTAAGGTTTTTTGTCGTAAAACTTTGGCGGCGGTTCACGCCGCCGCATTCTCTGCCTGAGACGAAGGAGGAAAGAAATGGTCCACGTTAAAAACATGTTCTGGTTGATGCTGACTCCCCTGGTCACTGCACTGGCTTGCTGGCTGATCTGGGAAATGCTCGTCGTCTAGACTCCACCGGGAATAGTCACGGGATGCAGTCTGTCACCACTTTCCATGGCGCCGACATTTTGAAACCCAAGGTGTCGGCGTTTTATGATGCGACATCTGGCACGTTTTCCTATGTCGTGCGGGACCCCTCATCCAGCGCCTGTGCCATTATCGACCCCCTGCTGGACTTTGACCTGAACAGTGGTGAACTTCAGCATCGCAGCGCCGATGCCATTGTGCGTTATGTGGAGAGCAAGCGTCTGCAGGTGCAATGGATTATTGAAACCCATGTGCACACCGACCACCTCAGCGCTGCCCAATACCTAAAGGACGTGCTGGGGGGCAAGACAGCGATCGCCGGGGCGGTATGCAAGGAGCAGAGGCACTATGCCAGATTGTTGAATCTTCCCCGGAGTTTCAAAACCGACGGTTCACAATTCGATTGGCTGTTCCGTAATGCCGAGCACTATCTGATTGGCAATATGCAGGCTACCGCCATCTATACTCCGGGTCACGGGCTCAGTTGCATGGCACATCTGATCGGCAATGCTGTGTTCGTGGGAGATACTCTGCTGATGCCTGATATTGGCACCGGCCGGGCCGATCTTCCCGGGGCAAACAGGGCCCGATTATTCCACTCTGCCAAAAAGATCCTGCGCCTACCGGCCCGAACCCGCCTGTTTGTCGGCCATGACTATGGGGGTGAAGAAAGAGCCTATGTGGAGTACCAGACTAGCATTGGTCAACAGCGCCGCCACAACTGCCTGGTTTGTGAGCGCAGCCGGGAATCGGATTTCTTGCGCCGGCGAAGTGCGCTCGATAGAACTCTGCCAGCCCCGGAATTGCTGTTCGCTGCAGCACAGGTGAATATCCGGGGAGGGCACTTGCCACCACCCGAATCCAATGAAATCTGCTATCTGAAAATACCCTTGCTATCGCCTGCGTCCGCTGCAGGTTCAGTCAGAGGCTAGTTGTTGCGATTGGCAGACCTGGCTCGGCGATTGATCACTTCCAGCGTCTGAACATAGACTTCGTTGAATTCATCATCGGTGGCAACGGCTTGATTGGCATGAAAGCGAGCTTCATCGAGACGCCCCAGTTCGATCAGAACGCGGGCCATATTATTGTGTGCCATGCCGTAGCCTGGATAGAGATTCATGGTTTCACTGAACACATCGCTGGCCTGAAAATACTGACCACTGTCCATCAGGTACTGGCCAAAGCCCATCAACAGGTTTCGATCCTCAGGCCACTCCTCCAGACCCCGTTGATAGGCGGCTTCAAGTTCAGGGTCTGTGGCATCAATCTGCTGCAATGCACTCAAGGCGGCGTGATAGTCGCCTGCATCGGCAGTGGTGGGAAGTTCGCCCGGTGCAACGGCCATGACACTCTGTCGGTTGCCGGCAACCCAGCGGCGCTCAAACTCCCGCAGCGGCAGCTCAACATCCTCGCCACTGGCGGTGTTGACGATCATCAGCTCCCGATCGAAATCAAAGCCTTTCACCAGTACATAGGACCACTGGGTGCCTATGCCACCGCTGCCCTGCAGAGCCAGCACCGGATTGCCCGATGCAATCTCCACTATGATATCAATCAGACGCGGTGCCAGTGGGTAGGGAATCAGGCCAAAAGACCGGATCGTGGTGCGCACATCGGTCTGGAATGTGGTGGGGCTCTGCTGCTCATACAGCATGGGAGCGATTTCACTGGGCAGGGCTGTGGACAATCCGGTGGCTGCCAGCAGAGAAGTCAGCGGGCCCGCCCCGGATTCCAGGTCAGTGGCGGGAAAATAGGGCAGGTCTGACAGGGTGTAGCTCTGGGGCAGGAAGTCCGGGCGGTTCTCTATCACCGACGGGTACTGAAAATCGGTGGCACAGCCAGTGAGCAGCGTCGCCAGTGCCAGTGCTTTAAAAGGCGATTTCCAGCTTCCACCCGGGCGGTTAATTGTGCTCATTCCTGCCTTCCTGCTCATAGCTTCAACTTCCCAGTCCTGTTTCTGCTTGCGAATCTGTTATCGCCCGCTGTGAACTGCATTACACAGGGCAGACTATAACATGAAGGCACAATTGCGGATAATCTGCCCCTGTTGCCAAGAAACCCTGGCCGAAACGATGACAGAGAAACACAAGCTGCCCGGTGGCGGCCAACTTGCCACCATTGTTGTCAGTCTGCTGTTGGTGTTAGTTGGCCTGTTCACTCCCATGGCTACCCTGGATCAGATTTTCCTGCCGCCGGATACCTATTCCCTGGCGGGTGGCGTGTTTGATCTGTTTGCTGAAGGGGAGTTGCTTCTGGGCAGCATCATTTTCCTGTTTTCCATGGTCTTCCCCATCGGCAAAGTGCTGGTCCTGCTCCGGGTCTATGGTCAGCGGCGGCAGGGCAAGTCCCCACCGGTGAGATTGACCCTGCTGGAATTTCTCGGCAAGTGGTCAATGCTGGATGTCTTTGTGCTGGCCATTACCTTCGGCGCCGCCAACCTGGGTGCGCTGTCAGAGGTGGAGATTCACTGGGGTATCTACTGCTATGGCGCCGGCGTGATCCTGTCAATCATCGCCACGCTGCAGCTTTCCTGGTCCTGTAGTGACGAGTCAGATGACACTGACGCCATCGAGGGAGGCAGGCTGATACACGGCCTGACCCTGACCAGTTTCCTGGCGGGTATGTTGTTGCCCCTGGCGGAAATCGAAAAATGGATTTTCTGGGAGCGGCAATATTCAGTCATCAGTGCACTGCCGGGCTTGTTGGCAGCGGGTGAATATCTCATGCCGCTGATCCTGTTCTGTTTTGTGCTGGTCTTGCCAGCCATGCATTTCCTGTTTTCCGGCTTGCTGCGCTGGCAAAAGAATCCCTCGGCGGCGCTGCGCAGGAAGTCCAGCTTCGTGGAAAAATGGGCCATGTTCGATGTCTATGCCCTGGCTATGCTGCTGGTCTTTATCAAGATGAATGATTCGGCTCAGGTCCAGTTACAAGCGGGATTCTGGGCCCTGCTGGCAGCGGCGCTCCTGAATCTTGGCGATCGCTTTTGGGGCGCGCGGACTAGTCACTGAGACAGTCTTACTGGTGTAAAACCCGATTCATCGTAAACAGGCAAATGATTGCAGTGATGAGGGGCAGCAATCCCAGAGCCAATGACAGAGCCAGATGCAATGAGCCTGAGAAGCCTGTCTCCAGCAGCCAATTCAGGTCGAAACTGAGCCAGGAGAAGAGCAGTAATGGTAAGGCCGCCAGTGCCAGGCTGGCTTTCTGGATTGGCTTCAGCACCTCATCCTTGTCGAGCTGCTGCCAGGCATAGGCTGTCATGGCCGCCAGGCCTGTGAGCAATAACCACAAGTGTATTTCCCATACGGTCAGCGCGGTGAGCCCGGCCAGGGTATGCCAATTGAATGATACGAGTGTAATCAGGAGCAGCAGGATATAGCAGAGAATCGTCAACACTATCCGCGAGCAGCGTCCGGGTTGCAGTTTTGTCCAGCTGCCGAATGTGGCCATAAGCACCGCCAGCACCAAAATATAGATTGGCATCAATAGCAGGCGAGGCAGCCAGCGTCTGACAGGTTGTTCTGTCCAGCCGGATACCTGAGTCATAAACTGCTCGGCCAGCTCGGCGAAATTGCTGATGAAAAGTGGGCCAAGCAGATTCAGAAACAAACCCATGCTGAGGGTAGCGGCTAGCAGTCCCAGTAGCAGAATCAGAAAATTAACTGCGCACAGTGTCGTGGTAGACAAGGGACGAATACGTTCAAACAGCCCGAACTGGGGCGTATTATTGATCGTTCGCATGCCATAGAAAGACATGGCAGGAGCGATGTTAAGCATCAACAGGGCGAGGCCGGAAGAGCCCACCAGAGGTTCAAGCGGGATCGTTTCCTCGCTGCTGTTGAAAAAGTCTACTGAGCCAAGCAGCAGGCAGGGAAACAAGGCAGCAATCAGGCCAAATAGCAGGTAATTGCTAACGCCTCGGAAGCGCTGCAAGCGCCAGAGTTCAGCGCGCCAGGGGCTCACAGTGGGGCAGGACCCTTTCAGGAAAGGCAGGCTGGCAAGACCGACAAGGCCGGTTTCCTTGTCAAACAGTCGCCACTGACTCAGTCCCAGTAGATTCTCGCCATGGCGTTGCTTACTGACTCCCAGCAGGGTCACTGTGAGGCACAGTACGATAATCAGAGCATAGTGAAAAATGCTGGCGGTGCTGAAGCGTAGCACTGAAACGGCGCCGGTTTCAGATTCGCTGATCTGGATAAAATCCGGAAACAGCCAACCCATCAAAAAGCTGCCAACAAAGGCAAGCCACGACACCATCCCGTCCCATGGATCACTGCTCCACCAGGTGGCAGCGCTTAGCAGCAGGATAAACTGAATAATCAGCAGACTGACAACCCCAGAGGGGCCATCAAAACCGAATAGCCAGCGCAGCAGCAGCGCCGGCATCAGGTACGAAATCAGGAACAGGGCTGACAGATAGGCCAAAGGGATCAGCACCAATTGTGGGACCGAAACCGGTAGCCGCAACTCATAGGCAAATTGAAAGCCGGTAGTATTCCAGGAATTGGGTCGCTGCAAAGTCAGTGGCAGAGTAGAAGCCCAGAGGAATGCCAGGTAGCCAGTCAGGCAGGCTGAGATAACTCCGTTCAGAGATTCACTGTCCTCTGGCCGAAAAATCAGCAAAAAAGGAATCAGCAGCAGGTACAGACCTGCCTGGCATAGCAATGCCTGCTTCCAGGAAAGCCGCCAGCAACGCCAGAGGATGGCCAGGACCGGTGAATTGACTGTCATGCAGCCAGCTCCTCGGATTTGCCATGGCCCGCGTAGGCCAGAAAGATTTCTTCCAGGCTGGCGCGTCGGCTTTGTAATACCTGGCCGTCGATTGCCTCGATACGGGCAGCAAACTGTTCATCGCTTTGCTTGTGCAGGGCTCGCCACGAGCGGTTTTCCCCTTCCAGTTGCACAACGGGCAGAGCCGGTGGCTGTTGCAGAGCGGAGGCAAATTTGAAATCGCAAAGCCGGTGAGTATCGCAGAGTGATTCCAGATCTCCATCCAGCAGAATCTGACCCTTCTGTATCATGGTGACGTGATCTGACATGCGCTCGACTTCATCCAGCAAGTGCGAGGAGAACAACACTGTGCTGCCCTGGTCGGAAATTGTGCGAACAATCGCATTGAGAATGTCATTGCGTACAACCGCATCCAGGCCGCTGGAAGGCTCGTCCAGTACTAACAGTTCGGGACGGTGGGCGACGGCGGCAACGAGCCCGGTCTGGGCACGCATACCCCGGGAGAGTTGGCCAATCTTTTGTGCAGGGTCCAACTCAAAGCGGGTCAAAAGTTCATCGCAGAACTGCTGATCCCAATTGGCATGAAAGGCGCTGGTATAGCGCATCAATTCCCCAATACTCATCCAGTCAGGCAGATCGCGGTTCTCGGAGAGATAACCAACCCGTTTCAGAATCTGCTGCGTTTGCTTCACCGGATCCAGACCAAATACCGATACCTGACCTTGCTGGGCTCGCAACAAGCCCAGAATATGTTTGATAAAAGTGGTCTTCCCGGCACCATTGGCACCCACCAGGCCATAGACCTTGCCGCTGCCTGCCTCAAAGTCGATGCCGTCAAGTGCCAGTGTCTTGCCGAAGCGGCGGCTGAGTTTTTGTATCTGAATGATGGATTCCATAGTGGCTCTCTGACTATTCAATTGGCTTTGGATAGCACTCTGATTGGGGAATTCAATCTTCCTTGTCAGTTCTGTTTTTCTTCTTTGCGCTTTGGGAAGCAGCGATTACAAAAATTGCAATGGCGATAGCGACTACTCCACCTGTTACAGTTGTGTCCATGAGATTCTCCTTGGCTGTCGATGCTTACTCTTGTTTGTGTTTCGGATTTTTAACTTTTTAGCTGCGGTTGAATGTTTCCATTTGTGTTCGAATCAATTCCTGCAACTCTTCTTTATCGATACCGAGCTGATGTGCTTCCGACAAAAGTGTATCGATGCGGCTTTCTATAATTCTGTTGCGCTCCTTGCTGGCGAGCGTGTGCCTGCCTTCTGAAACATAGGTGCCTGCTCCGCGGCGCTTATAGATCACGCCGGCGGTTTCCAGTTCCTTGTAGGCCTTCACCACTGTATTTGGGGTGACATTCAGCTTTAGTGCCAGGCTGCGAACCGCTGCGATCTCGTCTCCTGGCATGAGTTGCCCGGAGGCCACCAGATAGCGAATCTGGTTGGCGATCTGCCGATAGATCGGTACGCCATCCTGTAAATCGATGCTGATATTCATTTTTGAGCCATGAGTGACCGTATCACTGTATCAGTATTGTGATACAATTTTGCGAAAAGTCAACAGTGCACTTAAAGAGTTGAGCAGTTATGGTATAGCCAGTGCTTTTCCTGTCTCAGGGGTGTCATGATGAAAATCGGCTTCTTTTGCAAGCTCTTGTTTTTGTTTACTTTACTGCCAGCTACAACGGTTTTTTCGCAATCTGACGAAGCTGCCATTGCCGAGGTGCTGGACAGCTTTCATGAGGCTGCGGCCGATGGTGACTGGGAAGTTTATTTTGACCTGATGGCAGATCAGGCTGTGTTTCTGGGAACCGATGTGGGTGAGCGTTGGCCGAAGGCGGAGTTTCAGGCCTATGCGGCGGGCCGCAGTGGCTGGACCTATTATCCCCGGCAGCGCAATATTGATCTGACCCCCGACGGCAACAGCGCCTGGTTTGATGAGGTGCTGGATAGCGTGAGTTACGGAACCAGCCGGGGTAGCGGGGTGCTGGTGAAGACAGCCGAGGGCTGGAAAATCGCCCAGTATCATCTGACCTTTCCGATTCCCAATGCCCTGTCACGTGAATTGACTGACCGTATCAAGGCCTGGGAAACCGGAGCCAATCAAGCAAGATAAAATCTTGGGGGTACTATGAAAACACTCAAGCGTCCTCGTTCAGGTCTTTGGCCGCTGCTGTTGCTCATGGCGATGTCATCATGGGCAGCCCCGGCTGCCGCCCAGCAGGCCGATCCGGCCGATGTGGCCAGTATCGAGTCGATTATCCATGCGGTTTACGACGTGATATCCGGTGATGCCGGGCAGGCCAGAGACTGGCAGCGTTGGCATTCACTGTTTGCGGCAGAGGCCAGCCTCAGTGCCGTGGTCAAAACAGATGACGGCTATGAGCGGGTCACTATGACACCGGCAAGTTATGCCGCCAATAGCGGTCCGGTGCTGGAGCGTGACGGCTTTCATGAAACCGAAATTCATCACATTAGTGAACGTTTCGGGCAGATTGCCCATGCTTTCAGTACCTATGAATCCCGGCGCAGTGCCGATGATGCCGAGCCCTTCGCCCGGGGTATCAATTCCTTCCAGCTCATGCATGATGGATCGCGCTGGTGGGTGGTCTCAATCTACTGGCAGGCAGAATCAGAAGATAATCCGGTGCCTGCGCGCTACGGTGGCTAAGCAGCTGAGCTTTATTTCAGCCGGCGGCGAGGCGGGCTGGCGGTTTGAGCCGACGGGCGGTCTGGACCTTGAACTGTCTGCCTCCTACACTTGGCGCCCTCAGTCATAACAGGACTTAATCATGGGAACAAAGAATTCACTGCTGCTGGCAGCTGGTCTGCTGGGCAGTATAGCGCTGACCTCAGCGCTGGCACAGGATGGTGCCGCCTACCAGCCCCCGAAAACCAGTTGGGGCGTGCCGGATCTGCAAGGGGTCTGGAATATCGCCACCGTGACCATGCTGGAGCGTGATGAACGCTTCAATGGCAAACTGGTGATTACTCCTGAGGAAGCGGCAGAATTTGGTCGTACCGGGGATTCCTATCTGGAGGAACTGACTTCAGAAGGCGAAGGCGGCGAGGAAGATGTGGGGGGCTATAACACCTTCTGGATGGATCCCGGCGAGCGTATGGCTGAAATCAATGGTGAGATTCGCACTTCCATTATTGTCGACCCGGAAAACGGTCGTCTGCCCTGGAGTCAGGAAGGACAACGAGCGATATTCGCCAGTCGCCAGCATCCGCTGGGCCCCTTCGGTGGCCCGGAAGCCCGTCCTCTGGGTGAGCGTTGCATGGTGGGTTTCGGATCCTCCGGTGGCCCGCCGATGCTGCCGGTTTTGTATAACAACCACAGCCAGATTGTGCAGACCCCGAACTACGTCATGATTCTGGCCGAGATGAATCACGATGCCAGAATTATCCGCCTGCGTGATGATGAACACATGAGCCACAATAATAAATGGATGGGCGATTCCATTGGCTGGTATGAAGACGATACCCTGGTAGTCAAAACAACGAACTTTCACCCCCAACAGGGCTTTCGGGCCTCACTGCGACATTACCTGTATATCTCCTCTGATGCGGTGGTCACCGAGCGCTTTACTCGCGTGTCCGGGGACAAGATTGTGTATCAGTTCACCGTGGATGATCCGGCCGTCTATACCCAGCCCTGGACCGGCGAGTTGCCGATGAATGCGGTTGAAGACAAGATTTACGAGTATGCCTGCCACGAAGGCAATTACGCCCTGCCGGGAATTCTCGCCGGTGCCCGCAAGGATGAGGTAGAAGGGCCCACTGAAGCCCAATAGAAAACTGTAATCAGAGCATAACGCGCCCTGTTTCGGGGGCGCGTTCAACTCGCACTGTCGGAGTGTTCCTGTCTTGCGGCCCGCTTGCGCAGGAAGTCACCGTAATTGGCTTCCTTGCAGTCCGGGCACAATCCGTGGCTGACCTGTAGGCCTTCTTCCTGATTTTCGATGTAGTCTTCCACCGCCAGCCAGTTGCCGTCTTCGTCGCGGGTCTTCTTGCAACCCGAACACATGGGCAGGATCGACTCCAGTGCTTCCACCCGGCTTTCCAGACGGAAAATTCTGACAATGGTGGCAATGCGTCTTTGCAACATGAACAGCGCGAAGCCACTAGCCATCAAGGCCATCAACAGTGTTGGTACCAACTGCCCCAGTTCGTAATTTCGCCCAACTGCCACGATCCAGATAGCCAGCGCAGCAACCTGCGCAATCAGCAGAGGCGGAATCGAGAGGCACACCAGACCACCGGCGAACAGGGAGGCGGCGAAATACATGGGGCCGATAAGTATACCCTGTAAGGCCGCCACCGTTGGATTCAGCAGAAACCCCGAAAGGCAGAGCAATGCCAATACATGGCCCCAGTGAACCGGAATTTTTCCGGATTGCCGGGCAATCAGCACGACGACAATCAGTGCAAACCAGACAAGATAATAGGCTATTACCCAGGCGGCCAGAGCCTGCTCCCGGGTGAAGATATCGCGGAACAAGGTGAGAACCAGTACCGCCACCAGGCTGCTGCAGATGAGGGGCAGATAGTCGTACTGGGCCCGGTCAAGAATGGATTTCAGAGTGGCAGAGTCCATGGCTCATCCTATCCCAACTTATTTATCAGGCCAACTGGAAGCAATAGCCGCGCTGTAAACCGGCTCTGCTTTGACAGCAGAGCCGATTCTGGTTTGAACAGAGTGTGCAAGCGAACGGCCGTCTGGCCGCCTTCAGGGGCCAGGCCTAGAGAAAGTCTGCGACCAGGTACACCGCCAGCAGAACAGCAACCCACAACACCATGCTGCCAGTGGGCCAGGTGCGTGCCAGGGTGCCTTCGGGGCCGTGGGTACGATTCAGGCCGGTCATCAAACCGGTAGACCAATGGCGCAACCAGTTGCCGATGAAGTCACTGATGCGAGTCAACAGACGCTTGATGGACTGGTAGATTCGCGGAAACAGGCGGCGATAGAACCACTCGGCATCCAGGTTGGTGGATGGCACCTCGGCCGGATAGCGACCACTGCGATGCAGGAACACCACACCAAGGGTGGCAAAGGCCAGCAATTGCAGCTGGGTCAGCACGTGGGTCATATCATAGGGCGAGTAAGGCGCATCATAGGGCAGGATGTTGTAGAGAATTGACGGAAAGACGCCAATTGCCACACAAAGCACAGCGGCGATGCCCATGGCCAGCAGCATATTGGTGGGTGCCTCACGGGCCGGAATATTCTGGTCGTGGGCGAAGAATGCGAAATAGGGAATCTTGATGCCGGCATGTTCCAGTACACCGGCTGAGGCAAACAGCATGAACATCCAGATGATGCTGTGGCCTTCCTCGATCAGTGCCGACATCACCATGGACTTGCTGATAAAGCCTGCCACCAGCGGGAAGGCGGAGATGGTGAGGGCGCCGACGATACAGAGCGAGGCGGTAATGGGCATCTTCTTGTACAGGCCACCAAGTTCTGAAGCCTTGGTGCGACCAGTGACATAGAGCACTGCACCCATGGACATGAACAGCAGCCCCTTGAACAGTACATCGTTAAATGCGTGACCAGTGGCACCATTAAGAGCCAGGGCCGTACCGACACCGATACCGCAAACCATGAAACCCAGCTGGTTGATCATGGAATAGGCCAGAACGCGGCGCAGATCATTTTCAATCACGGCAAAGAAAATCGGGTAGCAGGCCATAAAGGCACCGATGTAAATCAGCAACTCGGTGCCAGGGAAGCCACGCGCCATGGCGTAGACTGCCGCCTTGGTGGTGAAACAGCACAGAAATACAGTGCCGGTGGCAGTGGAGGCGGGATAGCCGTCAGTAATCCAGTTGTGCAGGAAGGGAAAACCACACTTGATGCCAAAGGCGAAGAAAATCAGCCAGGCACCGGCGGCGTCCAGACCAATCTCATTGAAGATCAGGCTGCCAGTATCGAGCCAATACCACAGGGCGCCAGCCATCAGCAGTACCCCGGAAAGCACCTGGAAGACCAGGTAGCGGATGCCGGTAGCTACCGAGGTTTCATCCCGCGAGGCCCAGACCAGGAAGGCAGAGCTCAGGCCGAGGATCTCCCAGAAAATAAACAGCGTAAACAGATCTCCAGCGAATACCGCGCCCACGGCACTGCCTGCATAGAGCAGGCCGGAGACATGCTGCAGGGTGTCTTTCAGGTGCAGGGAGTAGAGCACAGCGATAAAGGCGCCGATGTGAAAGATATAGCCGAAGATCAGGCTTAACTCGTCCACCCGATAGGGCATCAGAGTCAGCTCCATGAGCTGATATTCCACCATGGTGCCGGTTTCCGCACCCAGCAGATGCAAACCTCCTACCACGGGGGCCAGCAACATGATTGCCGAGCGAACCTTGCCCTTGGTAAAGGCGGCCAGAATGGCAGCAACAAGAAAGGGCAGAAAAGGATGAAAATCAGGCATCATCTTTCTCCCCGTGCTGATCCTGTTGGTAATAGTCTTCGTTACGGCCTACATACAGACGCAGGGTCTTGGCCAATACCACCACACCCACCAGGGCACCGAAGCCATAGAAAGCGTAGAAGGCGGGTAATTCTTCAACCGGCAAATAGGTATGGCGATGAACGATCAGGTCCACGATTACCAACAGGCCGCAGATGATGAACAGTCCATAGCGAATACGCTGATGAACTACCGGGTTTTCGGCCCAGCCTGGTTTGTTGTCACCGGATGTCTGCATAGAAACCTCTCGTTAGCGTACTGCCATTGACGCCAGTTCGTACCAGAATTGCGGGAAGAAGAACAACACAACACACATCAGGGAAGTGATGATAATGGCAATGCGACAGAACAGTGGGGCCTCTTTGATGCCACCTTCTGCATCCGCATCATCGCCCTTGGCAAAGAAAGCCCGCAATGGAATTGGTAACAGATAAACAATATTGAACAATGAACTGAGCAACAGCGTACCCAGCAGAATCAGTTGCTCAGTTTCGAGTGTGGCCTGGGCAAGGTACCACTTGCTCCACATACCACCCAGCGGTGGCAGACCAATAATGCTGAGCACGCCCAGAGTAAAGGCTGCAAAGGTAATGGGCATGCGTCGGCCGAGACCGTCGAGCTGGCTGATTTCAGACTTGTGGGCCGCCACCAGAATGGCACCGGCTCCGAAGAACAGCGTGATCTTGCCGAAAGCGTGCATGACGATATGCATGGCGCCGCCCAGCACCCCGGTTACACCCAGCAGGGCGCCGAGGGTGATATAGCCGAGCTGGCTGATGGTGGAATAGGCCAGTCGTGCCTTGAGATTGTCCTTGGTCATGGCAACCAGAGAAGCCAGCAGGATAGAAGCGGCCACCAGATAGCTCAGCCATTCAGTAATCGGCAGCTCCAGAATCAGATCCGGACTGAAGATATACAGGGAAACCTTGAGCAGGGTGAATACACCCGCCTTGACCACCGCTACCGCGTGCAGAAGGGCGCTGACCGGTGTGGGTGCCACCATGGCATTGGGCAACCAGCGATGAAAGGGCATCAGGGCAGCCTTGCCCACGCCGAAGAAGAACAGTACCAGCAACACGCTGAGCAATACTGGCGACGCCGTACCATCCAGGATGCCGCCGACGGCGAAATCCAGGGTGCCGGCCAGATACCAGGTCCAGATCAGGGCCAGCAGCAGGAAGGCTATAGAGGTGCCAATGAGAATACCCAGATAGACCCGGCCTGCCTTGCGGGCAGCATCGGTGCCAGCATGGGTCACCAGCGAGAAGGTGGACAGGGTCAGCAGTTCGTAAAACACGAACAGGGTAAACAGGTTGCCGGAGAAGGCCACTCCCTGGGTGACCGCAATGGCCAGGGCGAAAAACATGTAGAAGCGGGTCTGGTTCTCTTCATGATGGCCACGCATATAGCCAATGGCGTAAAGAGAAGTGACCGGCCACAGGAAACCGGCGATCAGGGCGAAGATCATGCCCAGCGGCTCCAGGGTAAAGGTCAGCGTGATTCCCGGAAAGGGTTCGGCAAAGGTCAGGGTAGGTCGACCACCGCCCATCACTTCCAGAGCCAGGGGAATCAACAACAGCAACAGCAATATCGAAGTGACGACGGTAACCGTTTCACGCAAATTGGGATTATTGCCGGTCAATCTGATCAGGACGGCTGCCACTACCGGCAGAACGATGATCAACGGCATCAACATTTCTACAGACATGGCATTAACCTCCCATTCCCAGCAGGCTTGCAGCTGCCTGTTGGGCAGCTCCCACGGTCAGGCTGGTATCAATGCCAAAGTAGATATTGGCGACAATCAGAATCCAGGTCGGAATCAGCAGAGCCAGCGGCGCTTCCTTGATGCTGGCTGCTTCGCCTTCCGGCTTCTGGAAGTAAGCGGCTTCCACCAGCTTCCAGACATAAATCACTGCCAGCAGGGAGCCTGCCAGTACCAGTGCGGCTACTGGCCACAGGCCCTGTTCCAGGGCTGCCAGCACCAGATACCACTTGCTGACGAAACCAACCGTCAGGGGCACACCGATCAGGCTCAGGCCGCCCAGCACAATGGCCATCATGGTCCAGGGCATGGTGCTGCCGAGACCACGGAAGTTCTCAACGCGGGTACCGCCGGCCTGATAGAACAGCGCCCCCAGAGCAAGGAACAAGCCGCCCTTCATCATGGCGTGGTTAAACAGGTGCAGAATGGCTGCGGTCAGACCAGTCTGGGTGGCAAAACTGATACCCAGCATCATGTAACCGATCTGGGCCACACTGGAATAGGCGAACAGTCGCTTGACGTTGTCCTGGTAGATGGCCACCGCCGAGCCAATAAAGATGGCCAGCAGTGACAGAATCAGCAGAGTGATGCCCAGTGGCATCACTTCAAAGGAGTAATGGGCACCAAAGATGGTGAAGAAAAAGCGCAGCATCACATAGACGCCAACCTTGGTGGCGGTGGCGGCCAGGAATGCACTGGCCATGGAAGGCGCGTAGGTATAGGCGTTCG
>JALEHB010000246.1 GCA_022763285.1 Pseudomonadales bacterium | reverse complement strand
TCTCGGCGCTGCCACCGAACAGGGCGGCGGCCAGACGGGCCAACAAGCCCTGCTTTTTGGCAGCAGGCTTGCTGCTGGTTTGCGGAGGCGGCTCGCGAGTGGTGGAGATGGCATTCACTGCCGGCTTCTGCACTGCGGCGGCTTCCGGCGCTTGCGGTTTTTTTACATTGGCCGGTGGTTCCGGCTCAGAGGTGGCTTCCACCTCATAGGTTTGGGCCTGGCGGTTCACGCCGGTGATTTCATAATGGGGCGTTTCCAGTTCCGGATTGGCAGTAATGATAATTCGGGTATTGCTCTGGTTTTCGATTTCAGCCAGATCAACTCGCTTTTCATTGAGCAGGTAGGCCGATACCACCAGGGGCACATCGGCGCGCACCTCGGTGCTCTTCTGTTTGCTGGCTTCCTCCTGCAGGATACGCAGGATGGAAAGAGACAGGGATTCCACGTCACGAATGCTGCCCTGACCATTACAGCGAGGGCAGACGATGGCGCTGGTCTCGCCCAGGGAGGGGCGCAGACGCTGACGTGACATTTCCAGCAGACCGAAACGGGAGATGCGGCCGATCTGGACCCGGGCCCGGTCTTGCTCCAGAGCGTCGCGCATGCGATTTTCCACGTCCCGCTGGTTGCGGTTGGCATTCATGTCGATAAAGTCGATCACCACCAGACCACCCATGTCCCTGAGGCGCAACTGACGGGCAATCTCGTCAGCAGCTTCCAGGTTGGTGTTGACCGCAGTCTCTTCGATGTCGGCACCACGGGTGGCGCGGGAAGAGTTGATGTCGATGGAAATCAGGGCCTCGGTGGGATCGATGACAATGGATCCACCCGACGGCAGTTTCACTTCCCGCTCGAAGGCGCTCTCGATCTGGCTTTCGATCTGGAAACGGGTAAACAGGGGCAGCTTCTCTTCATAGAGCTTGATGCGGGATTCGTACTGCGGCATCACCTGCTTGATGAAGGCCAGGGCCTCTTCATAGGATTCGCGGGTATCAAACAGCACCTCGCCAATATCCTTGCGCAGGTAGTCGCGAATAGTGCGGATAATGACATTGCTTTCCTGATAGATCAGGAAGGGGGCCTTCTTCTCGCCGCTGGCATCCTGGATGGCGTCCCACAGGGCCAGCAGGTAATCCAGGTCCCATTGCAGTTCTTCGTGTTCCTTGCCAACCCCGGCGGTACGGACGATGACGCCCATGGCATCGGGGATATTCAGGCTGCGCAGGGCTTCGCGAATCTCGCTGCGCTCATCCCCCTCAATGCGGCGGGAAATACCACCGGCCTTGGGGTTGTTGGGCATCAGCACCAGATAGCGGCCCGCCAGGCTCACATAGGTGGTGAGGGCGGCACCCTTGTTGCCGCGTTCCTCTTTCTCCACCTGCACAATGACCTCAGTGCCTTCCGGAAGGGCTTCCTTGAGGCTGGATTTGTCATTGCCGCGGGGGTTTTTAACGAAATATTCGCGAGCGATTTCCTTCATCGGCAGGAAACCGTGGCGCTCGGCACCGAAATCCACAAAGGCGGCTTCCAGGCTGGGTTCTACGCGAGTAATTTTGCCCTTGTAGATATTGGCTTTCTTCTGGATGCGGCTGCGGCTTTCGATATCGAGATCGTAGAGGCGTTGGCCATCCACCAGGGCAACCCGGAGTTCCTCTTCCTGGGTCGCGTTAATCAGCATTCTTTTCATAGCAGTTCACTTTCTGTTGGATCAGAAAGCTAAACAGGAGGGGAGACAGGTCAGGGCAGCGCGAGGCCGGGACCGGCCTGGGGCGATGGCTGGCAAGCCAAGAGTGGCAGTGATAAGTCCAATGGCGGAGGAACGACTAAAACCCGGCGACCGATGACGGTGGCCAGGTGATCACGAGTGTTTCGAGTGATGTTCCAGGTTCAACATTTAACTTATTGTTTTTACTTAAAAATTGCCTTGTGTTTCTCTTGCTTGAAAGCCCCGCACTGGATGCCATTGTCGGGCGTCACGGGCCGGGTTTGACGAATCTGTAGTTCCTGAATAACTTCTCTGATACTGGGGCCCTGGCGCATGGCGAGGTGCCCGTGTCATTAAATAGCTTGTCCTTACAAACCTGGGTTCTCTGTAAAGTGGTGGGTCCGGGCTGCCGTGATTCAGGCAGTCTTACGGGACTTGCGACTTACTGATGGCCACCTGGGCCAGAACCGGTCGTCGGTACCATTTTTCAATTGATACGGTTTAGCTATCGTCCAGCGCCGGTTTTTCTGTATCCGGCGGCTTGTGAGCAGACTTCGCTGGCTTCACGTTCAATTGTCTTCGGAAGGGATAGCCATCTTGTGGGGGCCGATCCGCGACCGGGGCAGGCGCTTTGTTAACTTCTAACCTGCTTGGTGGGCGACTATAGCCTACTTCAACCACCTTCACAACAAATACCTGCCGTTTGCGTCCATTTTTTATTACTAAAAACAAGGGCCTGGGGAATACTCCTGCGAAATGCCGGGAAGCTGTGGCCGTGCCTGTCCATTGCTTGCGCTGGAAAATTCACTGTGGTTAAAATAGCCTCCCCACGTGGCTTTGCCACTACAAAGACACATAAAAACAGCAAAACAGTGTCCGGCTGGTGGGAAAATCACGAGTTCTGTGGTTTTTAGGCATGGTTTTCAGGCGTGGTTTTCAGGTGTTGTGCAAGCAGTAGCAAGGGGCTTGATAAAGCCAGTAGTAATGCGCCAATAACAAGAAGCAGAAAGCGAAAAGCCAAAAGAATGAAAGGAAAGGCAGTCGGCAAGATCGGCTGCAAACCAGTCCGCGACACATTAGAGGTGGTGTGTGGCGACTCAAAAGCAAGGCCAGTGACTGGCGTGCAAGCCCGGTTCCTGAATTGGCTTGCGGCGCTGAGCACGCTGCGTCGGGCAGATTCAAAGCAAGAACAAGACAGAAGCAAGACAGAAACAAGACAGGATCAAGTTAGTACCCATTGGCAAGGCTTTCAAAGCAGCGACTTATAATGCAGCCGTTTGGGAAGCCACTGTTAGAAAACAACAATAAAGCAGTACCAGAAGGCTGAACGCCGGAGAGAATCGGCGTGGCCAGGGACCAGGAAGGCAGCAGTAGCAAGTCAGGCAAAACAACAATGCCGCTGACAAGCGGCGACAGCCTGCAGACTCCTTCCTGATTTAAGCAAGCAAGCTTGATGATTCAATCGCCAGCCTGGGACAGGCTGATTGGCGTCGAATCTCTTCAAGACGGGGGCAAGAATGACTATTTATTCCTATAGCCGTACTTCCGAACTGGAAGCGGCCAAAGGGCAGGACGCCCTGGACGCAACGCTCGAACCGGAGATGTTGTCCATCCAGACCTATTGCCTGTCACGGCAGTGGTATATGACCGAATCGCTGCAGGACGATAACTGCAGCTGGAATCTTGAATTTCACAAACGGGAACAGGGCAAGCGCCTGCTGGATACGGTGAAGGCAGGAGACGTGATTGTCTGTGCCAGGCTCGAGCGGCTGGTCAGTTCCAGCGCCGAGGCGGTGAAGCTGATCAAGCGCTTGCGCGACCGGAATGTGGCTCTTCATATCGTGGAGTTGGGCGGCGATATCTGCAATCCGGAATTCCGGGTGCCGGTGGACAAGATGGCGGCGCTGTTTTCCGATCTGGAAAAGCGAAAATCCGCAGAGCGCATCAAGGGTGTGAAGCAACGCCAGCGCAAGCAGGGTCGCTATCTGGGCGGCAGTCGCCCCTTCGGTTACATGATCCATGAGAACGGTCGCCTGATCGAAAATCCCATGGAGCAGCGGGTGCTGAAGAAGATTGTCGAT
>JALEHB010000245.1 GCA_022763285.1 Pseudomonadales bacterium | reverse complement strand
TTTGTTGGTCAGATACTGTGTGACTATCTGGTGAATGAATACCTGGAGCCGAATCTGAGCTGGGCCATGGCGGCCCGTTCCGAGGACAAACTGGCTAATCTGAAAGCCAGGCTGGGTGCCAGGGCCGAAAGCATCCCGGTGATCATCGCCGACAGTTTTGACGAGTCTGCCCTGGCTGCTATGTGTCAGCGAACATCCGTGATAATCAGCACCGTGGGACCCTATGCGCTGTATGGTGAGGCGCTGCTGCGTTGCTGCGCCGAATCCGGCACCGACTACTGTGATCTTACCGGTGAGGCACCCTGGATCGCCGATATGATTGAGCGCTATGAAAACAGCGCCAGACTCAGTGGTGCCCGCATTGTGAACTGCTGTGGCTTTGATTCCATTCCTTCCGATCTCGGCGTGCGATTCCTGCAGGAGCAGTCCTTGCAGGCTTTTTCCGAGCCCTGTGTGGAAGTGCGCATGGGCGTGCGCAAGATGCGTGGTGGTGCCTCCGGTGGCACCGTCGCCAGCGGCGTCAATATGTACAAACAGGCGGCAAAGGATCCGGCCCTGCGCAAGTCCATGGCCAATCCCTATTCTCTGTGCGGTGATGACCATGGCTACAGCCATCCTCAGGCAGAAACCGCGGTGGAGTATCTGGATGATTTTGACTCCTGGGCTGCGCCCTTCATCATGGCGGCCATCAATACCCGGGTGGTGCTGCGCAGTAATTTTCTGAGTGAGTCGGCCTGGGGTGATGAATTCCGCTACAGCGAAGTGATGTTGACCGGCCAGGAGAAGAAAGGCAAAAAGCGGGCCGCCAATATTGCCCGGGGCATGAAACTGGGTGCCCTGGCCATGAGCCTGGCGCCGACCCGCTGGCTGGCCCTGAAGTTTCTGCCCAAACCGGGGGAGGGGCCTTCTCCGGAAGAGCAACGCCAGGGCTGTTTTGAACTGGAATTCCATGGCCGCACCGAGTCCGGGGCAAGAATCGTCACGCGCGTGACAGGCGACCGCGACCCCGGTTATGGTTGCACCGCCAAGATGCTGGCCCAGTCGGCCATTTCCCTGCGCCGCGATGTGGACAAGAGCGAGCGGGCAGGCGGTTTCTGGACTCCGGCAACAGTGTTCGGCCCGGCCATGTTCGACCGGCTGAGCGATCATGCCGGTATGAGTTTCGAACTGCTGCATGCCGATCAGCCGGCACTGCTTGAAGACCAATCGCCGACGGCCACTGGCGACAGCTAGCGACATAGCCCAGCCGATAGCGAGATTCGCCACTCCGGCGACCCGCCTGCCGCAATCTATCCTGCCACAGCCCCTGATCACGCTGCCTGGGCGGGTTGGCGCGTTTCCTGCCTTTAAAACTATCAGTAACAGAAATGGAAGGTAATTGCAGTGCAATTCAGTAAGACTCTTAATTGCCTGTAACCTTCCTGGCACTGCGGCGTCTGAATAGTGAGTAATGCCTGCTATCCGTTTGCGCTTGGTTTCGGCTACAGGTTCCGTCATCCGGACCTGTAGCCGGACCTTTTTTGAGCCTGGGCTGTTTGACTGTGGACTGTTTGAGCGGGAGCCAGTGTATTAACAGCAAGGCGCGCAGGAGAGAAGCGGTTTTGGTGAGTGGCAGAAACTGTTTTACCATGGCTGCTTGAGCACCAGGCCTTGTGAGGAGTTATTGCCATGAAAGAACAGCAAGCGAGCAGCGCTGCGCCGGGCAAGCCGGTGTATCAGGCGCGTTTCTGGCCCCAACTCAAGCGTCTGTTGATTTTTCAGATCAAACTCTATGTGGATGCCATTCGTGATGTATTGCTGTCGGCCCTGTCGCTGTTTGCCTTTATTGGCGATGTCATTCTGCAGAACCATGGTAAGGACTCCCTGTTCGAAGGCGTGCTGCGCCTGGGCCGAAAGAGTGAGCGGGCCATCAATCTGTTTGAGCAATATGATCCCGGCAGTCAGGGCCGGCACAGTGTGGATGGCGTGATTCGTAAAATGGAAGATCGCTTTCGCTAGTCAGCCTGGTTGGCCAGTCAGGCTGTATTTTCCTGCTCATAAACTGCAGGCATAAAAAAACGGCGATGCCAGGGCATCGCCGTTTTTCGATTGCGCTTGTGGCGCGCAGCTTCGCCTAGAACAACCAGCGAGCCCGTGCATACCAGCGACGACCACGACCGTCAAAGACGGTGGAGTCGTAGGTCTGGAAGCGGTACATCGGCAGGTCTTCATTAAGGGCATCAATCAGGCCCACGGTGAAGATGGTGCTGCCCAGATCGCTGTTACCCCAGTTATGGGTATAGGCGTACTGCACATCCCAGGTGTCATAGCTTTCCACCTTGGGTTGCAGATAGGGCAGCAGTGCCGGTGAGGTGGAGGTCAGGCGATCCTGATAGTCCAGCACCTCGTAGGAACCGATGTGACGATTGATCAGGGTTACCCGATGGTTGTCACGGTTCCAGCTGAAGGTGATGTTGCCTTTGTTGTCAGGCAGGGAACGCACCACCGGAGCGTCACCACTGGTGCCAGCGGCATCAGTGCGTCCGGTTTCCTGCAGGCCGTTATCAAAGCCCGGCACATCACCGACGTTGTACTCATGAACATGGGTGTAATCGGCGCTGACGCGGAAACGACCCCAGTCATTATCCCAGCTATAGGCCGCTCTCAGGTCGAAACCGGTCTGTTCGATGGTGCCACCGTTGATGGCGGGCAGGATAATGGTGACCAGGTCGGCGGCGGTGTCGCCGGCCAGACGCTGCACGCCGGAAACCTTGTACAGGCGTGGATCAACCACACATTCAAGGCGCTCGGCAGAGTCGCGACCGTATTGTGCCTCCAGGGCATTGGGGTCACAGGACTCATAGGGATTGGCCGCATCGGGTCGGATCGACTCGTTGAGGATGTAGTTGTTGGTGTCGGCCGCGGCAGCCGCAAAGGCTTCCAGTTCAGGCTCCAGTGCCGCAATGGGCTGCTGGGGCAGAACGCGGTTTTCCACCTCAAACATATAGGCATCGACACCCAGGCTGAAACCGTCCAGAACACCGGCCGGTGTCCACTGGAAGCCGAGGCTGTAGGTATCGGCGTTTTCATTACCCAGATTTGGATTCGCCGCACCCAGGGTGAAGGAGGATTCCCGCTCACCGTTTTCAATCGTGGGTGGCAGCAGACCGGCACGGACCGCCTGGTTGCTGATGGGATCCTGAATTGAAGTGCTGGACGCTTCGAAAGCCTCAAACAGCACACCGATATTCGGCGCGCGGAAAGACTGGGAGAAGGAGCCACGCAGCAGCAATTCGTCTACCGGGCGCCAGCTGAAGGCCACCTTGGGTGAGATATCGCTGCCGATATTGCCGCCGTAATCCTCATAGCGCAGGGCCACCTGGGTTTCCACGTTCTCAACGAAGGGCAGGGACAGCTCGACAAAGGCGGCGGTCACACTGCGGTCGTGATCGAAGTTGAAAATACAGTTGGCACATTCCAGGTTATTGGTGATGTAGGCGAAGTCATTGGGCACGCCTGCTGCGTCATAACCGACGATGGCATCAGGAATACCGGGCAGGTTGACTGCCGGTGCCTGGGACTTGGCGTTGCGCTCACGATATTGGCCACCAACGGCGAAGGCCGCGGTACCACCAGACATTTCAAACAGCTCGCCGGACAATACAGCGTCGAAGACACCCAGCTTGTTGCGCTTGTCGGCGCGCTTGACGTTTTCGGTCATCCAGTCCAGAAGCTCTGGCGAGTTGGCCAGATTGGGGTCGGTCAGCGCAGTCAGGAAGGGGTTGAAGAATTCACAACCGCCCTGGCCGTGGTTATTACTGGTCAGGGCCAGTGACACGGTTTCGCGCAGGTTCAGGATATAGCCCGGGAAGGGAATATCGTTGAAGTTGGCGGACAGACCGGGCCAGACCAGACCGCCTGTGGGGTCATTGCCGGCAAAGTCGAAATTGTCCACACCATTGGGCGTACAGTTGGGACCACCCAGACCTTGCAGGGCCAGTTCGGTGTTACGACGGTTCAGGGTCAGGTAGTCCTGTTCAACGGAGGAGTTGGACCAGGAGTAGCTGACGTCATAGTCGTAACGCTTGTCATTGAGATACAGCTCACCACGCAGTCCGGTCTGGGCCATGATGGACTGGTTGGCAGTATCGGCAGTTTGGCCGGTGCGGGGCCAGCCAGTGGCCACCGTGCCACCGAACATGGCCGTGCCGGGGCCGCCATTGGCCGCCGACAGCGGCGAGTTGGTGATGTCAGCCGCTGTGGGTGAGGGCAAGCCGATAAAGGGAGCATAGCTACCCAGTTCCGAGAAACGGGTTGCCGCCGAGGCCGGGCCGGAATGGGTTCCCGGAGGTGGCAGGTAGAGATGCACGGAACGGCTGGAAGTATAACCACCGGCGATATTGCGGGTGGTATCGGTGTCCGAGTAGTTGGCAAAAGAGTAGAACTCGGCCGACTCGCTGAAGGTGTGGGTGAAGGAGGCGGCAAAACTGGAGCGCTCCTGACCCACGGCTACGGTTTCAAAGTCCAGCGTGGACTCAAAGCAGTTGGCATTGTTCTCACCCAGATCGCTGTAGCGATTATCGGTGTAGAAAGCACCATTGGGGCCGGACAGGGTCTCACACAAGGGATCCTGCAAGACCGGTGAAGAACTGCCGCCTTCGGCGATGTTCTGTGCGGTCAGATCGGCACGCAAGTAGTCCGGGTTGAGGCTGGCACCGGGCAGCACCAGGGGGGTGCCCAGAGAACCGACGCGACCGTTATACTGGCCTGCATTGGGGTCATAAAAGTTGGCGTATTGTTCGCCCACCGGATCACGCTTGAAGTATTCACCGGCCAGCACGAAGTGGGTGTCACCGGAATCGCTGCTCCAACCCCAGATACCACTGGCGGTCTTGTCGAACAGGTCACCGGCCTCGGCAACGCCATTGGCCTCACCATAAAGCTCAACACCTTCAAAATCATTGCGCATGATGACGTTGACCACACCGGCCACCGCATCGGAACCATACAGGGCCGAGCCGCCATCGGTGAGGATTTCCACTCGCTCGGTCATCACCAGAGGAATGGTGTTCAGGTCAACGAACTCCTGACCGGAGCTGGATACTGCCGCTACCGGACTGACGCGTTTGCCATTGATCACGGTCAGAGTGGAGTTGGGGCCGAGGTTACGCAGGTTCACCTGCGCCGTACCTGTCAGCTGACTACCGGCCTGTGAACCGGCAACACTGGTATCGGAACCGGAGTTGACTTCCAGGTTGCGAATGACGTCCCAGATGACCGAGGCGCCCTGGGATTCGATGCTGTCCCGATCAACCACGGTGACGGGTGATGGGGCATCGAGTGGGGTGCCGCGGATATAGGAACCGGTAATGACTACTTCTTCAATTTCCGACGAGCCGTCCTGGGTGAAAGCGGGGCTCGAAAGTCCTGCACCGGCGAGCATGATCGCCAGAGACAAGCTATGCCGCCTGCTGGGAAAGTTTTTACGCATGATAACTCCCTTGAATAACTTCTTATAATTTGTCGCGGGGTTGAAAAACTCGGCATTAAAGACGCTGTCCGATGCTGGTTTAAAGCAGTGGCAGGGCCAAAAATACGTCTTCCGGAGTATAGAGAGATGGCCCTGCCTTCGCAACGAATATCGATCAATTGCTCGGCGGAGGTTTCGCTTGTAAGTCACTGAAAAGCATAATAAAGTTAGAGTCCTAAACAACCACGTACTTCGTGATTTTTGGGTCTGCGATGAGTCGAGTTTCAGCGTCGACAGGGCGTTCAGTCGGGCTAAAAAACAGCCGCTGCCTGCCCGGCAGGGCAGGAACGTCCGGTTTTGTATTCTGACAAGGCTTCGGGTATGTTCATGCGAGCGTCAGACCCGTCACCAGGAAAACACTGTGCCCAATCCCTTGTTGCTTTTCGCCGCCCAGATCGTTGCGATTCTGTCGGTGTTGTTACTGGCGGCCGGATACCTCAAGACCGAACCCCGGGCGGCCAGTGCCAGGGTCTTCGCCCTGATGGCCGTGTTCGTGGTGTTCTACCTGCTGGGGGGCATGGACGGGGATAATATCGATCCCAATTTTCGACTTGATCTTTCTGCCTTCGATCTGATCCTGGCCACCGGTGCCAACGCCATCTGTGGTCTGTTCATGATTTACTGCTTTCTGATTTTTCAGGAACAGGCCCGTTTCCCGTATCCGCTGCTGGTGGCCTTTGCCATGCAGGTGACAGTGGATCTGGTACTCAGTTTCATCAATGTATTCCAGGTTGGCGAGCCAGACTCGGCGGCGCTGTCCCTGCTGTCCACCGGCATGGATTTGTTGCAACTGGTTTTCGTCGGTTTCGCCATCTACTGGACCCTCAAGGGTTGGCGAGCAGACCTGGTGCAGGACCGTCGTGCGTTTCGCTGGTTCATCATCGGCTTTCAGGGCGCCTTGATCTTCGCCGTCATGTTTGTGGAGAATTTTCTGCTCAGCGGCGGTGCCGCCAGCAACCAGACCGAGTTTGCCGTCATTATCTACGCCATCGCCTTGATTACCCTGGGCATGTTGCTGGTGGCTCTGCGATTCGATTTCGTGTCGCTCAGCTCAGTAATCCGCAAGGTGGCGGAAATGACCGAAGAGCCAGAGCGGGAAGGTAGCAAGACCTTTGATGTTGACAGTTTCAATGCTGCGTTCAAGCAAGGCGAAATGTATAAAGAGGCGGGTCTCACTATATCGATGCTGGCCAAAAAACTGCATATGCCCGAGTATCGCCTGCGAACGTTTATTCATAATGAACTGGGCTTTCGCAACTTCAACGCCATGTTGCACCAGTATCGTATTGAGGAAGCCAGTGAGGCCCTGTCCAGCAAGGAAAACCAGAATGTGCCGGTGCTGACCATTGCCCTGTCAGTGGGCTACCAGTCCATTACACCTTTCAATAACGCCTTTCGCCAGATCAAGGGAGTGACCCCGTCGGAGTACCGCAAGCGCATGCAAAACAGTTGAGCAGGCCGGGAAGCTGGCAGTATTGCCGAGGCATCTGTCGATTGACATCGCAGCTCCGTCTCCGGGGCAGTGGATTTACCGCGCCGCGATGCAGTATGCTTGCCGCGCATTCAGGCAAGATGCAATGGCAGTTTGTTGACCCTGCTCAATATGGGACAGTAGTACTATCCGCTAGACTTTCAGGCTGATGCTTGCCGGTGACTGGCGATCAGCTGCAGCGGTTGATGTAACAAGTAATGGTCAATAATTAACCATCAATAAGTAAAACAACAACACGAGCCACAATAGCGAGTGCAGGCAATTCAGGTAGAGGGGAGGGAAGAACCTTGAACGAGCTGTTATACAACCTGGCGGTCATGATTGATGACACGCAGTGGAGCACATTGCTGCACGAATCCTATTATATGTACAACTGGGTTGAGTCGACCCATGTACTTACCCTGATGGTTTCCATCGGTATTCTGTTTCTGATTGATCTGCGCATGCTTGGCTATGCCTTTCCTGATGTGCCGGCCAGCAAGATTGCCGCACGACTGAATACGCCCATGCTGATTGGTTTTGTGGTGATGTTCATTACCGGCATTCTGCTGTTTTACGCGGTGCCGGTACGCACTACCCAGAGTGTCTGGTTTCGTATCAAGATGGTCTTGCTGGTGGCCTGTGCGGTGAACGCCTTTTTGTTTCACAAGCGCATGAATGAGTCGGTTGCTTCCTGGGACAATGAGCCACGGGCTCCGAAGCGCATTCGCACGGGTGCCATGCTGTCTCTGGTATTCTGGTCAGTGGTGGTAATGTGTGGTCGATTTATTGCCTATGACTGGTTTGATTGCGACCGTGATCCCAATGCCCTGATCAGTTTTGTCGCCGGCTGTGTCGACGGCCAGACACGTTACTAGGGAGGAGATGGAAATGCTGACTTCAGTTTATGAACAGAACAAGCGCACGCTGATTACCTCGGCGGTGCTGCTCCTTGCCATTGCCTTCGCCTACAGCGATTTACGTCTGACCATCTATGGCGCCCTGATGCCCATGTTTGAATGGTTTGAAACGACGCCTTTTGGTTATGTCGGTAAAACCTGGGGGGCTGCCTTTGCCACGGTGCAGGCCGTGCATCTGGTGGGTCTTGGTGTGCTGGGCGGTGCGGTCATTGCGGCCGATGGTCGCCTGCTTGGTTTGCTGCTTAGCGATGTGCCGGCAAAAACCGTGGTGGATCGCAGTCACCGGGTGTTTGTCTGGGCGCTGATTGCACTGCTCGCTACCGGTATCTTCATGGCCTGTGGTGTGGCGATGAAAATCTATTATCTGCCGGTTTACTGGTACAAGATGCTGGCTCTGGGTGCCGGCATGCTGTTCCATTTTTATATTCGTAAACCATTGCTGGCCCATGATATCGACACACTGAACCCGGTGGTGGTGAAGCTGGTGGCGATTGCGTCAATTCTGGTCTGGTTCATGGTGGCTGCAACCGGTCGCTGGATCGGCTTCAGTGGATAACAGGGGGATTTGTAATGAATGATTCAGACAAGCCAATGACAGACCCAATTAAAGACCGCAAGGACGATGAAACTGCTGCCCTGTTGGTGGCCCAGGCCTTCATCATCTTCTCGGGCATTTACTGGTTTCTGCAACTGGAGTCAGTCCGGGAATTGCTGGAACTGGCTTATGGTTAGTGCCTGAAGGCTGAGTGAGCACAATAAAAAACGGCTGCCGGGTCATCCCGGCAGCCGTTTTTTTTTATGCATCCTCAGAGCCGCGAAAGGCGGCTTTACTGAATGGGCGAGTAATCTGTGGCAACCATGTATTGCCGCTCCACGCCGCCCAGAATCGGACCATTGGCATTGGAGGCCTCGGAGACTGCCTGCCATTCGGGGTCCTGACCAAAGGCGCGCCAGGCCGCATTGGCGGCTTCCTGGCTGTCGTGTTCGAGTACATAGATCAGGGTATCGTCGGCCAACTCCGGGTCAGTGGGAGTCCAGAAACCGACGATCTCCATGCCGTGTTTTTCAAAGATTCCAATCGTGTGGTCACGAAAGCGGGCATGGAGATTATCAAGATTGCCAGGGGTGGCGGTGTAGGTCCGCAGTTCATAGACCTTCTGTCCCTGGGCAGCACTGCCCATTAACAGACCGGCTCCCAGGCCAATGGCCAGCGTGGTCAGGGCGAGACAGGTGGTTTTTATTCTGTTGTTCATAGTGAAGCTCCTGAGGCTGTGGGGCGGCGCTCCTTTTTAGTGCGCGGGGCTGATCCCAAGCAGGGCACAGGTACGCCAAGTCCTTGAATTTAAAGGTCAAGCGCCTCGAGTATAGTCTGCTGCCTGCAAAATAGCGACCCGACCAGCGGTACGCAAAAACTGACTAAATTGCTGGATTGGCCTGATATTTTGGTGCTAAGGTAAAAACCACAATAACAATGCCAGAATGTTAAAACCGAATCTGCCCTTATGGTACGTCCCACGCTGACAGCAGTTCCGTTGGCAGTGCTGTTCGGTATAGCCACTGCAGTGGCCCAGACTACCGATCCTGCCGATCTGTACCAGGAGCTGGAACGCTCCCGGCAGCTCCTCTATAGCCTCGAATCCCATACTGATCACCACGATGCCAGCCTGGCCGAACCCCTGATGCAGATGGCTGACCGCTATATGCAGCTGGGGCAGTTTGGCGAGGCCCATGCCGCCCTCGACCGGGCCCAGCAGATAGTGCGCATCAATGAAGGCCTTTACACCCGTTCCCAGTTACCGTTTCTGCAGAAGAAAATCGAGAATTTCGCCAATGGCAGGGACTGGGAGTCGGCCCGGGATCAGTTGCAGCATCTGTTCTGGCTGTACCGGCAGAAATCTCCACAGATAGATGAACAACTGATCCAGGACTTTCGTGATTTGTCGGCCATCCACCTGCGTGGCGTGACCGAAGACAGTCTTGAGTATCAGGGCTATCACCTGCGCCGGGCGGTCAGCGCCAACTGGTTTTCAGTGCGTGCCGGCGAAGCCCTCTGGGGCGAGGCGGATCAGCGCCTGGCGCCGCTGCTTTACGATATCGTCAAGAATTACCATCTGCATGCCGCCGCGATCCAGACCGGCGGCAGTGTGGCCTATGAACTGCGCCAGATAGCCCCCGGCTCGGACTGGGTCAGGGAGAGGGCCGATGCCCAGCGTTTTTATTATTTTACCGGTCTGCGCCTGCTCAAGTATCTACACCGTATTTACGAAGAGGCAGAACCGGCCAATCCGGAAGGCCTGGCCATGGCCAATCTCTATCTGGCGGATTGGCAGACCCTGTTTTCCCGCAATGGTGAAGCACTGGAGAACTACAAGCTGGCCTATCAGGGACTGGAGCAGGCCGGTGTCGATGCCGCCATGATGGATGCCTATTTCTCCCGCCCGGCACTGCTGCCGGAAATCGAATTCCATGACACCCTGTCCGCTGCCATGGCGGCCCGTTCGACCCAGCAACAGCCGCTGGCGCTTGCCAATTCCACGGTCGCCCAGACCCTGTACTTCAATGAATGGAGCGCCGCCTTCCCCTATGTGCGCAAACCGGCCCAGGTTGCGCAGCAGCAGGAGCTGCCTTCCAATGTGGCGCTGTTCTCTTTCAATATTGCCGGGGTGACCGAAATTACCCACTGGATCAACGGTCGCCGGGAACGGGATTTTGCCAGCATTCAGGAAGTGAAAATCGTCGAGCCCCAAGTTGATTCAGAAGACCAGCAGGAGCAGTTGTTGAAGCGGCTGGATTATCTGCGTTTCCGGCCACGTCTGGACGGTGGCGTCCCCCAGGAAGCCAATACCACCCTGATGTATCAGATCGCTTCCGACTGAACAACGGGGTATGCCTGCCTGTCCGGGCAGGTAAGGGGGATGGTGCAGTCTGATAGAAGGAATCTTCAGGCAGTCTCTCGATACAAGCCCCGTCACATCAGTGTAATGCCAGCAGGGCATACTCCATTGCTGTGAGGGCAAGTCTAAAGCTTTGCAGAGAAGCTGCCGACGGAATTAATAAGCGCTACTCAATTCACCTGTCATCAAGGGAGGTTTCCGGCTCTGGCCACAAGCAAACAACATTTCTTTTTTCTCAGACTCTAAGGGGCTTCAGACACCATGAGTGAAGTGAAACTGGTCAAGGATTCCATTGACAGCAAGACCTCCTCAAACCCGATCTTTTATGTGCTCGACACCAACGTTCTGATTCACGATCCCACCTCTATACTCAATTTTGACGAACACCACGTCGTCATCCCCATCACCGTACTCGAAGAACTGGACTCGCTGAAAAGCTCTCGCCATGCCATTGCTGCCGATTGTCGCCAGGCCATCCGCGAGTTGGACCGGCAACTGGGCCGGGCCAGTCCGGTAGAAGTGGAAAACGGCGTGGGAATTCAGCGAGCCGAAACCGGCAAGACCCTGGGCATCTTGTCGGTGATGATGGCCGAGACGCCCGACAATCTGGTAATGCTGCCCACCCATCTGAATGACAACAAGATTCTCAATGATGTTGGCGTGCTGAAACAGCAGTATCCGGACCGGCGCGTGGTGCTGGTGACCAAGGATATCAATGTGCGCCTCAAGGCCCGGGGTTGCGGCATTGAATCCCAGGACTATCACAGTGATCAGCTGCTCAGTGATATCGAGCACCTGAATACCGGCTATATCGAATTTCCCGGTTCCTTCTGGGATCGGGTGGACAATGTGGAAACGGTCCAGAACGAAGGGCGGACCGAGCATGAGTTGTCCCGCAGTCTGTTCAGTCAGGAAGTTTTCCCCAATCAGTTTGTGCTCGATGAAGAAGGCTTTGTGGCACGGGTGGTGGCGGTGGATGAGCGACGCGTGCGGCTGCTGCATCTGAATCTCAATAGCCTGATGGAGTCTGAAGTCTGGGGGCTCAAGCCCCGGGATGTGTATCAGGCCATGGCCCTGAATCTGTTGATGGATCCGGATATTCACCTGGTCAACCTCACCGGCTCGGCAGGCTCCGGCAAGACCATTCTGGCCCTGGCGGCGGCGATTGAGCAGACTGTGCCGAACAAGCTCTACCGGCGCATTATTGTCACTCGCAGCACCCAGGGTCTGGATGAAGACATTGGCTTTTTGCCCGGCACCGAGGAAGAAAAAATGGAACCCTGGCTGGGTGCCATTACCGACAATCTCGAAGCCCTGCACTGGGAAGATGAGAACTGCAGCAGCAGTGTTGAGTATGTGCTCAACAAGGTGCCGCTGATGTTCAAGTCCCTGAATTATATTCGCGGCCGCTCATTCCAGAGCAGCCTGATTATTATCGATGAATCCCAGAATCTGACACCGCACCAGATCAAGACCATCGTCACTCGCGCCGGTAACGGCTCGAAAGTAATCTGTCTTGGTAATCTGGCCCAGATCGATACGCCTTATCTGAGCCCCATCAGTTCGGGGCTGACCTATCTGACCGAGCGCTTCAAGAACTTTGCTCAGGGTGGCAATATCCTGCTGCGGGGCGTGCCGCGCTCGGTGCTGGCGGCATTTGCCGAGGAACATCTCTAGGCAGTCTGAGATGAAATTGGCGAAAGGGTGCCCGGCTCGAAAGAGCCGGGTGTCTCTTTATTGCTGTGCTTTCCTTGCTTCCGCTTTGTTTGGTCTTGCATTGGCGCGGTGCTAGTAGGCTTCGCTGCCGTCGTCCACATACTGGTCCATGGTCTGCGAAGGCGTGTCCGAGCACAATTGACCCACGGCCCGGGCCGGGACACCCACAACCGTGCTGCGGGCTTCCACATCCTTGAGAACGACACTGCCGGCGCCGATCTTGGCCCCTTCACCGATGGTGATATTGCCCAGCACTTTGGCACCGGCTGAGATCAATACGCCGGAGCGAATCTTGGGGTGACGGTCGCCCTGTTCATTGCCCGTGCCACCCAGGGTCACCTGTTGCAGGATGGAGACATTGTCATCAATGACGGTGGTTTCACCGATGACAATGCCGGTGGCATGGTCAAACATGATGCCTTTGCCCATGACACAACCCGGATGAATGTCCACGCCAAACACTTCCGAATTACGGCTCTGGATAAACATGGCCAGGTTCTGGCGATGCTTGCTCCACAAAAAATGCGCCAGGCGATGCACCTGGATGGAATGGAAACCCTTGAGATAGAGAATGACTGGCAGATAGCTGCTGGTGGCCGCATCCCGTTCGAATACCGCCAGCAAGTCCTGTGCGGCGTGATCGATAATATCCGGCGAACAGGCGAAAGCCTCTTCAAACAGCTCGCGCAGTGTGACGGCAGGCATGACTTCGTCGGAGAGTTTGTTGGCCAGAATAAAGCTCAGGGCGGAGGCCAGGCTGTCATGGTTCAGCACGCAGGAATACACATAACTGGCCAGCAGGGGCTCCTCGCGAATGACCTGTTCGGCCTCGCTGCGCAATTGCTGCCACATCTCGTTAGTCATGCTGCTACTCCAGGTACTTGATGATTGTTGAGGGGTATGCCTCGGCCCTGAATGACTGCAGTTCGAATCGAACAGCCACTGGCTCGCGCATTGCTGCAATGGCGCCGACCGAAATTTCCAGGGGCCTGTGCTGCGGAGCGCCGATTATAAAGCCCGACGCCAATTAATTCTAATGACAATACCCGGCAGGGCCTGTCACTTCCTGGCGGCGGGTTTGCTGCCGAACAGACGCTGGCGCCAATTCGGTGCTTTGCTGGCGGTTTCGGTATCTTCTATGGCCGCTGTCACAAAGTCTTCATGAATACGGGTTTCTCCCTTGCCGTAGGCCACCATGAGGGCCTTGTGGCAGAGGATATTGATCAGCCGCGGCACTCCACCGCTGGCGCTATAGATCAGGTCAATGGCCTTGTTGGCGAACATATGCGGGCCGCTGTAGCCAGCCTTGGCCAGACGGTGCTGGATATAGGCTTCGGTACCGTCGCGGTCCATGGCGGGCAGATGGTAGTCGAAACAGAAATGCTCTTCGAGCATGGCCAGTGATGGCTGCTGTAGCAGGGTTTCCAACTCCGGTTGTCCGAACAGCACCACTTTCAGGTGTCGGCCGGGTTTCGCTTCGACCCGGGTCAGCAGGGAGATGGCCTTGAGGGATTCTTCCGGCAGGGCCTGGGCTTCATCGATAAACAGTGCTACTCGCATGTCGAGATTGCCCAGGCGCAACAACTCCGAACTGATGCGTTTGAGCAGTTCGCGATAATTGAGAGACTCGTGCTCCAGTCCAAGTTCCCCGGCAATGGCGTGCATGATGCCTTCTTCGGAGAGTATGGGATGGGGAATATAGGCGGTCACGTATGTGGCCTTGTGGGCGGCCAGGGCATTGAGCAATTTGCGGCAGAGCATGGTTTTGCCGGTACCCACCTCGCCGGTGATTTTGGCAAACTGGCCACTGTCTTCCAGCGCCCTTACCAGGCCCTCAAAGGCTTCCTGATGACTCGGCAATTTCAGGAAGAAGCGGGTATTGGGCGTCAGCGAGAAGGGATACTGCGCCAGGCCAAAGTGCTGAATGTACATAATCGCTAAATCTCGCTGGCCGCAGGGGCGCGCTCAATTACAGGAACAGTATAGCGAATCTCTTGCCGGGGCAGAAAACTGATGGAATTCAATGTCACAGCGGCTAGCTAATGGCGGCTTTTTTCAGGATGGTCTTGGTCTTTTCCAGCTCGGCTTCCAGCGCCTGCCGGGTTTCCTGCTCAATGGACGGGTTGGACAGCACGAAATAGGCGGTACGGATCACTTCCCGCCAGCGCGGAATCTTGGGCAGTTGTTCCAGGCGCAGGTAGCGGTCGAAGGTGCGGGTGCGCAGCCTGCCATCATCAATGCTCACTGCCCAGATATTACTTTCCTCCGCCAACTCGATCTTGGATTTCTGGGTGGTCACTTCCCAGGTATGCAGGGCTGAACGCATCAGGGTCACCAGTTGTTGCCGGTATTCGCCCTCACTGCTCACCGACGGCAGTTTTTCATCAATGAAGTTGACCAACTCTTCGATGCCTGAGAGTTTGTCCAGCAACTGCGGGTATTCAGATAACTCCGAAGGGGTCATAACATTCAGGCGGGTACCGATGCGGCGGATGTTTTGCTGTGCCTGGCCGAGATAGCTCACCAGTTCCACGGTGTCCTGGGCCAGACCGCTGTCGCTGACCTTGTTCAGCGGTTCGCTGTCTTCCAGAAACAACACGCCGGTGCCTTCATCCTGGGCGAAGAGCTTCAGCCGGCAATTGAATTCAACGGTCTTGCTGGAAGGCTTGTCGGCACTGTTATAGGGATAGACCAGTTCCAGCTTGAAACTGCGACTGTGAATGCTGTTGTCGCCATCTTCATCACTGTCCAGCTCATCCGCTTCCCA
>JALEHB010000244.1 GCA_022763285.1 Pseudomonadales bacterium | reverse complement strand
GGTGGTCAGCGAATACTCGCAACTACTGTTTGAACTGGGCGCCCGGGAAGAAGCGGCCAAGCTCATCGAGCAGGCCCTGAATAGTCACTGGAGCAAACAACTGGTGAGCCGTTACGGTGAGCTGGATTTCGGCCATGCCTCCAGTCAATTACTGGTGGCGGAACACTGGATCAAGTCGCGACCGGCAGATGCCGACCTGCTGCTCTGTGCTGCGCGCCTGGCCATGCGTAACCAGCTCTGGGGCAAGGCCAGGGAGTATTATCGCGCCAGTATCAAGATTGCAGCCAGTGCGACTGCCTATGGTGAACTGGCCCGGCTGCTGCGCGGACTGGGACAGGAAAAGGAAGCGGAACAATGTCTGGAAGCCTACCAGGCCATGCACGCGGACGAATTACCCAGCCTGCCGCTGCCAGAACCAGCCATCGGCGAAGCCTTGCCACCAGGCAAATCGGCCTAGTCGTCGATCCCCAGGTCTTTCCAGAGAGAGTCAACCCGGCTCTTCACTGCCTCAGTCATGGTAATTGGGGAGCCCCATTCACGCTCGGTTTCTCCCGGCCACTTGTTGGTGGCATCCAGGCCCATCTTCGAACCAAGACCGGAGACCGGTGAGGCGAAGTCCAGGTAATCGATGGGGGTATTGTCCATCATTACGGTGTCGCGAATCGGGTCCATACGCGTGGTGATGGCCCAGATGACATCCTCCCATTCGCGGATATTCACATCTTCATCCACCACAATGACAAACTTGGTGTACATGAACTGACGCAGGAATGACCAGACTCCCATCATCACCCGTTTGGCATGACCGGGATACTGTTTGCGCATACTCACTACCGCCATGCGGTAGGAGCAGCCTTCCGGCGGCAGGTAAAAATCCATCACCTCGGGAAACTGCTTCTGGAACAGGGGCACGAATACCTCGTTCAGTGCCACACCCAGCATGGCAGGCTCATCCGGTGGTCGACCGGTGTAGGTGCTGTGGTAAATGGGGTCCTTGCGGTGGGTAATGCGCTTGACGGTAAATACCGGAAAGCGCTCCACTTCATTGTAATAGCCGGTGTGGTCGCCAAAGGGGCCTTCGTCGGCTTCTTCCCCCGGAGTCAGTTCTCCTTCGAGCACAAATTCGGCGCTGGCCGGCACCTGCAGGTCATTACCGATGGATTTCACCACGTCGGTCTTGCCATTGCGCAGCAGGCCGGCGAAGCCGTATTCGGACAGGGTATCGGGCACCGGTGTCACCGTGGCCAGGATGGTGGCCGGGTCGGCGCCGATGGCGATGGATACAGGAAAGGGTTGATCAGGATGGCGCTGCTGCCAGTCACGATAGTCCAGCGCGCCGCCGCGATGGGATAACCAGCGCATAATCAGCTTGTTGCGGCCAATGACCTGCATGCGATAAATACCCAGGTTCTGGCGTTCTTTTTCGGGGCCGCGGGTAATAACCAGGGGCCAGGTTACCAGCGGTCCGGCATCACCGGGCCAGCAGGTTTGAACCGGCAACATGCCCAGATCGACGTCATCGCCCTCGATCACCACTTCCTGGCAGGGCGCCGATTTCTTAACATTAGGTGCCAGGTTTAATACATTTTTGAAACTGGGGAGATTCTCCCAGAGGTCTTTCCAACCCTTGGGCGGTGTTGGTTCCTTCAAAAAGGCTAGCAACTTGCCTACATCCCTGAGGCCTTCAATATCTTCCTGACCCATGGCCAGAGCGATGCGGCGAGTGTTGCCAAACAGATTGGCCAGCAGGGGAACAGAGGAGCCTTTCGGGTTCTCGAACAGCAGGGCCGGTCCGCCGCGACGCAGGGTGCGGTCGGCAATCTCAGTGATTTCCAGGCAGGGATCTACCTCGGTACTGATGCGCTTGAGTTCGCCTTCTTTTTCCAGCAGTTCAATGAAATCGCGCAGATCTGTGAAGGACATAATAAGCTCCGCTTGCCACGGCAGGGGCACAGGCCCCTGGCACAAAGATACAGCAGTTACCGCAGCGACTTACTTGCGCTTCATGGAATTGAAAAATTCGTCGTTGGTCTTGGTGTCTTTCAGCTTGTCGAGAATAAACTCGGTGGCCTGCACATCTTCCATGGAAGCCAGCAACTTGCGCAGGATCCACATACGCTGCAATTCTTCTTCGGTGGTCAGGTAATCCTCGCGGCGGGTACCGGAACGGCGGACATTGATGGCCGGGTAGGTACGCTTCTCGGCGATCTTGCGATCCAGATGCAATTCCATGTTACCGGTGCCCTTGAACTCTTCGTAGATGACTTCGTCCATCTTCGAGCCGGTTTCAATCAGGGCGGTGGCGATAATAGTCAGGCTGCCGCCTTCTTCCAGGTTTCGTGCAGCACCGAAGAAACGCTTGGGACGCTCCAGGGCATGGGCATCGACACCACCGGTAAGCACCTTACCGGAAGACGGGATAATGGTGTTATAGGCGCGGGCCAGACGGGTAATGGAGTCCAGCAGAATCACCACATCTTCCTTGTGTTCGGTCAGGCGCTTGGCTTTTTCAATCACCATTTCCGCAACCTGCACATGGCGGGAAGGGGGTTCGTCAAACGTACTGGCAACCACTTCGCCCCGTACCGAGCGCTGCATTTCGGTCACTTCCTCCGGTCGTTCATCGATCAGCAGAACAATGAGGCGACATTCGGGATTGTTGCGGGTAATGGACTGGGCGATGTTTTGCAGAATCAGGGTTTTACCGGCCTTCGGCGGTGACACGATCAGACCGCGCTGACCCTTGCCGATGGGCGCCACCAGATCAATGATTCGGGCGCTGAGATCTTCGGTACTGCCGTTGCCCACTTCCAGGTGCAGACGCTCCTGTGGAAACAGGGGAGTCAGGTTTTCAAACAGAATCTTGTTCTTGGAATTATCAGGCTTGCTGAAATTGATTTCGGCAATCTTCAGCAGGGCGAAGTAACGCTCACCGTCCTTGGGAGGGCGGATTTTTCCGGCGACGGTATCACCGGTGCGCAGATTGAAACGGCGAATTTGACTGGGTGAAACATAAATATCATCGGGGCCGGCCAGGTAGGAAGAGTCGGCCGAGCGCAGGAAACCAAAACCGTCCTGCAAGATCTCCAGAACACCGTCACCGTAAATATCTTCGCCATTCTTGGCATGTTTTTTCAGTATGACGAAAATGATGTCCTGCTTGCGTGAGCGAGAAACATTGTCGAGACCCATTTGCTGGGCAGTTTCCAATAGTTCGGCTATTGGTTTTTGCTTGAGTTCAGTCAGATTCATGGTGAGATTTCTTCCAGTGAGAGTTTTGTGACGGTCCTTTGATGATTAACGGACAGCCTCGAACAAACTCGGCATCCACTTCAAGGTGTCTTGGATATAGGTATCTTGGGTTGTAAGAAATTAACTTGGATTCAGGAGGTTGGTTTTCTAAAAAAGATAAAAAGAAAAAGGATCTAAAATTATTCTTGGGCTGGACAGATCATGGCCGTCGGTGACGACGAAACACTCAAATCAAGGTATCGGCTGGATTTCCGGGTTTTATAGCCTCTATGATCAATCAATGCCTGCTAAAAATTCTGATGGCGTGTTGCGCCAAAAATTAAAATTCTGTTTGTTATTACGCAGGGTAAGCTAAAAGCGAAATGGGATACGCGGTTGGCTGGACTGGTTCTTTTATTCTTGCGCCAACAGCGGATTTCACTATAGACCTACCTGAGGTCGCTGTAAAGTAATTATCTTTGCGACTTTCTTTGCGACTTTGTACCTGATCAGCCAGACAGACAGCACTTCTGGCTGGCGGGACTGACGCCGCGGAGTCAATGACCAATCTCTGTACTTTCGGTGTCTGCGAATTCTGGCTATTCCTTGCTCAGCGCTGACAGAGACACATCGCGCCAGCCCCAGCTTTAATTCCGAATCGAAGATTTAGCACTGTGCTCGCAACACAGATACAAATGTGTTGGGAAAATCACTGAATAGGGAAGTCGGGCTGGTTCCACGTCCTGTGGTGTCCCGCAGGTGGCGGGTCACCACATTAAACGCAATTTAAATAACGCTGTCAATAAAGGCAGAAAGCTGGGATTTTGACAGGGCGCCAACTTTGGTGCCGGCCACATCGCCGTTATTGAAGACGATCAGGGTGGGGATACCACGGATACCGAATTTAGGTGCTGTTTCGGTATTGGCGTCCACATCCATCTTGCACACTTTCAGTTTGCCCTGATATTCCTCGGCCAGCTCTTCCAGTACCGGGGCGATCATTTTGCAGGGGCCACACCATTCGGCCCAGAAATCTACAAGTACCGGGCCTTCGGCCTTGAGTACATCCTGTTCAAAACTGCTGTCTGAAACGTGCACGATGTTATCGCTCATGCGTAATTTCCTTGTCTATTGGGGGTGAATTCAGGAGGCCAGATATTCGCAACTGGCAAAGCTGTCTGTGTCAGGAGACCGATGAATGTGAAATATCTTCCTGGCAAAGGCCATGATAAGGGCAAATAATCAGGATTCAAGCTTTTCGCCCTTAGCCCTGTTGTTTCAGCAGGGCAGCGGCCTTCTTGGCAAAATAGGTGAGGATGGCATCGGCGCCGGCACGTTTGATTGCCACCAGGGACTCCAGCGCCACCGCATCCTCATCCAGCCAGCCTTTCTCGGCGGCCGCCATATGCATGGCGTACTCACCGCTGACCTGATAGACAAAGGTCGGCACTGCCAGTTCCTGTTTGACCCGGTAGACGATGTCCAGATAGGGCATGCCGGGTTTCACCATCACCATATCGGCACCCTCGGCAATATCCATGGCCACTTCCTGGATGGCTTCGTCGCTGTTGGCCACGTCCATCTGGTAGCTGTATTTATTGCTGCCGCCGAGATTGCCACTGGAACCCACTGCATCCCGGAAGGGGCCGTAATAGCTGGAGGCATATTTGGCCGAATAGGCCAGGATGCGGGTGTAAATCTGCTGATTTTCTTCCAGTAAGCGGCGAATGGCGGCCACGCGACCATCCATCATGTCCGAAGGTGCGACGATATCGGCGCCGGCCTCGGCATGGGACAGTGCCTGGCGGCTCAGCACCTCCACGGTTTCATCATTGAGGACATAGCCGGCCTCGTCGATGATGCCGTCCTGTCCGTGGGTGGTATAGGGGTCCAGGGCCACATCGGTAATTACCCCCAGCTCCGGAAAGCCGGCTTTCAGGGCCCGAACTGCACGCTGCACCAGGCCTTCGGGGTTATAGGCCTCGCGGCCATCCAGGCTCTTGGCATCGGGATCCGGAGCCGGAAACAGGGCAATGGCCGGAATGCCCAGCGCCAGCAATTGCTCCGCCTCGGCCAGTAAATTGTCGATACTCAGGCGAGCCATGCCGGGCATGGAAGGAATTTCCTGACGTTGATTGTCTCCCTCGACAATAAAAACCGGAAAGATCAGGTCATCTGTCGTCAATCGGGTTTCCCGCATCAGGCGGCGACTGAATTCGTCACGGCGCATGCGTCGGGGTCGGCTGTCAGGGAAATTGCGATTCACCAGGGAAATTGGCACGGAAACTCTCCAGCTTGTGTGAATGACCGGGTGATAGGATTTTTGCAGATGAGTGAGTATAGTCGCCTGTGCTGCGTGGTCTGGCGCAGCACAGGGGTTATAGCATAACGAATCCGGCCTGCAAATTTAATCCGCAGGTCTGTAAGGGACGTTAAAAGAACCGTCAAACTGTTCAAGCAAAACTGTTCAAGCGAAACCGGGCGCCAAGGGAGTGCTGTGTGAGTAAGAAACGAATCGGAATTGTCATGGTTATCGCTGCCCTGCTGGGCAGCTATTTTTTTCTGGGGCTCGACCAATACCTGACCCTGGAGTTTGTGCAGTCCCGCCTGGGTGAGCTGGAGCGCTTTCGGGACCAAAACTTCGCTCTCACCGCCGGCCTCTACTTCTGTCTCTATGTGCTGATCACGGCCCTGTCGATTCCCGGTGCTCTCATTATCACTCTGTTAGGTGGTGCCATCTTTGGCCTGTTCTGGGGCACCCTGCTGGTGTCGTTTGCCAGCAGCATCGGTGCCACGCTGGCTTTTCTGGTTTCCCGCACTCTGCTCAAGGATTGGGTGCAAAGCAAATTTGGCGACTACCTGGCGCCGGTGAATCGGGGCATGGAGCGTGATGGCAACTTCTACCTGTTCAGCATGCGCATGGTGCCGCTGTTCCCCTTCTTCGTGATCAATCTGCTGATGGGCCTGACCCCTATCAAGGCCTGGTCTTTTTACTGGGTCAGCCAGCTTGGCATGTTGTTGGGCACTGTTGTCTATGTAAACGCCGGCTCCGAACTGGGGCAGATTACATCCCTGTCCGGACTGGTGAGCGCATCGGTGCTTTT
>JALEHB010000027.1 GCA_022763285.1 Pseudomonadales bacterium | reverse complement strand
TGGGAGTATGGGGAATATTGTAAAAATTGACGGTTGTCATGTACTGCTGAAAATAGCGGCGCGCGATCTGCCAGTTGAGGGCATTGGATTCGATAATGGCTAGCTCGAGGGCCGACAGATACAGATTGGAATTCAATTGCAGGGCGCGCTGGAAGGCGGTTTTGGCATCCTCTTCCTGATCAAGACGCAGTGCTGCCCTGCCCAGGTTTTCAAAGGCGATGGCCCTGCCGTCATAGCTCACATCCTGGGTAACCCGCTCGAGCTGCTCATAGGCTTCATCATAGCGACTATCGGCAAACAGCAAGGCGGCATAATTGTTTCTGGCCCGGGAATTGTCACGATCGAGGGAAATGGCGCGGCGGAAGTTTTCTTCGGCCAGATCCAGATCACCTTCTGCCTGGAAAACCAGAGCCTGGATGTTATAGATATCGCTGTTGCGACTATCCAGTTCCATGGCGTTATTGATGTGGCGCCGCGCCCCGGCCATGTCTCCGGCATCGAAGTAACCGGTGGCCAGTTGAATATAGTCACGCACCGCCTGCTCTTCGGACGGCTCGACGGCGAATCCGCCGGTGGTGGTGGTGACACAGGCAGACAGGGAAAACAGCAGCAAGGCCAGCAGGGCCACATCTCGCATTGTCCTTGTCACCATGTCTTTATTCATCACCAGCTACCTGTAACAGATTGATGCCGATTGGAATTTCTCTATAGTCTGTCGGCCGCAACCGCCAGATTATCAGTGCTGTCGAAAATTTTTCCGGCCTGCTCGGCTGCCTTCTGACGATAGCGGCCACTGCGCCGGGTTTGATCCTCCACCGCGCCCACCAGCTGACCACAGGCAGCGGCAATATCATCGGCCCGGGTAGTCCTCACCGTCACGGTGTATCCCGCCTGCTGCAGGATCTGGCGAAAATTGCTCACCGAGGAACCGCTGGGACGGCGATAGTCACTGAGGGAAAAGGGATTGAAGGGAATCAGGTTAATCTTACAGGGGAAATCCTGCAGCAGCGCAGCCAGTTCCCGGGCGTGCTGGCGGTGATCATTGACGCCGGCTATCAGCGTATACTCAATCACCGGAACACGCTTGTCCGGCAGGGAAGCCATATAACGTCGCACAGAGTCCAGCAGACTGGCGATGGGGTATTTGCGATTGATCGGCATGATGGAACTGCGCAGCTCATCATTGGGCGCGTGCAGGGAAATAGCCAGGGATGCATCGGTATAATCACTCAGACGATCAATCGCCGGGACCACACCGGAAGTGCTGATGGTGACCTTGCGCTTGGACAAGCCATAGGCAACATCGTCCATCATCAAGTCAATGGCTTCCATGACATTGTCAAAATTCAACAATGGCTCGCCCATGCCCATCATGACAATATTGCTGACCGGCCGTTCCTTTTTGTCGTCAAAGCCACCCAGCTTCTGATTGGCCCACCAGAGCTGACCAATGATTTCCGCTACCGAAAGATTGCTGTTAAAGCCCTGCTTGCCAGTGGCGCAGAAACTGCAATCCAGTGAGCAACCAGCCTGGGACGAAACACAAAGAGTACCGCGCCCTGCCTCCGGTATATAAACCATTTCCACACGGCTGCCGCTGGTCACTTCGATCAACCATTTGCGGCAACCGTCTTCGGAAAGCTGTTCTTCAACGATATCTGGCAGGGAAATGACTGCTTGCTGCTTGAGCTTTTCACGCAGCACCTTGCTGATGTCTGTCATGGCATCAAGATCGAGGACACCGCGCTGGTGTATCCATTTCAGAACCTGCTCGGCACGAAACGGTTTCTCACCCAGCTCAGTGAACAGCTCGCGCAAACGCTGCCGGCTCATTCCAGCCAGATTGTGTTTGCCCGCTTCAGTCATTTCCTTCTGCTCCATTAAGAACCGCCCGTTCTAGCGCGGGCAGATTTCTTCGTCGTTGAAAAAGTAGCTGACTTCACGTGCTGCTGAAGTCGTTGAGTCAGATCCATGCACCGCATTGGCATCGATGGATTTGGCAAAGTCTGCACGGATAGTGCCGGGCTCCGCCTCAGCCGGGTTGGTTGCTCCCATAAGCTGACGGTTTTTGGCCACGGCATCCTCGCCTTCAAGCACCTGGACCATTACCGGTCCGGAGGTCATGAATTCGATCAGATCCTTGAAGAAGGGTCGTTCCTTGTGCTCGGCGTAGAATCCGCCTGCTGACTCGTCATTGAGTTGCAGCATCTTGGCGGCCACGATTTGCAGGCCGGCCTTTTCGAAACGGCCATAGATTTCGCCGATGACATTCTTGCCCACGGCATCCGGCTTGATGATGGAAAGAGTACGTTCGATCGCCATCTTGTCTCCCAGTATTCTGTTAACGCAAAAGAGCGCGCATTATACGTGGTTATGCGGCGGTTTTGTACGCTTTGTGTGAACTTAAGCCCCTGTATTTTCGGGTTTAATCTGCTTCTTCGATCCAGGCTGCCTGGATCGCTTCGAGAATTTTCTCACCGCTTCTGGCGGGGTCGTCGTCAAAGCCCTCCAGGCCGCAGACCCACTGGTGCAGATCCACGAAATTGACGTAGCGCGGGTCGGTATCGGGATACTCGTCCGCCAGCGCCATGGCGATATCAAACACATCGGTCCATTTCATCTCAGTGATCCTCCGACACCATGTTAATGGTGTATTTGGGGATTTCAATGACCAGGTCTTCGTCGGCAATCAGGGCCTGACAGCTCAGCCGGGATTCGGCTTCCAGCCCCCAGGCCTTGTCCAGATAGTCTTCTTCGTTCTCCGAAGCCTCATCAAGAGAATCGAAGCCCTCACGCACTATCACATGGCAGGTGGTGCAGGCACAGGACTTCTCACAGGCATGCTCAATGGGAATCTTGTGGGCCAGAGCAGCATTGAGGATGCTTTCGCCGCTGTCGGCCTCGATTTCCGCGCCTTCCGGGCAGATCACTTCATGGGGCAAGAACTTCAGTTTTGGCATAGGATGATCCTGATTTC
>JALEHB010000026.1 GCA_022763285.1 Pseudomonadales bacterium | reverse complement strand
GGTTGCAGCAATCTGACGCCCTTGTCCTTACCGGTGGCGGCCGGTTTTAGCCGTCCCGCCAGTGGTTCTCGTCAGGAGTATCTGCGGGTCTGCCTGCGGCAAAACGGGGCCGGCCGGGTAGAGTTGCAACCCTACGTCAACCAGAGTTCCGGTGTCGCGGCTTCCTTGAGTGGCGCAGACGGACTTGCCATAATTCCCCCACAGACCCCCGTGGCAGAGGGTGATATGCTCAGTTTCCTGCCTTTTTCGGAGTTATTGAATTGAAGCAGCGCAGGCCACCATTCCCCATCGCCAGGCTATCAGTGCTGATTCCCCTGATCGGCCTGATTGGCTGCGCCAGCACCGACCCCGCCAGCAATGAAGAGTCGGCGGCGGATACTGCGGCGCCGGCCGTGCGAGTGCTGTCCGAGGCCAGGGTCTATACCGGTGACAAGAGCGCAGAGCAGGCAAGACTGGTGGCAGATCTGCTGTTCGAAGGCTTGCAGGCTCTGGATGCTGACCGTCTGTTGACGCCCATCGATGACAATGCCCATGCCCGCTTTCAGCGGGTTCTGGCCTACGAGCCCGACAACGCCCTGGCCCTGGAAGGCCTGGAGTCCATCGTACTGCGCTATGTAGAACTGGCGGAAGATGCAAGTCGTCAAGGTCTGTTCGAGCAAGCGGAAACCTTGCTGGACCGGGCCCGGTTTGTGGATGAGTCCCATACCGCCATCGTCCGTGCCGAAGCCATGCTGGCCGCAGAAAAACAATCCGGCGACCTGTTTTTTGACCTGGACGCGCCCCAGGTGCGAAGCCGCAGCGATTCGGTACAGGAGAAACTGGCGGATATCGCTCGCCAGGCCCGCGAGCACGAAGCCTTCTTCCTGATAACCGCGCCCAATGACGAGCAGGCCCGCTGGATTTTCAGTGTCATGCGCGATGCCGTCGATGGCTATCGCCTGCGCGGCAATATCGAACTGGCCAGTCGTTACAGCATCCGCCTGCGCATGCCCGAGCAAGAGAGTCGTGGTGACTGAGTCATCCAACAGCTTTCTCGGCAGACTGGGCGGGTCCGGCTCCGGGCGCAATTTACTGATCAGTGTCCTGGGCATACTGCTGGTGTTTATTGTCGTGCTGGGTATCTACTGGAGCGCTGAGCCGGCTGCTTTCGACATCAAAGAAAACACCCGTAGCAAACTGGCAGGCTTGAGCAATGAGCAAGTGGTGGGCAGTGCCAGCACGGCGGCCCTGATCCGGGTTACGGAAACCCTGCTGGACAAGCCCGGTGGCTATTTGTCCAATGATGTCATGCCGCCGGGACTCTACCTGGATAATATCCCCAACTGGGAATATGGGGTCCTGATTCAGGTGCGTGACTTGTCGCGGGCACTGCGTGAGAATTTCAGTCGCAGCCAGTCCCAGTCCACCGAAGATCCCGATCTGATACTTGCCGAACCCAATTTCAGTGTTGATAGTGAAAGCTGGCTGTTTCCTCAGCCGGAATCAGAGTATCGGGAGGCCATCGGCTTTATCGAATCTTATCTGGCCCGCATCGCCAGCCCTGGCAGTGGTACCCAGTTCTATGCCCGCGCAGACAACTTGTCCACGTGGCTGTTGAATGTGGAGTCGCGCCTGGGGAGCTTTTCCCAGCGTCTTAGCGCCAGTGTGGGGCAGGCCAGAATCAATACCGACACGTCTGGTGATCCGGCGGCGGCTCAGTCGACTCCTGCGCAATCGGAAATGATAGTCCGGACTCCCTGGCTGCAGATTGATGACGTCTTTTATGAGGCACGTGGCGCTACCTGGGCATTGCTGCATTTTCTAAAAGCGGTAGAGGTGGATTTCAGGTCAGTGCTGGAAGACAAGAACGCCGTTGCCAGTTTTCGCCAGATTATTCGTGAACTGGAAGCCAGTCAGCGCACCGTGTTCTTTCCTGTTATTCTCAATGGGTCCGGCTTTGGTGTTTTTGCCAATCACTCTCTGACCATGGCCAATTATATTTCCCGGGCCAATGCAGCCATTATCGACCTGCGTAATCTGCTGGCCCAGGGATAAACCACCGGGCCTGATTGTCCAATACATGAAGCCGAAGAGAGCCGGGCTAATAACGGATTGAGGCCGAAAAGCCCACATGCGATTACCATTTCTGCCAATACTACGCGGTAGCTGCCGCCTGATGATATTTGCCTTCGGCCTGTTGCTGGGCATACAGGTGCCGGCCTTTGTCGATCAGTACGAGGCCCGGGTGGACGCCCATTACCGGGAAGTCTCCATTAACATCAGTGGATTTCAGCGCACCGCCGACGTGCTGTTCGACGGTGATCTGGACGCCCTGGTGAGTTATTACCGCAATAGCAGCGACCGGGTTTTTCAGAGCGATGCCGACAGTGTGGCCCTGATCGTGTCCCGCTATCGCCGACTCAGTGCCGAGCAGGCCGCCCTGCAGGGCAGCCCCTGGGGCCGCTTCTTTCATGTGTTGCTGCGCCCGGACGCCGAGTTCTTTGATGAGACCCTGGAAGAATATGGCTACACTGTCCCCCTGAACAGTCTGGCGATTTTCTGGGGAGTCGGCGCTGCTATCGTCTTTCTGCTGTTGCTGGATTTGCTGCTGTTCTCTTGCAATCATTGTGGTCGCTGGTTGCTGGGCCGTCGCAAACGTGCCAGTACTGACATTGAAGCAATGATGGACAAGCCCCGGGAAGAGTAAAAGAATCGAGCACGTGTTGAACAAGTCTGTTTCTCTCAAGCGTTATCTGCCCATACTTGACTGGGGACGGCGCTATAACAAAACCCGCTTCAGCGACGATGCCATTGCCGCTATCGTGGTTGCCATCATGGTAGTGCCCCAGGCGCTGGCCTATGCGCTGGTGGCGGGAGTGCCGCCCCAGGTGGGACTCTATGCAGCCATTCTGGGGCTGACGGTTTATACCTTTTTTGGCACCAGCACGACCCTGTCAGTGGGGCCGGTGGCGGTGCTGTCCCTGATGACTGCCGCAGCACTGGGCAAGCTGTCCCTGACCGATCCCGGCGAGATAGTGGTTGCCGCTATGGCACTGGCGCTGATGTCCGGAGTGGTTCTGTTGATCCTGGGGCTGTTGCGTCTGGGCTTTATGGCCAATTTTATCTCCCATCCGGTCATCACCGCCTTTGTGACGGCAGCGGCCATGACTATCGGCTTCAGCCAGTTGCGCTTCCTGCTGGGCGTGGAGGCTGGAGGAGAGAATCTTGTGGAATTGCTGCTGGAGGTCTTTGCGGTGCGCGCCGAGCTCAGCTACCCAACTCTGGCATTGGGGGTGCTGGCATTTGCCATTATCATCCTCTTCAAGACCAGCCTGAAAAAATTACTCCTGGCGCGTCAGGTGGATGAGCGTCTGGCCACCATGCTGTCGCGGGCCGGGCCTGTATTTGCCGCCCTGATTAGCGTGATCCTGGTCTGGGCTTTCGGGCTGGATCAATATGGCGTGGCGATACTTGCCGAAGTGCCGGCGGGATTACCAGTCTTTGCCATACCGCCTTTGAATTTCGAACTGATTCGCAGCCTCTGGGGTTCGGCTCTGCTGATCGCCATTATTGGCTTTGTTGAGTCGGTTTCTGTGGCGCGGGTGATGGCGGCACGTCGACAGGAACGTATCAATCTGGATCAGGAACTGGTGGGCCTGGGAGCCGCCAATATTGCCAGTGCCATGGGCGGTGGTTATTCGGTGACAGGTGGATTCTCGCGTTCCAGCGTGAATTTTGAAGCCGGTGCGGCCACACCGGCGGCGGGCTTCTACACGGCCCTGATTGTTGCCCTGGTGGCCTTGCTGCTGACACCGGCACTGTACTGGCTGCCACGGGTCACCCTGGCCGCAATCATCGTCATGGCAATTCTGCCTCTCATTGATTTTTCCATGTTGTGGAAATCCTGGCGCTATTCGAAATCCGATTTTGTGGCGGTCTGTCTGACCCTGATTCTGACTCTGGCGGTGGGGGTGGAGATCGGTATTGCCGCCGGGGTGCTGGTATCCATCTTTATCCACCTCTACCGCACCTCACAACCCCATGTGGCGGTGGTGGGGCGTGTGGCCGGAACCGAGCATTTTCGCAATATTGACCGGCACAAGGTGGAAACCTTCGACAATCTGCTTTCGGTGCGGGTGGACGAAAGTCTGTATTTTGCCAATAGCCAGTATCTGGAAGAGCTGATCTTTGAATTGGTGGCAAAACAGCCGAAGCTGAAACATGTTGTGCTGATGTGCACAGCGGTCAACGAGATAGATCTCAGCGCCCTGGAGTCACTGGAGCATATCAACAAGACTCTGGCAGAGCGGGGCATCCGCTTACACCTGTCAGAAATCAAGGGGCCTATCATGGACAAGCTGGGCAAAACCGGTTTTTTCAAAACCCTCACCGGCAACAATTACATGAGCCACAATCAGGCAGTGGAAG
>JALEHB010000243.1 GCA_022763285.1 Pseudomonadales bacterium | reverse complement strand
GGCAGCCGGTCCTTGAGAATCCAGTCCGCCAGTTCAGCCGGCGGCAGTTCCTGCCAGGATGGGGAGAACAGCACTTCGCCGACCCTGTCGTTCAGATCATACTGCTGCAATTTGGCCCGGGACCAGTCATAGTCATCGCGATTGCAGATGACAAACTTTACCTGATCCTTGGCCTTGAGCAGTGAAATATTCTCATAGCGATTTCTGTCGGCTTCCAAAGAGCCAGGTGTCTTTAAATCCAAAACCACCGACACCCGCTCGTCCACGTCGCTGATATCCATGGCACCACCGGTCTCCAGCGAGACTTGCAGGCCGGCATCGCAAAGGCGGCTGAGCAGCGGCAGGCAGTTGGGTTGGGCCAGCGGTTCGCCGCCGGTGACGGTGACATGTCTGGCACCGTGTTGCTGTACTGCCTCCACAATACTGTCCAGGCTCTGCATCTTGCCGCCCTCAAAGGCGTAGGCAGTATCGCAGTACTGGCAACGCAAGGGGCAGCCGGTGAGACGCACGAACACAGTGGGCAGGCCCACGGTGCGGGCTTCCCCCTGCAGGGAATGGAAAATCTCGGTGATGCGTAGGCTGGGCGAGTCAGTCATCGTTGCCAGAGTGCCGGCTTTGCCAGGGCAAAGAACCGGGCATCAAAATCACTCAGTCCAGACTCAGCAGACGCGTGTCGGCCAGATTGGCAACGCCGGTATTGGGGAAGCGGCGCTTGATATCATTCATCAGTTGCCGGGCACGGGGTATATTGCCCAGGCCCTGATAGGCCAGGCCCAGACCATACATGGCATCGGGCAACTTGGCAGAATCCGGGTATTGCTCGAGAATCATTTCGTAGGAGTCACGGGCCTCGGCGAAACGCTCGAGATAGAGATAGGCCTGCCCTTTCCAGTAATGGGCATTGGTCACGAAACGGCCCTGGGGATAGATACTCAGGTACTGATCGAATTCCGCCAGGGAGCGCTCGAAATTGCTGTTGATGACCGAATCATAGGCCATCTGGTAAAGCTGTTGTTCGCTCAGCACCGCCGGTTGCAGGGTTCCGCGGCCGCTATTGCGATTGCTGCTGGCGGCACCGTTGCTGGCAGTGTTGCCATTGCTGACGCCACCGATGGATCTGCTTGTATTGCTGCTGGTACTGCTGCTGGACAGACCACCAATGGCGTTATTGCCTGTGCCCGCCGTGTTCGCCAGGGCCGCACTGCTATTGCCAGTGCCGGCATTGTTGTTTGCTGCTGCAGCCAGCGGGTTGGCCGTGCTGGCAGCGCCGGCGCCGGGACTGGCAGCAATCGGCGCCCGGGCGGCCGCCGATTCCAGTGCCGTCAGGCGATCATCCATATTGGTATAACGGTTCAGGGAATCCCGCTGCAGCTTGCGAATCTCGAAGCCCTGCTCTTCCACCATGGCGCGCACCGCCTGTAACTCGGCCCGCAGCTGCTGATTCTGCTCCAGCAACAGGGACAGGGCGTCATTGTTACTGCTTGAACTTGCGGCGGAAGCACTGCCCTGCCCGGGCGTGACACCACGGGATTCCACCACCGAGCTGTTTTGCGCCACAGTGGATGTGGCCAGCAGCATCAGACAGCTGGCGGTGATGAGTCGGGTTTTTCTCAAGAGCAGTGCGTTCATAAGTTACCTGATTTTATCGTTCGACGATTTCGACACGTCGGTTCAGCCCATAGGCTCTTTCAGTCTGGCCAGTGGCTGCCGGTCTTTCCTCACCGTAGCTCACCACTTCGATCTGGGAGCGGGAGGCACCATTGACGATCAGAAAATTGAGAATGCCATTGGCACGACGCTCGCCCAGAGCCAGGTTGTATTCGCGGGTACCGCGCTCATCGGCATGCCCTTCCAGACGCACACGCTTGTTGGCATTGGCTGCCAGATCGCGGGCATGGTAGATCAGGGTCTGACGATCCTGGGGCTGGAACTCAGCCACGTCAAAATCGAAGTAAAACACGGTCTGTTCCAGGGCATTCTGGGCGCGGATCTCTTCCTGGGTCAGCTGACCGCTGCCGGAACCGGGATTGGTACGGGCCGAGCTGCCGGAGGAGGAACTGCTGGAGCTGGAAGAATCGCCCCCTGTTTCACTGCCGTCAGTTTCGCCAGTTGAACTACAGGCTGCCAGAGCCAGCAAAGAGCCAATAATTACGGTCAGTTTAACAAATTGATTAAAGTGCTTTACCACGCTTTCTATCCTCCAGAGGGCTTGTTTTAAGCAATATGGGCGCTTCTGATCATTTCTCAAGCACCCGTTAATAGTCATATTAGCGGCGAACAGCCGCCAAAGTTTGTAAATTTTGTTAGTCGTCCAGGCTTTGATTCGGGTTTGCTTCAGATACGAATTCAGTCGAAAAATGGCGACCAGGAGGGTTCACGCACATCGCCTCGCGACGATGGTAATCGGAACTTCACGCGACCGTCAATGGACACCGCATCCAGCACACCGCGCCCATTGGCCTTGGTGGCATACATGATCATGCTGCCATTGGGGGCAATACTGGGCGACTCATCCAGGGAGGTATCCGTCAGACTGATAACTCTCAGGGTTTCTATATTAAAAATCGAAATCTGGTAATTCGGATCCTGTCTGGTCTCCCGGCGCACATGCACAAGATTGACCCCGTCCGGCAGGAACTGTGCCTTCAGACACTGAAAGCAGTCATAGGTCAG
>JALEHB010000025.1 GCA_022763285.1 Pseudomonadales bacterium | reverse complement strand
GATGGCGATCACTACTCCCGCTTTCGCCTGCCTCTGCCCGGCGATGCTACCCAGCAGCTGATCTTTCCCCATGCCTCCGGGGTCTATGCTGAACTCAAGCAACAACAACCCCATGTCATAGTGGCCGCCACCAATGGCCCCTTCGGTCTGTTGGCACTGTATGCCGCCCTGCGCCTGGGGGTGCCCCTGGTGGCCGGTTTTCACACCCTGATAGAAGATCTGTGCAAGATGTACTGGGGCCGGATGCTGGGCACCGTCACCCGCAGTTATATGGAATTCCAGAACTGGTTGCTGTTCAAGAACGCTGCCTGCGTGGTGGTCAACAGCAAAAGCATGATCGACTCTGCCAGCAATCTTTCCGATACCCGCATCTCGCTAATGGGCACGCCACTGGATCAACGCTTTCTGGCAGAACCCATTCCGGCTGCACCACAAAGCCTGGACTCCGTACTCTATGCCGGACGACTGGCACCGGAAAAAAATATCGAGGGATTGCTGGAATGTGCGCGCCGCTTCCCCGCAATTCGTTTTTCCATTGCCGGGGAAGGCCCGCTCAGGGATGACATCGAGGCCCTGGCTGGCGAACTGGACAACCTGCATTTCATGGGCCACCTGCCCCGGGAGCAGATTGTGGGCGTCATTGATGAACATGACTTGCTGATTCTGCCCTCACATCTTGAGGCCTTTGGCACCATTGCCCTGGAAGCCATGATGCGCCGGCGACTGGTGCTGGTGTCCAGCCACTGTGGCATCCTGAGTTGGGAGAACCTAGCCAGGGGCCTGTTCCAGTTTCCCGATAATGAACATCCGGCCGATGCCATCGCCCGGCTGTGCGACACCGATCCGCTGCTACGGGAAAAGAAAGCCCAGACTGCCATGGAAACGGCACTGGCCGCCCACGAAGAAGCTGTGCACGGTTGGCTGAATCTGTTTAGCGAACTGCAACAGAACAAGGATGAGGATAATGACTGACAGGGCTCTCACCGGTCTGGTGTCTATCCATGACGTGATGCCGGAAACACTGGATGTCTGCCAGGCGCTGATTGACGCGCTGCGCGCCCGCAAGGTGGAACCCATTACCCTGTTGGTGGTACCAGGCAAGGACTGGCGCGAACAGGGTCTGGCACAATTACGTGACTGGCAGCAGCAGGGCCTGATTCTGGCAGGCCATGGCTGGACCCATCAGGTCAGTCACTGCCATAGCCTGTATCACAAACTGCACAGTCTGTTTCTGTCACGCCTGGCGGCGGAGCATCTGAGTCTCGGGGAAGAGCAAATAGCCAGCCTGATTCAGGACTGCCATGACTGGTTTCAGCGCCAGGGATTGAAGCCACCGACGCTCTACGTGCCACCGGCCTGGGCTCTGGGCAAGCTGCCCTGGCAGCGCCTGAAAGCGCTGCCTTTCAGCCAGGTGGAATTGCTGGCAGGGGTGTTGCACACGGACCAGCAGCGATTTCGGCGACTGCCTCTGACCGGCTATGAAGCCGACACCGCCTGGCGCGCCAGCAGTCTCGGTCTGTGGAACCGCTTCAACGTCTGGCGGGCCCGCAACTCCGGCCTGCCCCTGCGTATTGGCATCCATCCCTATGACGCCGACTTGCGCCTCAACGGGCAGATGCGGGCACAGATAGACGCCTGTGACCGCTTCTGCAGCTACGCGGAGTTGTTTCCCGCCTGACCTACCAGAGGCTGCGCGCCTGAAGAGGAATATCCAGGGTGCTGCCGTCGGGGCGGCCCACATGGATGATAAAGGAATCCGCATCCGGGTGACTGTACCCCAGGGTAGACATGCCCCCTTCGGAGACCGCCCTGAACTTGACGCTGTTGGCGCTAATCTCTTCGAGGATCATTTCCTGGGGCGCTTCGGTGCGGGGCTCAAAGCCCGGATCGAATTGCTGGATATGCAACACCAGAGTGCCATTGGCTTCTTCTATCGTGATCATCTCAAACATGCTGGTGGCGCCATTACCGGTCATCCTCACCATGGCGGCAATAGAGCTGCCTTCGGTGGCAATCCAGTTTTCCTCCAGCTGATTGGGGCCCAGCATGCCGGCCCAGTTGCCCGTCATCCAGTCCAGTTGTTCGATACTGGCCTGGGGCTGGGCAGACAGGAAGGTACTGAACAGCATTGCGCCACCGGCCAAAAGGATATTTCTGATTGTCATGTTTTTCTCCATTTTCTTGTAGTCAGGATGTCTAACGGAAAAGTTGCTTGTTGTTTGAATTATTGCTCAAGCACCTGGTCGAGCCAGGGCTCCAGCGTAGTCCAGTCCATACGGAACATATGGGGTGCGTTATCCAGTAGCGCCGCATCCAGCTCGACACCCGCCTCTCTCATGACCGATACGGTTTCATCAAAGCGCTGCGCCCAGCCCAGTTCATCATTGCCACCAATGCGCAGATAAACCGGGAAACCGGCCAGCTTGCGATTATCAAACACCGAGCTGCTCACGGCGGGTACCGCCACCACCCCCAAATAGGCTTCGGGATCACGACGTGCAATTTCCAGCGCCGACAGGCCACCATTGGAAATTCCTGCCAATAATGTCTTGCCGGAGGCGACAGAGTCCCGCGCTTGCAGGGCCTCAATTAATAGTGGTATCAGGGCATTATTGGCCGGACCGCGAAAGGCACGGCCATTGGGTGATACCGGAACCGCCACCATCCAGCCGCGCCGGGAGAAGCCACTGCCCAGCCACATGGAGGTGTCCCGGGAGATGGCCCGGTTGCCGGAACCACCGCCCATGAGTATCAGCAGGGGGCTGGGTTGATCTGTGGTTTCAGCGGGACGCAGCAGATACACATCCAGACTGCTGCCGTCGGTCAGCGGGATGGTTTCCTGGGCGGTGGCGCTGACAACAGGGCAAAGCAACAGCAACGCCAGGATTGCCAGCATCAGTTGCCGGCCAGGCATTTGCGAGCCCAGGCTGCCCTGTCTGACCTTGCTTTTCACCCGCTCTCCAGATTGTCTTATGATTTTTTTTGCCGCTCTTGTTGCCGCTCCTGATAGGCATCGGCGAAGCGCTCATTGAGTCGCTGCATGCCACCAAGCCAACGATCGTAGTCATCGGTCTTGCGACGCATATACGTTAACACTTCGGGATGCGGCAGGACCAGAAAGCTTTCCCGGTCCAGGCATTCAACCACCGTATCAGCCAGTTGTTCTGGCTCAAGCATGCCATCCAGGGCGGCTACTCCGCCACCCTGTGCCGTCATCGCGGTACGCACTGCCTGCGGGCAGAGTACCGATACCTTGATGCCGCGCTGACCATAGGTGATGGCAAGCCATTCGGCAAAACCCACGGCTGCATGCTTGGTGACTGCATAGGGCGCTGAACCCACCTGACTCAGCAAGCCGGCTGCCGAGGCGGTATTGAGAAGATAGCCCTCGCCCCGCTCCAGCATGGCCGGCAGCACCGCCCGGGAGGCATAGATATGAGCCATCACATTGATATCCCAGATGCGCTGCCAGGATTCATTGTCGACACTCTCATCACCTGGCGTGAAAATGCCGGCATTGGAGCAAAACAGATCGATCTGCCCGAACTCATCCAGAGTCTTCTGCACCAGGGCCTGGACGTCCTGCTCATCGGCAACATTGCAGACCACGGCCCTGGCTTTGCACGAACCATCTATTGCAGCGGCTGTTTGCTGCAGGCCCTCTTCATCGATATCGGCACAAATAACGGCACCTGCCCCCTCTTTGGCGAAACGGAGGCAGAGCTCACGGCCGATGCCGCTGGCAGCTCCAGTAACCACAACTGTCTTGTCTGTTAATTTCATGGCAAATCCTAGGTCTGCAAATTATAAGTATGACTATTAAAAGCCTGGTAATTAATGGAATTAGGACAGCGTTTAACCGGCCACCATGGCTTGCAGGCGATCGTTGATAATCGCCTTTGCGTCCTTAACGATGCGCTGAATCAGTTCTTCGCAAGCAGGAATATCATCAATCAAGCCGACTACCATGCCGGCAGACCAGATACCCTGATCCAGCTCGCCATTCTCGAGCAGTTCCTTGCCCTTGGCACCAGAGACCAGCTCGCGAATATCTTCGAAACGGGTTTCACCCGGCTGCGCTTCAATAGCCAGCACCTGCTGGGCGATCTCGTTCTTAAAAACACGGGCGGTATTGCGCAGACTGCGGTAAATAAGAGCAGTGTCCAGCTCACTGGCGTCCACCATGGCCTGTTTTACCGATTCGTGAATCGGCGCTTCACGGGTCACCATAAAGCGCGTCCCCATATTGATACCATCGGCGCCCATGGCCAGAGCGGCCGCCAGACCGCGGCCATCGCCCAGCCCACCGGAGGCCAGAAAGGGAATTTTCAGTCGGCGCGCCGCCAGGGGCAATAAAATCAGATTGGTCACATCATCTTCACCGGGATGGCCGGCGCACTCAAAACCATCGACGCTGACCATATCGCAGCCAATGCGTTCCGCTTTCAGGGAATGGCGAATCGAGGTGCATTTGTGAATCACCTTGATACCCGCTTCCTTGAACAGGGGCAGGAAAGGCTCGGGATTGCGCCCCGCTGTCTCCACAATACCGACACCGCTCTCGGCGATGGCGCGGGCATAATCTTCATAGGGCACCGGCTTGATGGTAGGCAGAATGGTGAGATTGACCCCAAAGGGCTTGTCAGTCAGCTCCCGGCAGCGCTCGATTTCCCGACGCAGATCCTCCGGGCTCGGTTGGGTGAGTGCCGTCAGGATACCCAAGCCACCGGCATTGGATACGGCACTGGCCAACTCTGCCCTGCCCACCCACTGCATACCACCCTGCACAATCGGGTACTCGATACCCAGCAATTCAGTTACGCGTGTTCGCATTGTTTCTCCCTGCCAATTCACAACCAGACCAGATCAATCCGGCATCATGCTCAGACCCTTGCCGATTTAAGGCCAGCAGCTAGTGTACGTGAGCCCCGGAAACGGCGCAAAAACGGCGCCGGACCTGACTCCCGGCAATGCAGTGCTGACAAATTGTGCCTGACAGACTATAGTGAGTTGGCATGGCGCGCCTGGCGTCATGCTCTGGCAGTACTCCCACACCCGATGTATTGAATCTGATGAGCAAGCACCAGCAATCCAGTAGCCGCTTCAGCGACCTGTTGCACTATTTTGAGCATCGGGATCCGGAACAGATCAAGACCATTCCCCATCCCGATGAATCGGTTAATCGCCTGCTGGAAAACAACCATGATTCCCTGCGGCGGGCTGCAGTGCTGATACCGGTGACCCGGCAATTTGAATCCCGGCAAGCCGAAGTGGTGCTGACAGTGCGCTCCGAGAATCTTAGCAGTCATGCCGGTCAGATCAGTCTGCCCGGTGGCTCCTGGGAAGCGGAAGATCATGACTCTGTGGCCACCGCCCTGCGTGAAAGTGAAGAAGAAATTGGCCTGCACCGACACAAGGTGGATGTGCTGGGAAATCTGGGTGAGATGCCCCTGCCCTCCGGCTACCGCATCACACCGGTGATTGGCATCATTGAGCCGGAACAGAATTTTATTCCCTGCCCGCGCGAAGTGGCTGACATCTTTCAGGCGCCACTGGAACTGGTACTGGATACCAGCGCCTATCGCAGCTCGGTCATGGAATACAACAACGAGCCGAGACGCATACTGGAATTAATGTATGAGGATTACAGAATCTGGGGTGCCACGGCGGCCATTCTTTATCATCTGGCCAGGGAAGTAGAACAGCTCAGGAATCGCAGCAAGGATTGAAACAGGCTTCTTGTTCAAGCGGCAGGGACAGCTGCGCCAATTACAGACCGATACTCTGACCGCTGGAGTCATCGCCTTCCGAATTCTCGAAACTGGCATGACAAACCTGATTGCGACCGCGGTCCTTGGCGGCATAGAGAAAACCGTCAACTCTTTCCACAAACTCTTTCTCGCTGACGTCTTCACCACGCATATAGACATCGACGCCAAAACTGGCTTCGATACCCAGCAACAGGTCACCACTCTTCAGTGGTGAATTCTCGATGATCAATCGGAGACGATTGGCAAAGCGCACACCCTGACGCAGAGTGGTGTCAGGCAGGATAAGGGCGAATTCCTCGCCACCGTAGCGACAGGGAATATCCAGTCGACGAATGGTTTTACGAATCAGACTGGACACATGGGAGAGCACCATATTGCCCACTTCATGGCCGTGCACATCATTGATCTCCTTGAAGTGGTCCAGGTCGCACATTATCAGGCAGGTCGGCTGCCCGGAACGGCGGGTACGTTCCATCTCCAGGCTGAGGGCCTGGGTGAAATAACGGAAATTGAACAAGCCAGTCAACTCATCGGTACGCACCAGAGCTGCCAGCTGTTTGACCTCTTCACGAAGCTTTTGCACTTCATCGAGGTTGGGGCAATTATCATCCCCGGCCGGACAGGGTGGACCCGACTTGTCATCAATCGAATGGTGATCATTCATGATCTGCTCAACACCATTTTGTTCTCGATTCTTCTCTCGGCGGTTTCTGAATAGCGCTTCCAGTTCTATTGCTGGATTGTCGAAATTCTGTAATCAGGTGACTTTAAGCAGCCGATATTGCTGAAATTTTTGTCAACCCAATCTGCAACATTAGCACAACTAATGGCTGGCAAAAATACCCTTTCGGGTGTTTTGCGAACTTGAACGGATTCTGATTACAGCACCATCAGGGGGCAGCCCACAGCGGAAACTCACCCAAAACACCGAAAACCAGGTGACCCAGGGTATAAACAAAGCCGGTCAATAAAAACACCGACAACAGATCAAGCCACAGGCCAGCCACCACCATTTTCATTATCGGCACCCGCCCGGAACCATAGACGATGGCATTGGGTGGAGTGGAGACCGGCAACATGAAGGCACAGGAAGCCGCCAGAGTTGTGGGAATCAGCAAGAGCATGGGATGGGCCTCAATGGCCTGTGACAGACTTGCCATGATCGGCAGTGACAGGGATATGGTCGCGGTATTGGAGGCCACTTCAGTCAGGCCGGTGATAAAGGCCACGGTACTGAGCACGATGACCAGAGGATCCGCATCGCCCATCAACGCCTGTAATTGCACCGCTACATAGTCAGAAAGACCAGAGGTGCTAAAACCCTTGGCAATGGCCAGACCACCACCGAACAACAGCAAAATACCCCAGGGAATCTTGCGGGCATCGTCCCATTCCAACAGCCGGCCACCCTTGGCTTTGGAGGCCGGAATCATGAACAGGGTCAGGGCCATGGCGATGGAAACCGTGCCATCGTCAATCATATAACCCACCGGCGAGGTGCCAATGCTGAGCAGGAACTGGTCCAGAAAATGACTCCAGCCATAAATATCCAGTTCTGGACCAAACAGGCGTTCCTTGCGGGTCATCCACAGCACGGCCACGGTCACGAAGACCGCCGCCACTCTTTTTTCTTCGGTTCCCATGGGACCCAGTTTTTCTATCTCGCTACGAATGAATTGCTTGCCGCTAAATGGCGTGTCGGTAGGCAAGGGAAAAATAAACCGGGTCAATAACAACCAGGCCAGCAGCATATAGCAGGCGCTCATGGGCAGCGCGAAAACCATCCAGCTTGAAAAAGTGATGTCAGGCGCATCCGGAAAGAGCTGTGACAACTGGGTAACCAGAATGCCATTGGGTGGTGTGCCAATCAGGGTGGCGAATCCACCGATCGAGGCGGAATAGGCAATGCCGAGCAAGAGCGTCAGGGCAAAATTGTCGGCCCGGGCATCCAGCACCTCACCACGGGCCACTGCTTTTTTGTTCAACTCTTCATAAAGCAGGATCAGGGACATGCCCATGGGCATCATCATCATGGCCGTGGCGGTATTGGACAGCCACATGGATAAAAAACCGGTGGCGAGCATAAAACCCAGCACCAGGCGATGGGGTTTACCGCCGATCACCTTGAGAATATGCAAGGCAATACGCTTGTGCAGATTCCATTTCTCCACTGCCACGGCAATCAGGAAGCCGCCCATGAACAGCAGGATGATCCAGTCCATATACTGATTGGCGACACTGGGAAAGGTCACATCGATATCCGCCAGGCTGAGGCCATCGGCCAACTCAGCGGATGACAGATCGATGCTGCCACTGGCAGGTAATTCCCGCCCCCGCATGATGCCCAACAGCGGAAACAGAACGATAGGTAACAGGGCCGTGGCTGCCAGCGGAATGGCTTCGGTAATCCACCAGATCGCCATCAGCAGAATCACCGCGGCCATGCGGGTCACCAGGGGATTGGCCGGATCCAGATCAACAAACAGTAGCATGAACAGAAACACTGCCGGTCCCAGCCAGAGGCCTATGCGACTGCGCAGGGAAGCGGGGTTTGACCCGGCGGGGGCCGGGTCAGAAGAATTGCTCATTACACGGGAACCTTTGCTTTGTTTTTGGTTTTCTTGCTGGCTGTGTCGGATCAGGAATCCGCGAAGATCTCATCCAGGAAATTGTAAAGCGATTGCCAGGCCCGGCGCGCCGCCCGTTCATTATAGACCGTGCCGAAATCCGGATTATTGGCCGCGGGATTGGTGAAGGCATGAACGGTGCCACCGTAAACATGAATCTGCCAATCGGCGCCGGCATCGCTCATTTCCGTTTCGAAGGCCAGCACCTGTTCCGGCGGTGCCATGGGGTCATCGTGCCCATGCAGGCACAGGACACTGGCTCGGACCTCTTCATTGTCCACGTCCCCGGGGGCCAGAATGCCATGCACACTGACCACCCCAGCGACATCGGCACCGGAGCGTGCCAGTTCAAGCACGCTCATGCCGCCAAAGCAGAAACCCATGGCGGCGACCCGGCTGGCATCGGCCTGGGGGATATTGCGGCCAGCCACCAGAGCAGCTTTCACGCGCCGTCTAAGCAACTGTCGATCGCTGGCAAAGGGTTCCATCAAGGCGGCATTGCCTTCGGTATCCCCGTCCTTGCCAAAGACCCCCTTGCCATAAACATCCAGGGCGAAACCGACATAGCCACGACGGGCCAGTTCGTCGGCAGCCTTGCAGGCCAGTTCCCGTCGACCGGTCCAGTCATGAGCCACCAGCACCAGCGGCTTCTGCTGGTCGGATTCCTCATAGGCGACATAGGCTTCCAGGACTGTGTCACCATCCTGATAGTCAAGGAATTGCGTTTTCATCACTGTGCTCCCGGGCAGTTTTTGCAGAGAATTATCTGGATGGCCGACCTAAAGCGCTTCCAGAATCGCGTCTGCAGTGCTGACCTTGATTTCGCCCGGCGCTTCCACTGCCAGATGACTGACCTTGCCATCATCCACAATCATGGCAAAACGCTGCGCCCGCAAGCCCATGCCAAAACCACTGGCATCCAGTTCCAGACCAATCGCCTGGGTGAACTCGCCATTGCCATCAGCCAGCATCAGCAATTCGTCTGCATTCTGGGCTTCGCCCCATTTACCCATGACAAAGGCATCATTCACCGCCATGCAGGCAATGGTATCGACGCCCTTGGCCTTGATCTCGTCAGCCTTGACCACAAAGCCCGGCAAATGGGTCACGGAACAACCCGGCGTGAAAGCACCCGGTACAGCAAACAACACCACTTTTTTGCCCGCAAAGATCTCATCACTGCTGATATCCTGAGGGCCGTCGGCGCCCATGATCTTGAAGTTTGCTGCTGGAATTGTATCGCCCACTTGAATTGTCATGTCATGCTCCTGACGTGAATAGAAAAATGTCCGCCGATAGTAGCAAATTCAGGCCCGGAGTCTAGGCAATTACTGGTCTGTCGCCGCAGCCGGCCGAAACAAAATCAGAAGGTTTTTCAATATCTTGGCTATCAATACCCCCGCAGAGGAGGCTTCATGACCGACAATCTGTTTTTCCTGGCCTCCAAGCTGTTCTGGCTGGTGATGTCCCCGGACAGCCTGATCCTGTTGCTGGCCGTGTCGGGCTGGCTTCTGCTGGTGGCCGGCAGGATCGCCCTGGCTCGTCGCCTGCTATCTCTCTGCGCCCTGATCCTGATTTGCGTGGCCTTCCTGCCTCTGGGCCAGGCCCTGTTACAGCCACTGGAGACACGCTATCCGGCCGCTGCCGCCCTGCCGGCTGAGGTGGACGGCATCATCGTGCTCGGCGGCGGCATTGATGCAGAATTGTCGGCCACCTGGCAGCAGCCCCAACTCAATGATGCGGCCGAAAGGCTCACCGCCTTTGTCTGGCTGGCCGGGCTCTATCCCGAGGCCAGACTGGTTTACAGTGGTGGCTCCGGGTCCCTGACCCGGCAGCAATTCCGGGAAGCGGAATATGCACCCTGGTTATTGAATCAGCTGGGTCTTCAGGAGCGCGAGGTGCTGTATGAAAGTGAATCCCGCAATACCCACGAGAATGTCCTTAACAGCCGGGAATTGCTACAACCACAGGCGGGGGAAAACTGGCTGCTGGTGACTTCGGCCTATCATATGCCGCGGGCTGTGGCGGTATTCTGTCAGCAGGACTGGCCGGTCAATGCCTGGCCGGTTGATCAGCACAGTAATCCCGGCCAGCTCTGGCAAGTGCAATTTTCATTGCTGAACAATCTGGCCCTGTTGCGTACCGGCATTCGGGAGTGGCTGGCGCTACTGGCCTATCGGATCAGTGGCCGCAGCATGCAGCTATTGCCGGGGCAGCATAATGACTGCGCCGCCCCGACCACTGCAGAAACGGCTAGTTGAGAATATCGCGCAGGCTATTGCCCAGATTCTCAACCGCGTCATCTACCCGGCTGCGCGCCTCATCTTCCACTTCCTGCAGGCGTTCCCGGGCCTCATTGCGAAGCCCTTCGAGACCGGGAATATTGCCTTCGATGATGGCCTGATTGATCCGGGACAGGATCATGCGGGTCAATTCCCGGGCGGTCACTCCATTATTGCCGGTACCGATTCCGGTCAACTGGATGTCCCGCAATTGCACCGGCGCCGAAGCCACCGCGGTCACCAGATCCAGTTGCGGACTGAGAATCTGGAAATCGTGGATGATGATGTCCTTGCCCGGGGCGGCTGCAGTTTCTTCCTGGCTGCCTGAACCACCGGTCTCGATATTGCGCATCAGGGCGCGAATATTGTCATTGGTGATGGTGGTTTCATAGGTAATGCGGGGACTGGTGATGATCACCGAATCCACTTCCACCAGATCCGTGGACAGAGAAGCCAGATCGAGAGCCATGGACACCTCCCCCAGTTCGAAGGCATAGGGGGAATCAAAGCCGTCCGGATTGGCAATACGCAGGCCGCTGATGGAACCACTGCCCGACAGGGGGGAAAGGAACACCGAATCCACTGTCACCGCCGTGCCCAGCACCCGACTGCCGGCCACTTCGATGCCCCGCTGTACCAGGGAATCCAGATAAAAAATAATGCCCCCGATTGCCAACAGCAACAGTACGGTGAGCAGGCCAATAATCTTCTTGATCATCTGTATTGCCTCATTAGGTAAATTGAAAAACTAACTGTCATAGGGTGGCGGACCACCGAGCACAGCCTCGATCCAGTCCAGATGCTGGCTGATGCGTTCATAGACGGTGACTGAACCATAATGGCCCTGGGTTTCCTCGCTGTAGTCAGGGTCTCGTACCTCCCCCACGGCAATGCCCGCCAGGGCGGGACCGGCAAGCGTCGTCAACAAGGCCGGACCGCCACTATCCCCCAGTCCCAGCGAGCCTTCCAGTGCCAGACTGCCTGAATCCACCAGGCGCGGGTCGTCGAACACCATACGCAGACGTACGGCGGAAACATCAATACGGTTCTGGGCCAGACGCAGACGACCATCGTCATACTGACGGCCGGTAGTGCCCAGGCCGAAATACCCCCAACCAAGAATATCAGCTACCTGCCCCAGTTCATCGGCCGTGCTATACAGAGGCATGGGTCGCGGCAAGGAATCAGCCACGGCAAAGCGCAGCAGGGCCAGATCCACATCGGCACTGTTGTTCAGATCTGCCTCCGGGTGAGCAATCACCAGATCAATCTCCCGTTGCCGGTTGGCGACGGTGACTGCAAAGCGGCGACCGGCGGCGGTGGTTTCCCCCAGCATGGTCTCAGCGGCGCAATGGGCCGCGGTGATGGCCCAGCGGGGATGAATGACGGTGGCGACACAGACCTTGCGCGAACCCTGCCGCTCCAGAAAAAACACCGCCGGGTAGTCACTGGCGCGCACTTCATAGTCCGCCGAGCTGACATCGTGGCGCACGATGATGGCCTCACTGCTGAGCATCGACAGCAACAGGCACAGCAGCAAGGCCGGGCGCATCAATGCCGACTCCTGCGAAGGGGCCGTAGATTGGGCTGGTAGTTGCGTTTGCGGCTGCGTTGCCACAGACCCAGCAAGCGATACAGGACGACAACGGCAGTCACGACAATAAATGCCAGGATACAAGCCGCCAGCCATTGCTCATGACTCCAGCCGGATACATCGATCAATCGTGCCAGCATACTTGTACCGCAATTGTCAGTTGATGATTCATTGATAGATGTGCGCTGATTCCGGCCTAGCTGCTATTGGCCAGGTCAGCCACGATTTCTTCAATCTGCCGGATGCGTTGTGAGGGGTCTTCCAGTTCCAACAGCGTTTGTTTGTCTTCAAGCTCAATCGGCAGCAGCTCACCCAGGCGCCAACCCAGATCACGCAAGTCCTGATAGTCGATGGTCTGTCCTCGCTCCTGCACCATGGGATGAGTGGCCAGTGACTCCAGTAACTCTGCCAGAGGTTCATATTGCTGTTCAACCGCAATGGGTGCAGCGCCCAGCACATCCTCATCGCTGTAGCGAATTTTGGCCTGCAGGACGCCATCCTCGGCCTGCCAGCAGTCCTCCACCATAAATTTGCTCTGGCCCTGCACAGTGATTCCCAACAGACCATTTTCCAGTTGATCCCAGTCCACAATGCGGGCCAGGCAACCCACCCGGTGAATGGTCTGCTTGCCAGGAGTGCGCACCACCTCTTCGCCCTCACGCAGCAAACAGATGCCGAAGCCACTGTCGTTACGCAGGCATTGGCTGACCAGATCGATATAACGGCGCTCGAATATCTGCAAATCCAGAAAGCCACCCGGAAACATGACAACTTTCAGGGGAAACAGGGGAATTTCCTGGACATCAGATGCAAGCATGAGCCCATGGTAACCTGAATCGGGACGTCAATTGTACTCAGAACAGATGGGCAGGATGGTGACTGAGGGCAGCCAGCAACTTGTTGTGAATACCACCAAAGCCGCCATTGCTCATGATGACCACCCGGTCACCACTGCGACAGATCTCTTCGAGATAGGCAGTGATTTCATCCACCGAGGGAAAGGCATAGCTGGGCACGGCACTGTCGGCCAACAGGCTGGAAAAATCGATGGCCGACGCTTCATCCCGGAGCCACACCACGGTATCGGCCGACTGACAGGCCAGGTTCAGTTCATGCTGATGAACCCCCATCTTCATGGTGTTGGAGCGTGGTTCGATAACTGCAATCAATCGCCCGCTGCCGCCTTCGGCCCGGATCCGCGCCGCCATGCCCTTGAGGGTGGTTTCGATAGCCGTGGGATGGTGGGCAAAATCGTCATAGACACTGATGCCATCCACTTC
>JALEHB010000242.1 GCA_022763285.1 Pseudomonadales bacterium | reverse complement strand
TGCCCCATCAGGAAGACCTGGCGCTGTTCCAGGAACAACTGGACGCACTGCGCCTGCAGATCGATCGCGCCAGTGCCCGGCTGGATTTGCTAAAGACTCGCACGAACAAGCTAAGCAATTGAAAAACTGACAGTTATTAGCAAAGCGCCTTGTTAGTAACAGGGACTGGTGGTATCTTAGCCAGCCCTCAAAGCTGCGCACCCGAGACGCCCGGATAAAGGCCCACAGACTGTGTCCCACCTACCCCGCCTGATTCGCGTTATTGGCATTATTGCCAAATACCGGCTGGACGACTTTCTCGTCGATCAGCCAGGTGGCAGCTTTTTGCGCGCCGCGCTGCTTCCCGCGCGCCTGCCCTGGCTGTTCAGCAGCAAGGGCAAAGGCAGCCGCAACCAGCGCCTGCGTCTGGCCATGGAAGAACTGGGGCCGATCTATATCAAATTTGGCCAGCTACTCTCCACTCGCAGGGATTTTCTTGACCAGGAACTGGCGGATGAATTGCAATCCCTGCAGGACAATGTACCGCCCTTCGAGAAACCCGGCGTTGAGGAAATAATTGCCAAATCCCTGGGCCAGCCAGCCAGTGACATCTTTCAGGAACTGGAAAGCCGCTCTTTTGCCTCTGCCTCCGTCGCCCAGGTGCACAAGGCGAAGCTGATGAGCGGCGAAGAAGTGGTGGTGAAACTGCTGCGCCCCGGTATCAGGGAAGTGGTGACTGCCGATCTGAAATTGCTGAAATGGATCGCCCGTCTCATTGAAGAGCGCACCAGCCTCGGCAAACGATTGCATCCGGTGGAAGTGGTAAATGACTATGAGAAGGTCATCATTGATGAACTGAATCTGCAATCGGAAGGCGCCAATGCAAGCCAGTTGCGGCGCAACTTCGAAAACTCTCCCGAGCTCTATGTTCCCAAGATTTACTGGGATTACACCCGTCGCGACGTGCTGGTTATGGAGCGCATCCACGGTATTCCGGTTACCGACGTGGCAGCTCTGGTGGAAGCGGGTGTTGATTTGAAGAAACTGGCAGAAACCGGGGTCGAGATATTTTTCACCCAGGTTTTCGAGCACAATTTTTTCCATGCCGATATGCACCCTGGCAATATCTTTGTCTCCAGGGAAAATCCGCAGAACCCGCAGTATATCGCCATCGACTGCGCCATCATTGGCACCCTGTCAGACGATGATCAGGAATATCTGGCCAAAAACCTGTTGGCGATTTTCAAACGTGACTACCGAAAGGTGGCAGAGTTGCATGTGGAATGCGGCTGGGTTCCTGCCGGCACTCGTATTGGTGAATTTGAATCCGCCATGCGTAGCGTCTGTGAACCGATATTTGAAAAACCGCTGAAGGACATTTCCTTTGCCCATCTGCTGGTGCAATTGTTCCGCACCGCCGGGCGCTTCAACATGGAGGTGCAGCCTTCGCTGGTACTTCTGCAGAAGACGTTGCTCAATATTGAAGGTCTCGGCCGCCAGCTCTACCCGGAACTGGACCTGTGGCAAACTGCCCTGCCCTATCTGGAAAGCTGGAACAGTAAACGACTCAACCCCTTTACCCTGATCAACAAGATTGGCGAAGAACTGCCAAACTGGGTGGATCAGCTGCCGCATCTCCCGGTCATGGTCCTGGATGCTATCAGTCAGTCCCGTCAACTGCAGCGCCTCAATGCCAATCTGGCCGAGCTGCAGCAGCAACAACTGGAACGGGAAAGCAGGCGGCACAGGCGCGCTGTCACCGGCGGCATTCTGGCCCTGCTGCTGGCCGCTGCAAGCCTGTTTGAGCCCCTGAATTCCTGGGTTTCAGGCACCCCTGTTATCACTGCTGTACTGACAATTACCGGGGTCTTTCTTTTGAGCGATCTTTTGAGTTTTAAGCGCTGAAAGCGCATACTTGAGCCATGACTTCTTTCCTCGATCAGGTGCAATGGAACAAGGACGGCCTGGTGCCTGTCATCACCCAGGACGCGGCCTCAGGGCGAATCCTGATGCTGGCCTGGGCCAATCGGGAAGCACTCTCGGTCACTATCAGGGAAGGCCGCGCCGTGTACTGGTCGCGCTCCAGATCCGCCCTGTGGCGCAAGGGTGAAGAATCCGGCAATGTGCAGAAGATTATCGATGTGTTTCTGGACTGCGACAACGATACCCTCTGCTATCAGGTTGAGCAGATCGGCGGCATTGCCTGTCACACTGGACGGGAAAGCTGCTTTTTTCAGCGTCTTGAGGATGAGAGCTGGCAAGTGAATGAGCCGGTACTCAAGGACCCGGCCGCGATGTATGGCAACAACTGAGCCAGCACATCGTAAGCGATAGCAACAAGGGAAAATGACAATACCGCCATGAGTGATGTTCTTAAACAATTGACCGAAGTACTGGAAGAACGCAAGGGCGCCTCGCCTGATTCTTCCTATGTGGCCAGCCTGCATGACAAGGGAATCAACAAGATTCTCGAGAAACTGGGCGAGGAAGCCACAGAAACTATTTTGGCTGCTAAAGACATGGCGAGCGGTGCCGCTGAAGCGCGCGCCGCAGTGATTCATGAGACCGCCGACCTCTGGTTCCATTGTATGGTGATGCTCAGTCACCTGGGACTTGATCAGGAGCAAGTGTTGGAGGAACTCAGAAAACGCTTTAACATATCCGGCCTTGACGAGAAGGCCTCTCGACAAAATTGATACTCCGGCCGACCGCTGCCCGGTCGCGCCTGGATTTGGAGGTTTATTATGGGTGTAGGTGGAATTGGTATTTGGCAGCTGCTGATCATACTGCTGATCGTGGTCATGCTGTTTGGCACCAAGAAATTGCGCAACCTCGGCTCCGACCTTGGCGGCGCCCTGAAAGGATTCAAGACAGCCATGAAGGATGAGGACGAGGATAACCCGGACAAATCCGAAGATGGCGATGACGACAAGGAAGGCGAAACCATCGATTCGACTGCCGAAAAAGTCGAAGACAAATAGCACGGAGGGGACACTCGCAATTTGGCATCTCAAGTCTCGCTTCGCCTCTGCTTGGCAAGGCCGGACTGTAATTTGCTGAATTGCGAGTGTCCCCTTCCCGTTTTCTCCATTCTCCGCTTTCCTGACTATGTTTAATATCCATACCACCGAACTGATACTGGTAGCCATTGTGGCCCTGATTGTTATCGGTCCGGAAAAGTTGCCCGGCACCATCCGCACGGCCAGCTTGTGGGTAGGTCGCTTTCGCCGCAGTTTTTATCGGGTCAAGGCGGATATTGAACGAGAGATCAATGCCGACGAAATTCGCCGGCAGCTGCACAATGAATCGGTGATGGCGGAAATTGAGGAAGCCAAGGACAAGGTGCAATCCGCCGCCGACCAGACCAGAGACTCGGTGAACAAGATTGTCAGCTCGGATAATTTCGATCCTGGCGCCTCGGAACAAACCGCCCTGCAACAGGCCGAGCAACAGATTGATGAAGCCCGCCAGGAAATCGCTGAAGTAAGCGAGGAAATAAAGGATGCTGGCCGGCAGCTTTATGGCAGTGGCATAAACCCGAAACTGGCCTCGGCCGATAACAACGCGAGTTCTGACCAAGGGGTTTCTGATACAGGGGCTTCTGATAAAAAGACTTCCGACCAAGAGAGTTCTGCCAAAGAAGACAAGCAATGAGCTCCGCTGAAGAAGAAAAAGAACTCACCCTGATAGACCATCTGGTTGAACTGCGCGACCGCATTCTGAAATGCCTGGTTGCCGTGGTGGTATTGTTTCTGGCGCTGTTCTACTTTGCCAATGATATCTATACCTATGTGGCCGATCCCCTGATCGCGGCATTACCGGAGGGGGCCAGCATGATTGCCATCGACCCCACCTCGCCGTTTTTTGCCCCCTTCAAACTGACCTTTTATGTTTCAGTGCTGTTGGCAGCGCCCTATATTCTCTATCAGCTCTGGTCATTCATTGCGCCCGGTCTCTACAAGAATGAAAAAGCGGTGGCCATCCCCCTGTTCATCTCCAGCGTGATTCTCTTTTATGGGGGCATCGCCTTTGCCCGCTATATCCTGTTCGGTATTGTCTTTTCATTTTTTATCTCGGTGGCACCGGAAGGCATCCAGGTAGCCCCGGATATCAGCAGCTTCCTGAGCTTTGCACTGACCATTTTTTTTGCTTTCGGCATCGCTTTCGAAATTCCGGTTGCAGTGTTTCTCTGCATCTGGGCCGGCCTTGCCGAACCCGATTCCCTGGCGGAAAAACGCCCCTATGTTGTAGTGGGCTGTTTCGTCGTGGCCATGCTGCTGACACCACCTGACCCCTTTACCCAATCGATGCTGGCATTGCCCATGTGGGCATTGTTTGAATTGGGAATTCTGGCGGGACGCATGATTCGCAAGCGTCAGGCCGAGGAAGAAAACCAGATCAGCGGTTCCTGAGCTGCTGCTTAGGTCATTTCCAGCAGAAAAGTCACCGGGCCATCATTCTCCAGACTGACCTTCATGTCGGCGGCAAACTGGCCACTGGCACAGTTGGCATGTAACTGTGAGGCCCGCGCCACCATAT